>UREM01000061.1 GCA_900546775.1 uncultured Collinsella sp. | reverse complement strand
ACAACCTTGCCAAGGTTGGGGTCGCGGGTTCGAGCCCCGTACTTCCCGCCAACGCAATTAAAGCCACGTCTTCGGACGTGGCTTTTTGCGTTTGATGCACTTTGTTTCGATAGAACGATCGCCTTGGCGCATCTTCGCCCAGAATCCCCGCGCCTTCGGGAACGCAAGTAAAATCTAATAAGTATATTTGTCTGAACAACAGCTTTGTTGCGCAACACCTGTTCAACGAGACAGGGGGTTAGGTTATACTAAATTGCACTGCAGGCCGCATCTGATGCATTTCGCTCCAAGCGCGGCACTCAGTGGATATCCGATTTACCATTTGGATGTCCTAGCGGTCATTTAGCGTCTCGACACAAGCTCGGCCCCGGAGCTCGTTCGAGCTGTTCGTATTCCTTGAAAGGGGAAAAATGGACATATCGAGGAAGACTGATTACGCCCTTCGTATGCTGGCGATGCTTGCCGAGGATCCGGAGCGTTTGCTTTCTGTTCGCACCGCTGCCGAAGAGGTCAATGTTCCGTATTCGTTTGCCCGCTCGATTCAGCACGGTTTGGTCCAGGCCGGTATTGTGGAGAGCCTGCGTGGCGTCCACGGTGGCATGCGTCTCAAGGTCAGTCCGGACGACGTCACCATTCGTCAGGTCGTCGAGGCCGTTCAGGGCCCTATGGTTATGAATGATTGCACCGCACCCGATGGCGACTGTGCGCGCATGGGCACGTGCTGCTATCATCCCCTGTGGGCCGGAGCTCAAGCGTTGATGCGCGACTACCTCGATTCCGTTTCGCTCGGCGACATCGTCGCTCACCGCCAGTTCCCGGCCGTCGATCCCAAGTTCGCCGACCGCGAAGCGTTTCCCGAGTACGCCACCTGTGCGTGCGCTTACCGGGAGGAATAGCGCCGCATAAGGAGCATAGATATGATTCAGGACCCCTTTCGTTCGATGATTCGTTCGGAAGGGGTCCTGCGTTATCGCGACCTTCCGTGGCGCCGCACGCGCGATCCGTACATCATTTGGCTTTCTGAGGTCATGTTGCAGCAAACACAGGTGCCACGCGTGGAGACGCGTATGCCGGCGTGGCTCGATCGCTTTCCGACCGTGCAGGCGCTTGCCCAAGCCGCGCCTTCCGATGTTTTGGACGCTTGGCAGGGCATGGGCTACAACCGACGCGCTCTGGCGCTCCACAAGGCCGCCCAGCGCGTTGTAGAGGACTGGGACGGGGAGTTTCCGCACGAGACACGTGACTTGGTCGCTCTTCCTGGTATTGGCCCGGCAACGGCGCAGGGTATCCGGTCGTTTGCGTTTGATCTTCCGGGCGTGTATCTGGAGACCAACGTGCGCACGGTCTTTCTGCATCACTTCTTTCCCGATGTGCCGGCCGTTCCCGATCGCGAGCTGGTGCCGCTGATCCAAGCCGCCTGTCCGGCGGCCCCCGGTGCGTCGGCGGACGAGATCGCGCCCTTTGCCATGCCGCTCGATGATGCCGACACGCCGCGCGCGTGGTATTACGCGTTGCTAGATTGCGGCGCGCATCTTAAAAAGACGCTGCCCAATCCGTCCAGGCGGTCGGCGGGCTATAGCCGTCAGTCCAAGTTTGAGGGCTCGCGTCGCCAAAAGCGCGCCCACATTGTGCGCATGCTGCTGGCGGCGCGCGATGGCCAACCGGCGGGGATTACGCTTGCTGATGCCGTGGTGGGCGTTAACGATATGGAAGCGGCGGCTGGGCGCGGGCCGGTCGAGCGCGAGCTTGTCGCGGGCATTCTGGCCGACCTGGAGCGTGAGGGCTTTTGCCGAGCCGAGGGCGATCGCTGGCTGAGCATTTAGCCCGTGGAAATCTGAAGAACAGGATTGTAAGGTTTAGATTTCCGACATGAGGGCATCCTAAAGACGAGGCCGCTCGAAGCCTACGGGCGGCATGCGTTGAAGGGAAGTACACCTATGGATTTTGAGAATTCCCAAACCAAGAAGAACCTCGAGACCGCTTTTGCCGGTGAGTCCCAGGCACACACCAAGTATCGCTACTATGCCTCCAAGGCAAAGAAGGACGGCTACGTTCAGATCTCGAACATCTTTGCCGAGACGGCTGGCAACGAGTCCGAGCACGCCAAACTGTGGTTTAAGTATCTGCACGATGGCGCCGTCCCCGATACCCTGGACAATCTGCGCGATGCCGCCGCGGGTGAGAACTACGAGTGGACCACGATGTACGACGAGTTTGCCAAGACCGCCGAGGAAGAGGGCTTTGCCGAGATTGCCGCAAAGTTCCGGGGTGTCGCCGCCGTCGAGAAGGCCCACGAGGAGCGCTACAACAAGCTCGTCGAGCGCATCGAGTCGGGCGAGGTGTTTGAGCGTGAGGGCGTAAAGGTGTGGAAGTGCCTGAACTGCGGGCACCTGCACGTTGGTGCCGAGGCGCCTGAGGTGTGCCCGGTTTGTAACCACCCGAAGGCGTACTTTGAGGAGCAGGTGGTGAACTACTAGCGCTTGGCGCTGGCTGCTGCGGAGCGCAGGGCGGGAGGCCGGATCGCCTTCCCTCCCCGCTCACGGCTCCGCAGGGTCGCGTTGAGGGAAGGCGATCCGGCCTCCCGCCCTGC
>UREM01000060.1 GCA_900546775.1 uncultured Collinsella sp. | reverse complement strand
CCGCCGCGCTACGCGCGGCGGGGCTTTTTGTGCCGTGTCGATGCCCCGAGATGGGTAAAGCCAAGGCATACCGCCCGCTGCGGATAGGTGGCGCACTTCCCAGCGTGCATTTTTGGGAGTATTCAGCAAGCTCTTAAAAATGCATAACGTTTTGAATGGCCCGTAGTGGCCCGCAGACGCCCATCGACAGCCATTGTGGGTGGGCTATCGATGAGTGGAGGGGGTTGTTACTGAGTTTCTGCTTTGCGACGACCCGCAATACTGCTGTAACCGCATCGTTTTGTCGTTTGTGATGGGGCCGTTGGGGCCCACGGTGCTGAATACTCCGTTTTTTGCACGGTCCAAAGTGGGGTACCCTGAGACGAAGCAAGAAGATGCCTCATTTTTATGCAGAAATCGAAAAGCTTTATGCAAGATTCGGATTTTAAACCGTGCGCGTGCGCAAAATCGGCGCGAGGACGTCTGGAGGTGGCTCGGCTTCTAGGGCATTGCACGTGTAGAACGGTTAAAATCGGGATTCGGTCTTAGTTTTATTTGGAAGGATGCATATGGGTTCCAATATCGATGCTTCTCTAGAGGAGACGCTCTCCTATATCGCGGGACAGCTTAAGACGCTGACTTCTATTGCTTCGCCTACGGGCTATACCCGTGCGGCGACTGATTATCTAAAGGAGACCCTGCGTGATATGGGCTTTGGCCCTGAGCGTTCCAATAAGGGCAACGTGCTGGTTGAGCTTGGCGGCGAGGGCGAGCCGCTTGTTTTGGCGAGCCATGTCGACACCCTGGGCGCCATGGTACGCTCCATTAAGGACAATGGCCGCCTGCGTCCCACGACGCTTGGTGGGCACCAGTGGTCTACGGCCGATGGCGAGAACTGCACCGTCTACACGCGTGACGGCAATGTGTACACGGGTGTGGTTCTCAACACCGAGCCTTCGGCGCACGTGGCCGACGAGCCGGTCAAGACCATCGAGAAGAACATGGAAATCCTGCTCGACGAGAATGTCGACAGCAAGGATGACGTGCTTGAGCTGGGCATTCAGACGGGCGACATCATCGCTATGGATCCGCGTACCACGGTGACGGAGAGCGGCTACATCAAGAGTCGCTTCTTGGACGACAAGCTGTCGGCCTCCATTTTGCTGGGCTTGGCGCGTGCCGTCGCCGCTGGCGAGGTGACGCTCTCGCGCAAGGTGTCCCTGCTCTTTACTGTGTACGAGGAGGTCGGCCACGGCGGCGCTTTCGTGCCGGCCGACACGCGCGAGATGATCAGCGTGGACATGGGCTGCGTGGGCGACGACCTGGGCTGCACCGAGCGCATGGTGTCGATTTGCGCCAAGGATTCGGGTGGTCCGTACAACTACGACTTGGTAACCACGCTGTCCAACATCGCGCGCGAGCTGGAGCTCGATTACGCCATCGATGTGTACCCGCACTACGGCTCCGACGTCGAGGCCACGCTCTCGGCCGGCTACGACATTCGCCATGGCCTGATCGGCCCCGGCGTGTACGCGAGCCACAACTACGAGCGCAGCCACATGGACGGCGTGCGTAACACCTACGAGCTCGTCCGCGCCTACGTGCAGCGCTAACGATGCAGCGGCCTCGGCTGACACAGCAGTACCGACCGAGGCCGTCCTCTCTAAGTTGCGGTGAAATAGGGACTGTTTGGCGGTTTTAAACGCTTAAACAGTCCCTATTTCACCGCAACTTATGAAGGGGATGGGGCTACCTGATGGCTGCCGTGACGGTGCCGCCGCCCAAGACGACGTCGCCGCGGTAGGCAACGACTGCCTGGCCGGGGGCGATGGCTCGCTGCGGCTCGTCAAAAGTTAGCAGCATTTGCCCGTCTTCGCCACGTGCAAGGGTCGCTGCCTGGTCCTTTTGACGGTAGCGGTATTTGGCGCCCACGCGAATGCCGTCGGCGTCCAGCTCTGCCTCCATGCGGTCGGCAGGGGCGCTCCAGATCCAGTCGTTGGCCGTGAGCGCTATGGCCGTCAGGTCCTCGGCCTCGCCCAGATGCACAATGTTGTTGGCGGCATCGACGCCCGTTACGTACACGGGGTGCGCCATCGCGACGCCCAGGCCCTTGCGCTGGCCGATGGTATAGCGCAGTGCGCCGCTGTGACGTCCGACCACGCTGCCGTCACGCCATACAATATCGCCCGGCTCGGCGGCATGTCCGCAGCGGCGCTCGATATAGCCCGCGTAGTCGCCGTCCGCGATAAAGCAGATATCCTCGCTCTCGGCTTTCTGGGCGTTGATAAAGCCCTGCTCGGCGGCAATGCGGCGAACGTCGCGCTCTTTGTCCAAGCCTGCCAGCGGAAAGATCGTGCGTGCCAGACGCTCTTGCGTGAGCGAATACAAAAAGTAACTCTGGTCCTTCTTAGGGTCCTCGCCGCGGTGCAGCTGCCAGGTGCCGTCGGACGCCTGACTTGTTTTGGCGTAATGTCCCGTAGCGATGTAGTCGCAGCCCATGTCCAGCGCCGCATCGAGCAACGCGCCAAACTTAATATGGCGGTTGCAGATAATGCACGGATTGGGCGTCAGCCCCTCCTGGTAGGCGTTCACAAAGCGCTCGATAACGCTGTGGTCGAAGGTCTGCTGCAGGTCGAGCACATGGTGGGGTATCCCCAGGCGCTCGGCGACGGCCTTTGCATCGGCGATGTCGCGGTCGACCTTACTCGTGCCCGTGACGGGATCGGGCGCGGGGCAGGTGAGGCGCATGGTGGCACCGACGCATTCGCAGCCCTGGCGCTTGAGCAGGTACGCGGTCACGCTGGAATCGACGCCGCCGCTCATGGCGACGAGCACGCGCTTGTTGTGCATGAGGAGGTTCTCCTTGGTGGCATATGGCCAAAAAAGAAAAGCGGCGCGGGAGGCTGGTTCCGCGCCGCAGACATTGTAGCAAGTTCGGACGTCTCGTGGGACACCCTGATGGGATGGGCTCAGACTGCCGGGAGAGGGGAGACCGGCTCGTCCCTGGGCTCAACCTATGGGCGACGGGCCCTAGTCCTGGAAGAGTGCCGTGGACAGGTAGCGCTCACCGGTATCGGCGAGCAGCGCCACGATGGTCTTGCCTTCGTTCTCGGGGCGCTTGGCCAGCTGTAGCGCGGCCCACACGGCGGCGCCGGACGAAATGCCCACGAGCACGCCCTCCTTGTGGCCCACGGCGCGGCCGGTGGCAAAGGCGTCGTCGTTCTCGACGGGGATGATCTCGTCGTAGATCTGGGTGTCGAGGACGTCGGGCACAAAGCCGGCACCGATACCCTGAATCTTGTGCGGGCCGGCCTGGCCCTTAGAGAGCACCGGGGAGGTGGCGGGCTCGACGGCGACAACCTGAATCTCGGGGTTCTGCTCCTTGAGGAACTCGCCCACGCCGGTCACGGTGCCGCCGGTGCCGACGCCGGCGACGAAGATGTCGACCTTGCCGTCGGTGTCCTCCCAGATCTCGGGGCCGGTCGTGGCCTTGTGGATGGCGGGGTTGGCGGG
>UREM01000059.1 GCA_900546775.1 uncultured Collinsella sp. | reverse complement strand
GAGTTCCGCACGAGCCGGAGAGCACTTAATGTGCTCTCCGTGCGAGCAGGACTGTAGAGCAGGAAACCTTGTATACGCCCGCCCGCTCCCGAGGGGCGTCTCTCATGCAAAAACTGTCGTGTGGTAAAGTCCGAGGTCAGTGGCGTTTTATACCGAGAATTTCAAAAAAAGGTGAAAATTCATTACAAATTTGCGTTGACTTTAGGTAACTAAAGTTTCATACTGCGTTTCATCCACTGGGGGATGTGAACACGCACGGATCGTTCACATCATGATTGAAGAGGATTTTTAGACATGTTCACGCATCAGCTAAACATTATCAGCGTAGTAATTATCTGATGCGGGTTAGCACATACAGCTAGCCCGTACGATAACGGGCGGCTGATGAAGATGAGGGCCGTCGAGCGCAACCGACGGCCCTCATTTTTTATGTCTAGGAAGTTCTTTTTAGAGGAGGAAATGTAATGAACGGAGTTTTGCTCATGGTTGTGGCCGCGGCGGTGCTCGCCTGCGGCTATCTGGGCTACGGCCGCTGGCTGGCCAACAAGTGGGGCGTTGACAAAGAGGCCCTCACGCCGGCCAAGCGCATGAAGGACGGCAAGAGCTTCTCGCCCGTCTCCGCCTTTACCGCGTTCTCGCACCAGTTCAGCTCGATCTGCGGTGCTGGCCCTGTCACGGGTACGATCGTCGCCATGGCCTTTGGCTGGCTGCCCGTCGTGCTCTGGGTCCTCGTCGGCGGCATCTTCTTTGGCGCCGTCCACGACTTTGGTGCTCTGTACGCTTCGATGAAGAACAACGGCAAGTCGCTCGCTCAGCTCATCGAGAAGTACATCGGCAAGACCGGCCGTCGCCTGTTCCTGCTGTTCTGCTGGCTGTTCTGCATCATCGTCATCGCCGCTTTCACCGACATGGTCTGCAAGACGTTCATGTTCACCTCGGTCGTTGACGCTTCTGGCGCTGCCACCGGTGCTATCGACTTCACCAAGTCCTATGCCGCCGGCTGCGCTGGTACCATCTCCATCCTGTTCACCTTCGTCGCTATCGCCTTTGGTTGGGCCCAGAAGAAGTTCAACCTCACCGGCGCTGCCGAGTTTGTCACTGGCGTGGTGCTCATGGTTCTCATGTTTGCCGTCGGCATGCAGTTCCCAGTCTACCTGGACAAGTTCCAGTGGTTCGCCGTTGTCATGGTCTACCTGGTCTTTGCTGGCGCCATGCCCATCCAGATGCTCAAGACCCCTCGCGACTACCTCACTTCCATCATGATGATCGTCATGATCGCCTGCGCTGTCCTCGGTATCGTCGTCCTGGGTGTTAACGGCCAGGCCACCATCACCGCTCCGGCCTTTACCGGCTTCTCCAGCGCTTCTGGCATGATGTTCCCGGTCCTGTTTGTTTCCGTTGCCTGCGGTGCCCTCTCCGGCTTCCACAGCCTCGTTTCTTCTGGTACCTCCTCCAAGCAGGTCGAGAAGGAGCAGGACGCCGTCAAGGTCGGTTATGGCGCCATGATCGTCGAGTCCTTCGTCGGCATCCTTGCCATCATCGTCGCCGGCATCATGTTCTCCGATATGAACACCGCCGGCACTGGTGCCCTCAACGCCGGCGTCGCTTCCACCCCGTTCCAGATCTTCGCCGCTGGTATCTCCCGCGGTATGCAGGCCTTCGGTGTTGACGGCACGCTCGCTACCGTCTTCATGACCATGAACGTCTCCGCTCTGGCCCTGACCTCGCTCGATGCCGTCGCCCGCATCGCCCGCACCTCGTTCTCCGAGTTCTTTGCCCAGACCAACGACGCCCTGGCCATCGAGTCCAAGGCCGGCTACATGAAGGTTCTCGGCAACCCCTGGTTCGCCACGGTCGTCACCCTGCTTCCCGGTCTCGCCCTCGCCTTTGGCGGCTATGCCAACATCTGGCCGCTCTTTGGTGCTTCCAACCAGCTGCTCGGCGGCATGACCATGATCACCCTCGCCGTGTTCTGCAAGTGCACCGGCCGCAAGGGCTGGATGCTCTACGTGCCCGTCGCCTTCCTGCTCTGCTGCACCTTCACCTCGCTGGTCCAGAGCGCCATGGGCTGCATGACCGCTGTCCAGGCTTACGGCTTCTTCGGCACCATCCCGGCTACCGCCACCACGGCCGCCGTCTCCGTCGCCGCCACCAAGGGCTTGCAGCTCGTTTTCGCCGTCCTGCTGATGGTCCTGGGCCTCATCGTCGCCGTCAACTGCCTCAAGGAGTTCTTCGGCAAGGAGGCCGGCTCCATGCCCGACGAGGAGCCCGAGTGGTCCGAGATGGGCAAGGCCGAGTACGGTCGCGCCGCTGCCGCTGAAGCTCCTGCCGACGCCGAGGCCGCCAAGGCCTAGTCGGTCGGACGGGTTGAATCTCCCATCTATTTGACTCGGAAAGACCGGGTCCGCAATCAAGCGGACCCGGTCTTTTTTCTTGTGAGAACAGGTGGTGCAAGGGCGTTCTCGCAGATGTTTTGCGTGGATAGGCTCGTGCGTTGTACCATATGAACGTATATGTGTGCATATGAAAGGGGCCCCGTGGCCAAGACGGTATATTCCGATAATCAAAACAATGTCGATGCTCTGGCTGAGCGTCTGAGCAGCCAGACATCGCTTTCTGCCGAGCGCGCCAAGCTGGTTGCCTACGACCTGCTCTGCCGCAAGGCGCTCAAGATTAAGTCGAGCGCGCTGGCGCAGATTTTCCGCTCCGTCGATAAGGAATGCGACACCAAGGCGATGCGCGATGAGCTTATCGCGGCAAATATCGTGACCAAGATCGAGGGCAGCGGCATTAACGGGCGCCCGGCGTTCTATACCATCAATGTCGAGATCCGCGATGCCCAGGAGCAGCCTGCCGAGTCCGTCGAAGATTTTGTCGTCGAGGATTCCGCTGACGTGCCTGCTGTGGAAGAAGCTGCTCCGCGTGAGCATGTCGATACCGATGAGTTGCTCGATGAGAACGTCGTGCGTGCCTTTACGGCCAAGGCAGGACGCGGCGGTTTTGGCGGGGGTGGCAAGCGCGATGCGCAGCGCCGCGCCCAGCAGGAGCGCTTCCGTCGTGCCGTTGCTCAAAAGGGTGAGACGGATGCCGAGGCTGTTGAGAACGAGGTTGCCGCCGAGTCGCAGAGGCCCGCGAAGGAGCAAAAGCCCGTGGAGGCCCAGGAGCCCCAGCGTCGCCGTGGTGCCCACTTTAAGGCTGCGCAGCAGGATGTCGCGCATGAGGTTGAAGAGCCTTCCGAGGCTGCAGACGATGTTGAGGAGTCTGCCAAGAAGGCTCCGGGTTCATGCCGTCCCGGGCGTGGTTTTGCGAGGCGCGCGTATCCCGTAAGGCGTCAGGAGAAGGGCGAGCCGGCTTCGACCGCTCAGGCCGAGAAGGCCGAACAAACCGAGAAAACCGTTGAGCCGGCGGCTCGCGAACAGCAACCTTCCGAGTCGCAGCCTGCGGCTGACACTGAGGTCAAAGCTCAACAGACCGCTGATAAGCAGGCTGGGGAGAGCGCCTCAGGCAAGCCCCGCCGTCGTCGTCACCGCGGCGGTCGTGGCTCAAATGCCGAGGCCGCGGCCGAGAAGACAGCGACACAAAACGGAGATGAGAAGGCCGAGACTCCGGTGGATCAGGTCAAGCGCCAGCCGGCGAAGGAGGCCAAGTCCGATCGTCCGCAAAAGCGCTCGTCTGCGCCCAAGCAGGAACGTAATACCCGGGCAGATTCCAAGCGTAAGCCTCATGCACAGGCTGAGCCTGCCGCGGCTGATAGTGCTACCCAGCAGCCCGAGTCGGCCGTCCACGGCGAGGTATCGGCGTTTGCCCTTGCCCGCGTTTTGGGCAGGCAGCTGCTCAAAGTTGTCCCTACGCCTACGGCGCTCTCTAAGATCAAGGAGCAGCAGACTCAAATTGTTAAGGTCGAGGGCAAGGACGGCAAAAAGGCGCCGCAGCGCACTCAGCACAACGAGATGTCCAACCGCAAGATTGCCGAGGAAATCGCAATCATCCAGGCTTGGATCGAGCAAAACCGAGGTGCCGATACGCCGGTTGCCTCGCGCCGCCAGCGTGCCTACCAGATTTTTAACGATGAGAAGGCCTTTGACGGCAAGCACGGCGAGCGCCTAATTCGGCGTATGACCGAAAAGGGCATCAGCATGCAGGCGATTAAGGTCGCCCCCAACCGCCCCGTTCACTTTACGGGCTTCTTTACGCTGGGCGCTGACAAGCCGTTCATTATGGTCGAGAACCTGGACACCTACGACGAGATCGTCAGGCTGCTGCGTGGCCGCAAGCACGCCAAGCTCTTTGGCATCAAGGTGGGCGGCGTGATTTTTGGCGGCGGATGCAAGGCGAGCGTCTCGCATGCCCTGGACGATTATCTGGCTGAGATCGGCTATCGCTTTAACTACGTCTACTACGTGGGCGATATCGACCGCGAGGGCGCGCGCATCGTCGAGCAGGCTCGCAATGCCAATGTGGTTGAGATTCGCCTGCATGCCGGCATGTACCGCGCCATGCTCGCCGAGCATAAGCGTCGCGTGAAGGCCGGCGGCGAGTGCGAGCCCGCGGCTGCCAACCAGGGCGTGCCGCAGAACTTGGCGGCGACGATCAAGGATCTGCCCATGGTCACGCGCGTGCAGTTCCGCAATGTGCTGCGCGAGGGCGGGCGCATTCCGCAGGAGATTCTGATGACCGCCGACTATCGGGATGGCGACTCGGGAAGCTTCGACCGCATGCTGAACAATTAAATTCCGCCGTTCTACCGAACGG
>UREM01000058.1 GCA_900546775.1 uncultured Collinsella sp. | reverse complement strand
CATGCCCCGCCTCTTACACCACATCTCTGTGCGCTACCGCGCTCCGACGCCTCAATCACGTGTTTGGCAAGGATCGCGGTAGTCACAGCCCCCACGCCGCCCGGCACGGGCGTGATGGCGCCAACAACCGGCTCCACAGCGTCAAAATCAACGTCACCGACCAGCTTGCCAGCAGCCTCGTCCCAATTAATGCCAACATCGATGATTGTCTGGCCCTCGCGAACCGCATCCGCGCCAATCGTGCGCGCACGTCCAACCGCGGCAACAACGATGTCGGCAAAACGGCACTCGGCAGCCAAGTCAAGCGTATGCGTATGGCACGTCGTCACGGTAGCGTTGCGAGCCGTAAGCATGGCGGCAACGGGACGGCCAATCACCAGCGACCGACCGACGACCGCGACTTTGGCCCCATCCAGCTCAACGCCGTAATGGTCCAGCAACGCCAACACGGCCTCGGCCGTGCAGGGAGCAAAGCCCTCGCCCCGCCCCGAAAGCGTGGTAAGCAGCGACGCCGGCGTCATGGAGTCAACATCCTTGGCGGGTTCGAGCGCCGCGGCAACTGCATCCTCGTCAAGACCGGCAGGCAGCGGGCGGAACAGCAGACAGCCATGAACAGTGGGGTTGGCATTGATGTCCTTAATAGCCGCCAGTAGCTCGTCCTGCGAAACATCGGCAGGAAGCAAAACGCGACGAGCCTCGATGCCCACCTTTTCGCAGCGTTTGAGTGCACCGCGCTCGTAGGACAGGTCGTCCTCGCGCTCGCCTACACGAACGATAGCAAGCGTCGGAACAACGCCGCGCTCGCGCAGAACAGCACAACGCGCGGCAAGCTCCTCAGTCAACGTGCGGGCGACGGGAGCGCCCTTCAGCAGCTCAGCCATAGCTATCCCCTCTTCCTGGCTGCGTCAGCGGCGCGGCGCGCCAGAGCGTCGGCGCGCGGCAGCCACGTATCCAGCAGTTCATCGCACGCCGCCTCGAGCTCCTCGGCGCGGGCACGGTCCTTCATAGACGTGGTGTTCGCAAAGAGCGTCAGGCTCGCGCCCTGCATGGCGGCGCGGCAGAACACGGCACCGCACGCCACGTCGGACAGCAACTGGCGCGAGCCCTTGTCCGCCATGTCCTCGAGCAGCGCCAGCGCACGACCACAGGCGTCCATAATGCGGTACGGTGGCATGGCCGCCACGTGCAACGCGTCCTGAATCGCCGCAGGTCGAGCCGGGTTCTCGCGCGGAATACCGTACGCAGCGGACACCTGGCCGTACGCACGAACGTCCTCGGCAACCAAGTCGACAAGCTCTTGCGCCAACTCATCCGCCTGGGCAAATGCACGCGTCAGATCGTCTGCGCGATCGGCAAGCGCGGGATTTGTCGCCCCGTAGCGAGCGACCATCCCGCAAAGCGAGGCGCCCAGTGCTCCTACAAACGCGCTGGCGCTGCCGCCGCCGGGAACCGGCTCGCGCGCGGCCAGCGCCTGGGCAAATCCACGACAGGTCTTATCCATCATCTCTTGGCTCATCGAAACACCTCTACCCACCGTGCCGGCCACCACGGGTCGCACGCATAATAAAAATGGGACAACGACGCCAGGAAGCGGTTGTCCCATTCATCGATCTTGTCCAAGCCAGTCTAGCCCATAAGACAAAGGCTGTCAGGAGCTCTGGCTATCGGTGTTTCCGATTGCCGGCTATAGGCGTAGGAGCCTAGTCCACCTGGAACGTCGGCAGCAGCGTATCGATAATCTTCGACCCCATGTCGCGGTTTGCAGTCGAGTACTCCAAATGCGCCGTGGCAATCGTCGAATCCGTGACGATCGTCTTTTCGTAAATGACGATGTCGCCCTCGCGCCACGAAACCACGTACCAGTTGTCGCCCTCTGCGGTATAGAGGTCGGCCTTGCCCGAGGTGTCCTCATCGACGAACATCTCGTGTGCAGTTTCGTCGTTAATGTTGACGTAGCCAAACAGGTTGATTACAAAGCCCGTCTCCGGGTCCTCATACCTGGCGCCACTGCCGTTGGGAGTATCTTCCATCTCAAAGCGATTGGGAATCGACATGCTATAAGGATGCATGTCGTTCGTGTACGTATACACGTCGGTTAGGTAATCGTCCGAATCGCCCGAACCGTAGTATGCCGACTCGTCCTCGGGAACGGCCTCGTCATCGGACGACGAGGGTTCCTTGGCCTTGGACTTGTCGCTCTTCTTCTTGGCAGAAGAATCTTTCTCGTCCGAAGACCCGGTATCGATCACCGAGATTTGCGTGTCAGAGCTCTTGGACCCATTAAGCATCGTGAGTGCAAACACCGTGCCGCCACCGATGAGGACCACAGCAGCACATGCCACAGCGATAATGACCGGCGCCTTGCTCTTAGGCTTTTGAGGCGCAGGCGCGACCGGCGGCATCGACTGGGTCAGGCCCGGGGCAGAGGAAGGAGCAGCGCCCGCGGACGTCGGCGCGGAACCACCCGCAAGCGACGCCCCGCAATGCGTGCAAAACGTCGATCCATCGGGAACTTGCTGTCCGCATTTTTGACAGAACATCGTTCGACCTTTCGTGGTTTAGCTTTTGTCACAGCCAAGTCTAAAACCTCAAGCCGGCATTGCTGTTGCGCAACATTAGGAGCATCAACCAAGGCGCACGCTTGCCCAGCGCCAGGCCCACCTTGCGGCAAGCCCGCACACGCAAACATGGGACATCTGGCCCACCTTTCGAGACTCCCGGGCAGCACAAGCTGGGGCATATCTATAAGTAAGGAACCCGTTGGGGCACGGCCGCTCAACGGCCACAAGCGATGAACGGAGGTATCGCCGCACAGTACACAGAGACATCCGCCGCCAGCGCAATCAGTACCCCAACAACCCGCGGCGCCGTGATGTCATCGGCAGACAAGGAGGACGCCATCATGAAGAAAAAGACCCTATCAATCCTTTCCCTCTGCATCGCCCTCTTTGCCGCGTTTGCCCTTGTCGGCTGCGGCGGGAGCGCATCGGGCGGCGGCAGCGCCCCCAAGAGCGAGAGCAAGGAAAAGGCCCCCGTCGCCAAGAAGACCGACTTCATCTGGTTTAAGGTCGAGATGCCCGAGGGCGTCGGCGTAAGTGACTCTGCCGGCAAGAATGCCGACAGGGTCCAGCTCACCTTCCCCGAAGATGAGAACGCCTCGGCCGATCGCTTTATCCCCGTTTGGAAAAAAGCGCTGACGGCCGAGGAATCCCACGCCGACCAGGCGGAAAAGAAGGGGGACACGTTCCAGTGGAAGGATGGCGGGTCCGTCGAGTATAACGGCAGGACGTGGCTCGTCGGAACATACGAGGACAACAGCGGCATCTCAACCATGCTTTTTACCGACGTTGAGCCGGGAAGCGTCTACGTCCTCATCTCGAACTTCGACCAGCACGAGAAAGAAGCCGAGGCGCTCCTCAACTCCATCGAGTTCCCCGATGACATGGAAGAGGCAGTTTCCGAGGCACGCGAAGTCGAAATTTCGAGCATCGAGATCAAGTAACGGGGCACCCGCACGCGCCCCATTAAAACAACGGGCGCCCAACCCGGGGAGGGTCGACAGCACCGGCCCTCCCCTCTTTTGCGCCCGGACATATTGCCACTTGCCGGCGCAAATCCGGCCCCCAGAATGGGACACATGGCCCACCCGAACGAGCCGCTCGCGCGTACAGTAAAGGCAAGTAATCCATGGGCGGTTACAGATCGAGGAGGACACGACCATGAAAAAGAAAGCCTTTGCGATTCTCACCCTCTGCATCAGCCTCTTTGCCGCGGTTGCCCTGGTGGGTTGTGGCGGAAGCGGTGGCGCTACCGGCAGCAGCGGTGGCGGCGGCGCGGAAAAGCCAACCGTGGATATGAGGACCGACTTCATTTGGTTTAAGGTCGAGGTCCCCGAGGGCGTCGAGATTACCGACGTTGCCGGCGACACGGCCGACAGGGCCCAGTTTAAGTTCACCAAGAGCGAGCACGCCAGCGACCGCTTCATCCCCGTCTTCGACCCTGACAAGAACGCCGACGAGCTGTTTGACTACGAGGCCAAGTGGAAGACCGACTTTGAGTGGACCGAGAATGATCCCGTTAAGTACAACGGCAAGACCTGGCGCAACGCTTCCTACACGCACACGGGCGGCGTGACGACCGAGTACTTCACCGACGTTGACGGCGGCAGCGTGTACGTGCGCATCGACAATGTCGAAGAGCACAAGGACGCCGTCGAGACCATGATGAAGTCCCTGGAGTTTGCCGATGATATCGCCAAGGCCAAGACCGAGGCCATGGACGTCAAGCTCGACGATATCGAGATCAAGCGCTAAGCGACTCGCGAGCGTAACGGGAAACACGAGCGCAGTGCAAACAAGCGACGGTGCCCCAGCGTTTCGTACTAAGGGAGGGCCGGTAAACCGACCCTCCCTTTCTTATGCCGGCACCTGACGAACGCGAGGATGCCGGACGCCGGAACCACCCCAAATGTGGCAACGGTACGAAAACGGCAAGCACCCAAACACGTCCGCCCGCCGATTTATAGCGCCGCGCACACAATTTAAGCCGACACCTTTAAACATCCGGGCAGTATAGTGACCAAAATGAGCGCATTACCGCACCCTGCGAATGGAGGAGTTATGACCGAACACCACGCCATCAGTCGTCGAGCGTTTACGCTGGGCCTAGGACTTGCGGCGTTGTCGCCGCTTGCAAGCCTGCCCGAAACCGCGGGATTGGGCCTTCCCATGCGCGCGGCATTTGCAGAAGACACGCCCACACCGGCGGCCACCCTCGACAAGTTCGTCATTCGCCTTCGCCCCGCGGGCTATTTTCGCACCGCGAGCGTCAACCAAGACGGCAACGTTCGCGGCAACGTCTGCCACCTGTTTAACGACGGCACGTCCAGCAAGGTTGATTTCCGATCTCAGCCGAACACATTGAGCAAATAGGCCATTCCCGCACCT
>UREM01000057.1 GCA_900546775.1 uncultured Collinsella sp. | reverse complement strand
GACCAGAAGGTCAGCGCCCTTTCATTTCACGTCACCTTGGCGCAAATGCGGCTCGCTCGCTGGCATTAGCGCTGCATCGGCGTTAACGTTGCTGTACTAGATAAGCTTTGTTGATTCCAGCTTTTCGATGATCCAGTCGTTAGCTTTGATGACCGGGCGGCGGAAGACGACGCCCAGTGCCAGCGACGGAATCAGATAGCTCGCCAGAATGCCTAGCTCAATCCAGTACTCCATATGGTAGGCGCCAGCCATGGCGGCATGCATGGCGTTGATGCCGTGGGTGAACGGCAGGAACGGATAGATCGCCTGGAACACAGGGCCGGTCATCTCGATGGGGAACGTACCGCCCGAACCGCCGACCTGCATAACCAACAGCACGACGGCGAGCGCCTTGCCGATATCGCCAAACGAAACCGTAAGCGTGTAGACGATATTGGAGAACACGAGACTCGCGACCCAACCCGCCAGCACAAATTGCAGCGGGTTGTCGCACTGAATGCCAAAGAACAGGATGTCGCCCGCGCACACGAGTGTCGCCTGCAGCAGGGCCAGACCTCCAAAGAACAGGTAGCGGCCCAGGTAGATCTCGTGCAGGCGCACGGGGATGAGCTCGTTGATGAGCTCATCGTCAACCGAGACCTTCATCATGGCCGCCAGTACGATCGAGCCGACCCACAGCGACAGAATCGTGTAGAACGGCGCCATGGCCGAACCGTAGTTGCGGATCGGATAGACCGGCTTGCGGTCGAGCGCGACGGGGCCGGAAAGCGACACGGCCAAACCCTCGGGATCATTACCGATCATCGTCTTGATCGTGGCCAGATCGTCCGACATAAGGGCACCGTCGAGATCGTCCTTGAAAGCGCTAATCTTGTCCGACGCCTCACCCAGCTGATCGGAAGCTTTGTTGACCAGCTTTGCAGCCTTGGAGAGGCCCTTTGCCAGCGAACCGGATGCGTCGGTCAGGCCGGCAACAGCGCTATCCAGGTCGCCCGAGATGCCGTCGAGTGAATCCAACACGCCCGAAATAGTTTTCTTGAGCTCCTTGGCCTTGACCGAGAACGTGGAATCGTAGTCAGACTTAGCGCCCGAGATGCCCGCCTTGGCATCGGCGATGGCCTGGTCGACCTCAGCACGCGAGTTGTTGACCTCGGCCATGCCGTCCGAAAGGGACTTTGCGGTCGCCGTCAGGTCCTTCGCATTGTTACGATACTCCGTCGCGATCCTGCCCAGCGATGTAGCCACAGACTTGAGGCTGTCCTGGAGCTTTTCGTCACTCACCTGATCGGCAAAGCTGCGGAGCTGGTCGGCCGTGTCGTCGATTTCCTTGGCACGCGTATTGAGCGCCGCTGCGGCTTCGTTGAGCTGAGACACCGTAAGGTAAACATGCTGCTTCGCGGCATCGAATGCCTTCGCAAGCTCGGCGGAGACGTTGTCGAACGAGCCCGCGCTTCCGTCAATCGCCGCGTTAACGGTATCGTTGGCGGCCTTGAGCGCTTCCTTGGAATCATTGATGCCGCTCTTTGCGTGCTCCATCAGCTGCTTCGTCGACTCATCAACGGTGCCCGTCTGCTTGAGCATGCCGCCCGCCGATGTCAGTGAATCGGACGTGGAGCTCAAAATGCCCGCGAGCGACGTCGCACTCGCCTGAACGTCCTGCAGGTCCTCGACCGAATCGCCCAGCGTCGAGGACATATTGGCGATAAAGTTGCTCACCTGGTCGGTACTCATATAGTCGAGCAGGCTGGACACGGTCTTAAGGCCGATGGTCGTGATGGTCTTGGTAAAGGTCTCGTTGACCTGACTCTGGACGGCGCTCGAGCCCTTTTCAGTCACGATCTGTGCGATGGCGTTAGCCTTCTGGTTCTCGTAGAACTCGATATCGGCGTGCTTCACCTCGGTCGAGAAAAGCGTCATCATGTCGGCGCTAAACGTTTTAGGGATAACGACGGCAGCGTAGTACGCGCCCGACTTAACGCCCTCAATCGCCTTATCGCGGTCGTTGAGGACGACCCAGTCGAAGTTCTCGTTGCCGCGCAGGGTGGCGGTTACGTTTTCGCCCACGTTGACCTCGACGGGAATCAGATCGCTCTCGTAACCCTCATCGGTGTTGACCACTGCAATCTTAAGGTTGCCGGTATTGCCGTAGGGATCCCAGCTTCCGGCGATGTTAAACCATGCATAGAGACATGGCACGATGATCAGGCCCATCACGACGACTATGCCGATCACGGAGCGAGACACGTTTTGGACATCGCGCTTAAACAGGTGCAGGATGTTTTTCATTTATGCCTCACCTCCTTTAGAGTGCTTGCCAAGCGAGGTGGTATCCCCGTCGTTTCCGTTTACGTTGTCAGCGCCGTCGGCATCTTGAGCCTTACGATGCGCACCGATATGCGACAGACGGCTCGTAGGCTGTTCGCCTCCCTTGGCGCCACGCTCGCTGGCGTTGAGACCAAACATGCGACGGGCGGCAGGGATGGCAGCCGTGTGCTCGCGCATCTCGCGGCGAAGGTCCTCGTCCGAAAGCGCCGAGATACGCATCTGGGTATTGAGGCTCGCACGGATGTATTCGATGTTGATGAGCCAGCCGCAGATGGCGATAACCGAAATGATCCAGATAACGAGCAGGATGATCTTGCCGTTATTGTCGATATCGAGCACCGTCGACAGGACAAAGAGCAGGACCTGAACGCCCACCACAGCGGCAAAACCGCCCTTGATGTAGTACGGGTAGCGATGTTCAAAGGCGACCGCATGATCGAGCAGTTCGCGACGGTACGAATCGGAATCGAGCATGACGCGCATGGCCGTGCGCAGCGAGTAGCGCTGACGCGGCAGGTCGTTAGACTCGCAGATCATGAGCCCCGTCGTGGAAAGTTGCTTATCAAAGAGCAGATTGAGGTTGAGCAGCAGCGGACGCAGCTGCAGACCGATGAAGAGCGCCACGATCAGGAACACGCCCAGGATGCACAGGTTGAACAGGTAGTTGAACGAATACATGCCACCGACGGTCTCGCGCAGCAGGTTGATGCCATAGGTGAAGGGCAGCAGCGGATGCAGCCATTGGAAGAAGCCGGGCATCATCTCGATGGGATACATGCCCGACGAGCCGGGGATCTGCACAATGACGAGGATGACGCCAATGGCTTTACCGATATGCTTAAACGTGGTGGACAGCGCATAGATGATGTTGACGTAGGTGAACGAAATAGCGATGCCGCCCAGTACAAAGAGCAGCGGATTGACGCACTGAACGCCAATGACCAGGTCGCCCACCGTAACGATAATGGCCTGGAACGCGCCCAGGATCACCAGCAGCAGCCAGCGGCCAAAGTAGCCCTGACGCGCCGTAAAGCTACCGATGCCCTCGCGGTCGACCTCGAGTTTATAGATAGCGATGAGCACATAGCCGCCTACCCACAGCGCCAGATTGGTGTAGAAGGGCGCGATGCCCGAGCCAAAGCTCTTGACCGGATAGATTGACTTGGACGTCAGCTCAACCGGAGATGCCATGAAATCTGCCACGTCATTGACGTCGACGTCCATGAGGTCGGCTAACTCGCCCATAGACTCAGAGGTCTGCAGCGCCGCAATGTCATTGGCGGCGGTCGCGAGCTTGTCCTGAACCTTGGCAAGGGAGGCGTCGGTTTGGGACAGCGTGGTCTTTGCCTGCTTGAGCGTGGCATCGAGCTGCGCCAGCGTGCCGCGCGCGCTCGCTATCGTGGGGGTCATACCCGACACAATGCCGGTCAAATCGCCCGAAACGGCGGCAAAGGAGTCAAGCGCGCTCGAAGCCTTCGGAAGTGCGTTCTGACCCAGATCGGTCTGAGCCTGACCGAGGTTAGCCGTACCGGTCTGAATTGCCGCGTTGAGTGCGTTGCTCGCGTTCGAGATTGCCGTAGCGTCGTTTGCCATGGCGCTCGACTGTGCAGAAAGGCCATCCTTGATGCTCTGCAGCTTCTGGTTTTGCTCGCGAAGCGAATCGATGGTCGATACAATGCGCGCGTCAATTTCCTCGGAACCTGTCGACGTGTCATTAACGAGAATCTCCAAGTGCCCGATAACGGCCTTATTGTGATCGATCGTCGCTTGGAGAGACTCGAGCGAGTTGTCGATGCGGGTGGTCGTAGATGTGACCGTACCCGTTAGCTTGCCAATCGCAGCGTTCGCGGAGGCTGACGTCTTGGTGAGTGCAAGGCTACCTTCCGAGAGTGCCTTGGAGAGCGAGGTGATAGAGTTGCCCGCCGTGGCGCGAGCCTCGCCCAGCAGGTCGTTGCCCTGGGAGATTGCCTGCGTCAGCGACGGTGCCTGACCTTGCAAGCCGGCAAGCGCCGCATCAGCCGAGGCGATAGCGCCACTCGTCTTATCGATGGCGGCATTCATATCGCCAATCGAATCGCGCACCTCACCCAAGGTGTCGGATGCCTCGGACACCGAACTTGTCAGCGAGTCCTGAGTCTGGGTTGCCTTGTCCTTTAAATCGACACCGGCATCCTTGGCGATACTGGCAACAGTCTCGCCCACCGTGGAGACAAACTCCGAGTTGATCTGCTCCTCGATGGTGTTGGCACCGGTATCGGTGACCTTGGGCGCAATGGCGCTCTTTTTCTCGTTGACGTAATAGGTGAGCTTCGGCTGATGGTAGTTGCCGTCGAGCATCGAGACCAGATTGTCGGAGAAGTTCTTGGGGATTACGATCGCCGCGTAGTATTCCCCGCTCTCGACGCCCTCTTTGGCATCGGCGGCCGAATCGACGAAGGTCCAGCCCAGCTGATCGTTTTCCTTGAGCTGATCGACCACCTTATCGCCCGCATTAAGCTCGCCCACTAGGTCGTTCTGGGTGCCCTGATCGTTGTTGGCGATAGCGATTTTAATGCCCTGGGTGTTTCCATACGGATCCCAGTTGGCCACGATGTTGTACCAGGCATACAGCGAGGGGATAACGCACACGCCCAGGGTAACCACCAAGGCGACGGGGTTCACAAGCAGTCGCTTAATGTCGCGCTTGAATATCGCAAAGGAGACCTTTGCATCGGATAGTTTGCTGCCGAGACTCACGCTTGGACCATCCATCCTGTCGTTGAATCAAATCGTACTATCAAAAACCATTGTACGTAGGCGCTTTAGCGTCTCGAAGCACAATGGTATTGAGTTTTGCGGGTAGCAATATACTACGAAGATGAGTTAGTGTACAGTTGTACAGTATCTTTAATATCAGCAGGTCACAAAACCACAGCCCGCACAAATTAGCAGTCCGAATAAATAGTCGTTGGGGACATTCTTAAACGGACTAGTCAAGCAAGAACGTCCCCAACGACTAAGGAGTGTCCCCAGGTGCCGGCAGAAAAGGAACGTCCCTAACTGCCGCATCGCCAACGGCTACCAACAACAAAAACGCCGATGTTTTGGCGCAGACAGCGAAAGCCCGCCAGAGCGAGCAAGGTGCCTTGAAACGAGGCGGCATTGACCTTCTGGTCAT
>UREM01000056.1 GCA_900546775.1 uncultured Collinsella sp. | reverse complement strand
GGCTCGTGCGGAACTCGCGATCGACCTTATGCCCCGCCCCTCGGGACTAAGGATACATGGTTGGAGTTGCTAGATGGCAAAATTCATTAGCTAGGGACGTGTCTTACCTTGCATATCGAAACATCTTCACCACCGTTTAAATAAAAAAGAAGTACCGCTTGGGGGCGGTACTTCTTTTGGTGCGTTGTTATTTGGCTGTGGCTTTTCTCGTTAGCTTACAGGCCGCAGGCTGCTTTGAGTTCTTCGACTCGATCGGTCTTTTCCCAGGTGAAGTCGGGGTCTTCGCGGCCAAAGTGACCGTAGGCTGCCGTCTTCTCGTAGATGGGATGGCGCAGGTCTAGGTCGCGGATGATCGCGCCCGGGCGCAGGTCGAAGGTCTTCTCCACGGCCTCGACGATCTTGTCCTCGGCAACATGTGCGGTGCCAAAGGTGTCGATCATGATCGAAAGCGGCTTGGACACTCCGATGGCGTAGGCCAGCTCGACTTCGCAGCGGTCGGCAAGGCCGGCGGCGACCACGTTCTTGGCGACCCAGCGAGCGGCGTACGCGGCGGAGCGGTCGACCTTGGTGCAGTCCTTGCCGCTAAAGGCACCGCCGCCGTGACGGCCATAGCCGCCATAGGTGTCGACGATGATCTTACGGCCGGTCAGGCCCGTGTCGCCCATGGGGCCGCCCACGACAAAGCGGCCGGTGGGGTTCACATAGATATCGGCGCCATCCCACGGCATGTTCTCGGCAGCCATCACGGGGGTGATGACGTGCTCGATGAGGTCGTCCTTGATCTTGCCCATGTCCTCAATTTCGGCAGCGTGCTGCGTGGAGATGACGATGGTAGTGACCTCGACGGGCTTGCCGTCCTCGTAGCGCACGGTGACCTGGGTCTTGCCGTCGGGGCGCAGGTAGGGCAGGGTGCCGTCGTGGCGCACGGCGGCCAGGCGCTCGGCCAGGCGGCTCGCCAGGTAGTGCGGCATGGGCATGAGGGTCTTGGTCTCGTTGGAGGCGTAGCCGAACATCATGCCCTGGTCGCCGGCACCGATCAGGTCTATCGGGTCGGTGGTGGCGCCGGTCTGGGTCTCGAAGGACTCGTCGACGCCCTGGGCGATATCAGGCGACTGCTCGTGGATAAGGCTCATGACGCCGCAGGTATCGCAGTCAAAACCGAACTTAGCGCGGTTGTAGCCAATGCGGCGGATGACGCCACGGGCAATTTCCTGCACGTCAACGTATGCCTGGGTGCGGATCTCGCCGGCGACGATGACGGTGCCGGTGGTCACGAGGGTCTCGCAGGCGCAGCGGACGTTTTCCACGTTGGCGGGCACGCCGTTGGGTGCAATATAGCCCTGCTCCTGCAGCTCTATTTCTTTGGCGAGGATTGCGTCGAGGACGGCATCGCTGATCTGGTCGGCGATCTTATCGGGATGGCCTTCGGTCACCGACTCCGACGTAAACACAAAGGACCCGTGTTGGGGTGGGATGGAACGAAGTTCTTCTGACATGATTGTCCTTTCAAAAACGCGTCCCGGCGACCGTTACCATTCCGCCGGGCTCTGTATGCAAGGGCACATCATAGCGCGTAAATCCAACATTCACACCCTTTCCGCACCTACTCATTGGGGACAGACTTAAATGACCAGCCTTGCCTAAGTGCCGACAGGTTGCCCAAAGATTGGTCATTTAAGTCTGTCCCCAATGACTGGGTCGGTGCCCTTTGTGCGGAGGTGGGCATTGTTGCTTTATACTGGTGCGGTTAGACATCCATCCTGCAATCGAGGAGATTTCCATGGCATCAGACGTTCGCGTCCGCTTTGCACCCTCACCGACGGGCAAGCTGCACATCGGCGGCGCCCGCACCGCTATCTATAACTGGGCTTTCGCCCGTGCTAACGGCGGCACGTTCATCCTGCGCATTGACGACACCGATCCCACCCGCTCTACCGACGAGAACACGCAGATCATCCTGCGCGCCATGCGTTGGCTGGGCCTGGACTGGGACGAGGGTCCCGAGGTGGGCGGAGACTTTGGCCCCTACGCCCAGACCGAGCGCCTGGACCTGTACAAGCAGGCTGCCCAGAAGCTTTGGGACGAGGGTAAGGCCTATCCCTGCTTCTGCACCAAGGAGCAGCTCGACGCCGATCGCAAGGCCGCGCAGGAGCGCAAGGACCCCTTCCAGGGCTATCAGCGCCGTTGCCGCGATCTTGATCCCGAGGAGGCCCGCCGTCGCATCGAGGCCGGCGAGTCCTATGTCCTACGCATCAAGGTGCCCGAGGACCGCGGCGACGTCGTCATTCACGATGCCGTCCACGGCGAGGTGACCTTCGACGCCAAGGAGCTCGACGACTTTGTCATCTTCCGCTCCGATGGCACGCCCACGTACAACTTCGCGACCGTCGTCGACGACGCCATGATGAAGATCACCCATGTCATCCGCGGCGACGACCACCTGTCCAACACCCCGCGTCAGGTCATGGTCTACGAGGCCCTCGGCGCGCCCGTGCCCACGTTCGCCCACATCTCCATGATCCTGGGCGCCGACGGCAAGAAGCTCTCCAAGCGCCATGGCGCCACCTCGGTGGAGGAGTACCGCGACGCCGGTTACCTGTCCGACGCCTTCGTCAACTATCTGGCGCTGCTCGGCTGGTCGCTCGACGGCGAGACCACGATCATCCCGCGCGATGTCCTTGCCAGCAAGTTCTCGCTCGACCGCATCTCCAAGAACCCGGCGACCTTCGACCCCAAGAAGCTCGACTGGGTCAATGCCGAGTACATCAACGGCATGTCCGATGCCCAGTTTGCCGACGAGATCATGGTCCCCGAGCTGCACGAGGCGGGTCTCATCGAGGGCAACGTCGAGTACGGTGAGGACTGGATCGATGCGCTTGCCGCCATCGTCAAGCCGCGCACCAAGATGCCGGCCGACGCCGTGACCGTCGCCGCTCCCATCTTTGCTACGCCCGAGACGCTCGAGTATGACGAGAAATCTGTTAACAAGGGCCTGGCCAAGGAAGGCATGGGCGCCATTCTCGATGCCGCCAAGGCCGCGCTCGAGGGCGTGGACGAGTGGACGGCTGCCAACATCGACGCCGCGCTTGAGCCGCTGCCCGAGCAGATGGACCTTAAGAAGCGCGTGGTGTTCCAGGCCGTGCGCGTCGCCGTCTGCGGCAACATGGTGAGCCCCCCGCTGGGCGAGACCATGGCGCTCGTCGGCCGCGACGACTGCCTGGCGCGCATCGACCGCGCCCGCACGATGGCGCTGTAATCGCTGCGCAAACGTTTGTATCCGAGCCCCGTTCACCCGAGCGGGGCTCTTGTTTCTGTACCGATGAGTGGGTTGCTGGGACAAAATAATCAGTAGTGTTTGTCCCATGTTCGAGTGACGCAACGAGCTCGACACTCGTATCGGCCATGGGACAAACTCTACTGATTATTTTGTCCCACCCCTTTCAGGTCCGTTCGTTAGAGGTGGTGTATGGCTCAACAACTGTCGCTGTTTGGTTCGCCGGAACCGGAGGAAGCTCCGGTGAAGCCCAAGCCTGCCGCTGCCTCGGCTCAGTCTAAGCCTGCGCCCGAGCCCCCTGCCGCCTACGCGAGCGTGGTCCTCGACATCCCCATCCGTGCGCTGTCGGAACCGTTTGCTTACGGCATCCCCGAGTCCCTTGCCAACGAGGTCCAGATCGGATCCACAGTCCTGGTCCACTTTGGTAACCGTGCCGCCGCGGGCTATGTCGTCGACATTGCGCCTGATCTGGGCGATCTGCCGGGCAACAACGCCCTCGACCCCGTGCGCATCAAGCCCATCGAGTCTATCCTCAGCAAACCGCTCTTTACCGCCGAGGCTGCACGCATCGCGCGTTGGATGAGCCACGAGTACGTCGCAACGCTTTCCGAGTGCCTGCGCCTGTTTTTGCCACCGGGCGGCAGCCCGCGTGTGGTCAAGGGCGACGACGGCGTGTGGACGGTTGAACGTCCAGCCGTCAAACCCATCCAAAACCGCTGGGTGATGCTTACGCCCAAAGGCTTTGACTACACGCCACCCAAGACCGCGGTCCGCCAGCGCCAACTCATCGAGGCGCTCCAGTGTGGTCCTGTCACGACGCGCGACCTCAACCTTCTCTATAACAGCATGTCGGCGACCATCAAGGCGCTCAAAAAGCGCGGCGTCGTGGTGGTGGAGGAACGCCGTGCGTGGCGTGGCTGCAGCGAGCAGACCACGCTGTCCTCGGCAAGCGGCAAGGCGCCGGTCTCCCTTACCAACGGCCAGCAACAGACACTCGCGCAGATTGAGCGCGCCCGTCTGGACGCTCATGGCGACGTGGTGTTGGTCGACGGCGTCACCGGCTCCGGCAAAACCGAGGTTTACCTCTCCGCCATCGAGCGCGTGCTCGCAGCCGGTCGCTCTGCCTGCGTGCTGGTGCCCGAGATCTCGCTGACGGCCCAGACCGTCGGCCGCTTCCGCTCGCGCTTTGGCGAGACGGTGGCCGTTTTCCATTCGCGTCTTTCTGCTGGCGAGCGTCTCGACCAGTGGGATATGGTCGCCAGCGGTGCGGCCCGCGTGGTGGTCGGCGCACGTTCGGCGCTCTTTTGCCCGCTTGACGACCTGGGCCTCATCATCATTGACGAGGAGCACGAGACCAGCTACAAGCAGGGGTCCAGTCCGCGCTACCATGCGCGCGAGGTGGCAGCCGAGATGGCGCGCCGCTATCGCTGCCCGCTCGTGCTGGGGTCGGCCACGCCTTCTGCCGAGGCCCTCGACCGCTGCCGCCGCGGCATGTATAACGGTGCCACCTGGACGCGTGTCGAGATGCCCGAGCGCCCCGGACACGCCGTGCTGCCTACGGTCCGCATTGCTGACCTGCGTCGCGAGTTCTCGCACGGCAGCCGCTCCATGTTCTCAAAACCCTTGATGGAGGGATTGGAGCGTGTGGTCGGGCGCCGCGAGAAGGCCGTGCTGCTGCATAACCGCCGTGGCTTTGCGCCTTTCCTGATGTGTCGCGAGTGCGGCTGCGTTCCCACCTGCAACCACTGCTCCACCGCGCTTACGTATCACGAGCGCACGCACACGCTGCAATGTCACACATGCGGATCCTCCTGGCGCGTGCAGCCGTATCCCGCGCCCACGAGTCGTTGCCCCAAATGTGGCAGTCGCTACCTGGCAAAAATGGGGCTGGGCACGCAGCAGATCGAGGACGCACTGCACCAGATGCTGCCCGAGGACGTCGCCATCATCCGCATGGATGCCGATTCCACGCGCGGCAAGGATGCGCACAAAAAGCTGCTCGAGCAGTTCGATGCGGCCGATTGCGCCGTGTTGCTGGGCACCCAAATGATCGCCAAGGGTCTCGACTTTCCCGAGGTCACGCTCGTGGGCGTGGTCAATGCCGACTTCGCCCTCAAGCTGCCGGACTTCCGCGCAGGGGAGCGCGCCTACGATCTGCTGGAGCAGGTGGCGGGCCGCGCCGGCCGCGGCGATCGTCCCGGCGAGGTCATCATCCAGACCTATCTGCCCGAGGATCCGGTCATTCGCGCCGTCGCCGAGCACGACCGTTCTATCTTTACCGACTACGACCTTGACCAGCGGCGCGACGCGCTGTATCCGCCCTTTGTGCGCCTGGTCAACATTTTGGTGTGGTCGACGAACGCTGATGACGCGCAGGACTACATTGGGCGCATTGCAAAGCTTCTTAAGCGCCGCTGGCATGCCGCCGCGCCCGACTTTTTGAGGGCGGGGAGTGCCATGCCGCAGGTGCTGGGCCCGGCTTCGTGTGTAATCGAGAGAGCCAAGGACCGTTACCGCTTCCATCTGCTTGTGAAGTCACCCGTGGGGTACCATGTCTCTGATGATATCGACGCCTGCCTCAAAGAGGTGGGCTCTGTGCGCGGCGTGAGCGTGAGCGTTGACGTCGACGCCTATGATTTGATGTAACAACCCGAAAGGATGGCCATGGAAGCCAACGGAATCGTACTGTCGCCCGACCCGCGCCTGCGTCAGGAGTGCGCCGTCATCGAGGAGATCACCCCAGCGATTGAGGCGCTTGCCGAGAAGATGAAGAAGATGATGTTCGAGAACGGCGGTTGCGGCCTTGCTGCCCCGCAGATCGGCGAGCTCATCCAGCTCGTCACCATCGACTGCGACTACAGCGACAAGAACGACTACGACCCGTACGTGCTCATCAACCCTGTCATTGTTGAGCAGAGTGACCATTTGGTACCGTTTAGCGAGGGCTGCCTGTCTATCCCCGGGATTAGCTGCGAGATTGAGCGTCCCGACCATGTCGTCGTCGAGGCGTATGATCTGGACGCCAACCTGATTCGCTATGAGGCAACGGGCGACCTGTTCTGCGTGTGCCTGCAGCACGAGATCGATCA
>UREM01000055.1 GCA_900546775.1 uncultured Collinsella sp. | reverse complement strand
CCGTCTGTTACTCACTGTAGCGGGTGGCGATGGCAGCTTGTACCATGCCGGCGCTCATGAGGTAGGTCACCAGGAAGTAGCCACCATAGGCCGCCAGGAAAATCGCGCAGGTGAGGCCCACGGTGCCGGCGATGCTCCTATCGCCGAATACGCTCACCAGCTCGATGATCACCTTGAGCGCCACAAAGGAGTGCGCCAAGCCCACTGCCAGCGGGAACAGGAAGAATACCGCTTGCTGCGCCATCACCGAATGACGAATCTGGCGGTCGTCACAGCCGATCTGTGCCAGCACACGATAGCTGCGGCTGCCGTCGGCCACATTGGAGAGCTGCTGGATCGATAGGATTGCCGCGCACGCAACGACCAGTACAAAGCCAATGTAGATGGCCGGATAGCTAATCATGCCGTTCATCTGCGCTGCTTGCGTGTACATCTCGGAACGCGTGATGAAGACTCCCCACGACCCCGGCTCCTTGCCGTCAACGAGCAGATTATCGAGCAAGGTGTATTTAATGCTCTCGTCTGCCTCGGTCGTATCCATACCCTGTTTGTAATTAACGAGCAGATTACTGGAATACGGTTGCAGATTAAGCTGGGACAGCAGCTCATCGGCTACGACCACGGTACCGGGATTGCTGCCCATCGCCGAGTTGGCGATGGCCGCCGTGTCCTCGTCCGACTTATCGGTTGCGGGCTTGAGCGTATGCCCGCCCAAGGTAAGGGCATGGCCGCCAGCCATATACTTGGTGTACAGGTCGCCCAGCTCACCGCCCATATCACACGTGAGCAGATACTGGTCGCGGCCAATGCTCACCGGCTCCTCGCCCATCATCTGGCGCAGCTTGTTGTACTGGCTCGCCGGCGTCACAAACAGGCCCATATCATCGGCATTGCTACCCTCGAGCACCTTGGGGAGCTTTTCGCCCATGGCCTTGCACATCTCACCCGCCACCACCGAGGGGCCCGAGCCGCCAAGCGGGTAACTCAGATACGAATCGATCTGCACATGCTCACCGGCAACATCGGCGATATTGACCTTCTTTCCGGTCTCGTCGTTGTTGTCCGCCGACTTGCCCTTACTACTTTCTGTAACGTTATCGGGATCGATACGATCGCCGTGCCATGCAGCGTACAAATCGACCGTTGCATCGGCCAGCACCATGCGATCGGCCTCGGACGGATTGACATACTCCTTGTAGTAGTCGAGCCTATCGGGCGTGTAATAGACATACGTCTGAGACACGTCAACAGGGTTATAGCGCTCCAGGTTTTCGTTCATCACGTTGGCGATCGACATACCGCACGTCACCGAGGTGATGGCCAAAAACAGAATCATCGCGATGACGCCCATCGAAAAGCACACCGTGTTGACCTTGGCCGCAAGCTGGCGCACAGTAAACATGTTGAGGCCGCGCCAATACACGCCGCGCAAGCTCTGCAGCAGCTTGATGAGCATGCCCGAGAGTCCCCAGAACAGGGCAAAGGTGCCCACCGTAACCATAGCGGTCGTAATGCCAAACTGGCTCATGGCCCCGTCCAGCTTGTCGCCCGTCTCGGTTAGCGGGAACCCATCACGCAGCAGACGGTAATAGGCCACGCCCACAAGTAGCACGCCCACGGTAAAGATGGCAATCGCGATCCAGGGGTTGCGTGTCTTGATGCTCTCGTTGCGACGCTCGGCACCCATAAGCTCGATGAGTTTGGTACGACGCACGGCGCGCAGGTTCATCAGTAGCGTGAGCACAAACATTACGAGCATGCAGGCAAGGGTCAGGTTGAACGCATGCACCGAGAAAAAGAAGTGAAAATCGGCGATCTGCGTCTTAAAGAGCGAAGCCGTAAAGAACGTCATGAGCTGGGAGAGCCCCACGCCCAGCACAATGCCGGCGACAAAGGCGCCGACCGAAACGATCACGGTCTCGAGCGCCATGATCGTGGCGACGCGCCCGCGCCCCATGCCAAGCACCTGGTACAGGCCAAACTCCTTCTTACGGCGTTTCATGATGAAGTTATTGGCATACACCATCAAAAAGGCCATGACGCCAGCCAAAAAGTAAGTAAGGTAACCGAGCATGGTGCCCATGAGCTCGGACAGTCCCTCTTCCTCGATGCCGGCAATGTCGATCTGCATCGAGACGGTGTTGAAGGCATAGAAGACCGTGACGCCCAGGGTGAGCGTCAGCAAGTAGACGAGGTAATCGCGGCCGGCGCGGCGGACGTTACCCCAGGCGAGTTTACAGAGCATCGGAGCCCTCACCGCCCATCATGGCAACGACCTCCATAATGCGGTCGAAGAACTCTCGGCGGTCGGTGTCGCCGCGGCGCAGCTCGGTGAAGATCTTGCCGTCGCGGATAAACAGCACACGGCTCGTGTAGCTGGCGGCAAAGCTATCGTGCGTGACCATGAGCACGGTAGCGCGCAGGCGGCGGTTAAGGGCCTCCAGGCTCTCGAGCAGCAGGCGAGCGCTCTTGGAATCGAGGGCGCCGGTGGGCTCGTCGGCCATGATCATGGTGGGGTCGGTGACGAGCGCACGAGCCGCGGCAACGCGCTGCTGCTGACCGCCGGACATCTGGTAGGGATACTTGTCGAGCACCTGACTGATGGACAGGCGCGCTGCCACATCCTGCACGCGGGTCGAGATCTCTGCCGAGTTTGTGCGGGCGATGGTGAGCGGCAGGGCGATGTTCTCGCGTGCCGTGAGCGTATCGAGCAGGTTAGAGTCCTGGAAGATAAAGCCCAGCTCCTCGCGGCGGAACTGCGAGAGCTTGGCCTGCTTCATGCGTGTTACGTCCTGGCCGTTGATGCGGATGGTGCCGCTCGTAGCGCTATCGATGGTCGAGACGCAGTTGAGCAACGTCGACTTGCCCGAGCCCGAGGCGCCCATGATGCCAACGAATTCGCCGCGGTTGACGGTAAAGCTGACGTCGTTGAGCGCGCGGGTCACGTTGCCCAGCGCTCCATATACCTTTTCGAGATGCGCGACCTCCAGTACCGGGGTCGCCATGTGCGTGGTTTGCATACCGAGTCCTTTCTTGCGATTAGTCTACGGCATCTATAGTCGCAAGAAGCCGAGTCGGCTACCATCGATATGGCTTACGCTTGCCTTACCGTTGTGTAAGGTACGGGTAGCTACCCTGCCATGTGTTGATGTTGAGAGAGGACTCCTGTTGAAGACTGTTCATGTTGCCGCTGGGATCATTCGCAAGGATGGATCTGACGAGCTGCTTGCCGTGCAGCGCGGCTATGGCGACATGCAGGGACTTTGGGAGTTCCCCGGCGGCAAGCTCATGCGCGGCGAGACGCCCGAGGACGCCGTACGCCGCGAGCTCATGGAAGAGCTGCAGGTAAAAGTCACCAACCTGCGCGATTTCTATACCGTTGAGTATGACTACCCCGATTTTCATCTCTCCATGGAGTGCTACTACTGCTCGCTCGCCGATGAATCCGATGAGCCCCAGAAGCATGACCGCCAACTCGATATCCGCTGGATTCCGCGCACCTCGCTTGCCACGGTGGAATGGATGCCCGCCGACAAAGGGCTCATTGATGCCCTGATTGAGCTAAAGGAAGATCGGCTTGAGGCAAGCGCCGCCGATGACGCCGCGCCCAACACAGCCGACGAGCCTGTTACCAAACCCAAGCGCAAAGCCAAGCGCCGCACCAAAAAGCGCCCCAAGCCCGGCCTGCTCGACGGCATCGATACCTCGGACCTTTCCGCCGACGAGCGCGAACTGGTCCGCCGTCGCGCCGCCATCAAAAAGTCCATGAAGGGCAACAAGCGTGCGAACACCAAACCCGAGCTGCTCGTTCGCCAGCGCCTGCGGGCAGCGGGCCTTACGGGTTATCGCTTGGAATGGAAGGTTCCCGGCAAGCCCGACATCGCCTTTCCCGGGCGCAAGATCGCCATCTTCGTCAACGGCTGCTTTTGGCACCGCTGCCCCAAGTGCAACCCTAGCCAGCCCAAGCGCAACGTTGAGTTTTGGGAGGCAAAGTTCCGTCGCAACGTCGAGCGCGACCGCGCTGCCGTGGCAGCACTCACTCAAATGGGCTGGACGCCCATAACCATCTGGGAATGCGAACTCAAAAAGGACCGCATCGACGCCACGATGGAAAAGGTCATCGAACAAGTACGCGCCGCCGCACCGCAGCGCTAGGAACGAGCCGTCCACACGCCCCACACAGGCAAGCCACATCCGCGCCACAAACCTTAGAAAACCCTTAAGCCCAAAACCTTTCAAGAGTGTTACTCGATAGCTTTTACCTGCGGTTTCATCGCAACGTCAAACCTCATTAAGCCTTTCTTTAGCGCTTCCTTATCTGCGCTCGCGGCATAATACTGCCAACGCACGGGACCTAGCAGCACACCCCGTGCGCAACCTTTTGGTGGACATCGAGGAGGCCGCATAAGCATGCATTCTTCCAATGCCGTAGCACGGCAGCCATCCCTAAAACATGCAGTCCTTTTCTCCTTCCCCCCGACACAGAGAGACGGCCTCCTCGACTCCCCCACCACAAAAGCCAAACGCTCAACCAACCAGAGCCACAACTTGCGAGCATCGTTCGAAAAACTCCAAGCATCCCTAAACAAGGCGTTCCCCGAACAGGCAAGAGCAATCTAAGCCCATCGCGCTTTATACTGATGCCATGCGAAACATGGATCACATAGAATTGCACCGCGGAGGACGCGAGGAAGCGTTTCCCGAGACCGCCGAAGACTGGCCCTATATTGCCGAACGCGCAGAATTCGCTCGCTATCCGGGCAATTCCGTCCCCTGGCACTGGCATTCCGAAGTTGAGCTTTTCTACATGGAACAGGGAGCGATTGACTATCGAACGCGCGCGGCTCATGAGCACGTACGCTTTGAGGAAGGGTCCGCCGGCTTTATCAACGGCGGCGTTTTGCACAGCACGCTGCAATCACCCAATTCGGCACCAGCCATTCAAATGTTGCATATCTTTCAGCCGTCGATGCTCGGCGATCCCGCGGGACGCCTTCAAAAGCGCTATATCAATCCTTTGCTGCAATGTCGAGGCGTCGATGTGCTCAAATGGTCGCCCACCAACCCCGACGATATGCCCTTTATCGATTTGCTAAAGAGTTCCTTTAACCACGACCTTCAACGGCCGCAGAACGAGATGGCGCTTCGGAATAGCTTGTCAGAGCTCTGGATTCAGATTTACGCCAAGGCCGAACCGCTCTTTTCCTCCGACAACGCCTCTTGGATGACCAACCGCGACGTACAGTTCAAGGCAATCCTGGACTATATCCGCGCGAACTATGCAGCCGCTATAGATGTGCCCCAGATGGCATCTGCAGCCGGCGTAAGCGAAAGAGAGTGTTACCGCATTATCGAAGCTTGCGCAGGAACGACCCCGGCGGCATATCTGCGCGCATACCGCGTAAACCGTGCTTGCGAACTTTTGACACACACCACGCGAACGGTCCAGACAGTCGCGCGCCAATGCGGCTTTGCGACAGCAAGCCATCTTGGCCAGGTATTTAAAGAACAAATGGGATGCACTCCTTCGAGCTATCGAGCAGCGAGGCAGAATCTCGATAGCACCAGGCAGAAATCCCGCTAGCCTTTCTTCTGTCACCGCATCAAACTTGCAGGCAAACAACAGAGAGGAGCAATCATATGAAGCACTTTGACCATATCGTATTTGACGTTGATGGGACATTGGCAGATACAGAAGAAAGCGTTCTATCATCGCTTGTCCAGATTGTCCAAGAAGAGACCGGCAAAACGCTCCCCCGACACGAGCTTGAATTTGCCCTCGGCATACCCGGCAAGGATGCCCTTGAGAAACTTGGAATCTACTCGCAGGCAACGTTGGATCGCTGGTGCCAAGTTGCCACCAGCTTTAAAAGCACCATCAGCGTGTTTCCAGGTTTGCTTGAAGTCATCGCAACACTCGCCGATAGCGGCTGCAAACTTGGCATCGTCTCCTCACGTGCGCGCGACGAATACACAAAAGAAATTGCACCCCTTGGTTTCGATAAGTATTTTGAGCACATCATCCTTGTCGAAGACACAACCGAACATAAACCCGCACCCGCACCCATGCTCGAATATCTCCGGCGTACGGGCGCGAATCCTGGCAACGTCGTCTACGTTGGCGACACCGTCTACGACGAACAATGCGCAACTTCAGCAGGGGTCAGTTTTGCCCGAGCAGCATGGGGATCACACCAAGATATCCCAAACGCCACCTACAACCTCAAAACCCCCAACGACCTACTAACCCTAACAACCAAATAACCCACGCGCCCCACCCTTTCAGCCCTAACGCCACAAGGGCGACGACCTCGAGTAGGTCAACCTGGGAGGGACGAGGGCTTAGTTCCCCTATCTTTCCGCAGGGGGCAAAAAGCAACGTCTTATTTTTCCGACACTAACGCCACAAGGGCGATTGAGCAGGACGGTTTGGGCGGGTCCCGTACTCAGTTTCC
>UREM01000054.1 GCA_900546775.1 uncultured Collinsella sp. | reverse complement strand
TTCCAAGGTCTTCGACGAGGCCGAGAACCGCATGCACACCATCAAGGCTGTCATGTACGCTACGCTCAAGTAAGAGCATCTAGCATCTCGCTCGGGGTGCATTGCTGCGCACCCCGAGCACTTTTGTCTGGTAAAAATCTCGCACCGAACGACATGCACGGCACGGAAGAGCCGCTTCGGGCGAGATCAGTAAATGATTTATGAAGGGGGGATGAGAACTATGACTGAGACCGCTAAGAAAAAGCGCGGTATGCCTTCATCGTTCACCATTCTTCTTGCTCTGCTGGCAATCGTCGCGGTTGTTACCGTTATCGTCTCCGGTACGTCCGGTGGCGCGGTTACCGCTGCCCGCCTGAGCGATTTCTGCACCGCCCCGGTCAAGGGCTTCGCTGACGCTCTGCCCGTCTGCCTCTTCGTTATGATCCTCGGTGGCTTCCTCGGCATGATGACCGAGACCGGCGCCCTGGACAACGGCATTGCCGTTCTGGTGCAGAAGCTTAAGGGCAATGAGATCATGCTCATTCCCGTGCTGATGTTCATCTTCTCCCTCGGTGGTACCACCTATGGTATGTGCGAGGAGACCGTTCCCTTCTACGCCCTGCTCGCCGCCACCATGATGGCCGCTGGCTTCGACCCCATGGTCGGCGCTGCCACCGTCCTGCTAGGCGCTGGTTGCGGCTGCCTCGGCTCCACGGTTAACCCGTTTGCCGTCGGTGCTGCCGTTGACGCTCTGACTGGCGTTGGCATTGAGGTCAACCAGTCCATCATCATCGGCCTCGGTGCCGTCCTGTGGATTGTTACCACTGTTATGTCCATCCTCTTCGTCATGAGCTATGCCAAGAAGGTCAAGGCTGACAAGGGTTCCACCATCCTTTCGATGCAGGAGCTCAAGGACGCCGAAGAGGCTCACGGCAAGGCTGCTTCCGAGGTTCACAAGGAGGTCAAGCTCACCGGTCGTCAGAAGGGTGTTCTGATCGCCTTTGCCTTCACCTTCGTCGTCATGATCGTCGGCTTCATCCCGCTGGCCGACCTCAACGAGGGCGTCGCCAACTTCTTCGATGCTGGCGCTGTCTATGACGCCGACGGTAACGCCATCGTTCAGGGCTGGTCTGCCCTGATCACCGGCCTGCCCATTGGTCAGTGGTACTTCGACGAGGCTTCCACCTGGTTCTTCCTCATGGCTGTCCTGATCGGTATTATCGGCGGCCTGTCCGAGAAGCAGATCGTCAACACCTTCATCACCGGCGCTGCCGACATGATGTCCGTTGTCCTCGTCATCGCCCTCGCCCGTGGTATCTCCGTCCTCATGGCTAGCACCGGCCTCGACGTCTACGTCCTCGACGCTGCCGCCAATGCTCTGGCTGGCCTGTCCGGCGTGATCTTCGCTCCCATGAGCTTCCTGGTCTACTTCGGCCTGTCCTTCCTGATCCCCTCGACCTCCGGTATGGCTACTGTCTCCATGCCCATCATGGGACCGCTGGCTGTTAAGCTCGGCTTCTCGCCCGAGGTCATGGTCATGATCTTCTCCGCCGCCATCGGCGTCGTGAACCTGTTCACCCCGACCTCCGGCGCCATCATGGGCGGTCTTGCCCTGGCCAAGATCGAGTGGACGACCTGGCTCAAGTTTGCTCTTAAGCTCATCGTCGCTCTCTCCGTCGTCTGCGCCATCATCCTGACCGTCGCTTGCGTGATGCTCTAAGTACCCCTTGGGTACCCCACGGAAACCATGACGATCCTGTAAAGGATCACCTGGTCATCGTCTGTCCGGTGGGGTAACCCCACCGGTAGACTCCTACCTTTAGCCTCCTCCCGTTCCGTGCGCGGGAGGGGGCGCTTTTGTGTTCCGGCGTTTTACCAAACGCCGGAACCACTCGACGCTGCAAGCCCGCCAGAGCGGCAATCTGACGTTCAATCGTCGGGCATGGCCAAAAGGCCTATGCCCTCCTCTTTCACGTCACCTTGCTCGCTCTGGTGGGCTTTCGCTGACTTTGCCTCTTCCTGCGACGTTTCTATTGTTGGTGCAAGGTGGTGCCGTCCCAAATAGACCACCCGGGTTCCTTGCGGTTGCGTGGTGGCGTGTTTGGTTGGTGCCTGTTGGTGGCCAGGCCCTTGCGAGGGGCAGGCTCCGTTATAATCGCCTAGAACATTAAATGGAAACGGGACGGGAGCCATACATGCGCCAGGGTTTCGACAACGCGAAGTATATCGAGCTGCAGGCTGCTCACATTAAGGAGCGCATCTCGCAGTTTGGCGGCAAGCTGTATTTGGAGTTTGGCGGCAAGCTGTTCGATGACTATCATGCCAGCCGCGTGCTACCGGGTTTTGAGCCGGACAGCAAGTTCCGCATGCTCAAAAGCATCGCCGACGATGTCGAGGTTATCATCGCGATCAACGCGAACCACATCGAGAAAAACAAGGCTCGTGGTGACCTTGGCATTACCTATGACGAGGATGTGCTGCGCCTGGTTGACCTGTTCCGCGGCAACGGCTTTGCTGTCGCGGCCGTGGTCATCACCCAGTACGCTGGACAGCCCGCTGCCGATGTGTTCCGCAACCGCCTGAACGCGCTCGGTATTCCCGCCAAGCTGCACTATCCCATCGAGGGCTATCCGCACGATGTCGATCTGATTGTGTCCGACGACGGCTATGGCAAGAACGAGTTTGTCGAGACCACCCGACCGCTCGTTGTCGTGACGGCGCCCGGCCCTGGCTCGGGCAAGCTCGCTACTTGCCTCTCGCAGCTCTATCACGAGCACAAGCATGGCACGGCCGCCGGCTATGCCAAATTCGAGACCTTCCCGGTTTGGAATCTGCCCCTTACGCATCCGGTCAATATTGCCTACGAGGCCGCCACGGCAGACCTCGATGACGCCAACATCATCGACTCCTTCCACCTGGAGGCCTACAACAAGACCACGGTCAACTACAACCGCGACGTCGAGGCCTTCCCGGTAGTCCGTGCCCTGATGGAAAAGATCCTGGGCAAGAGCCCCTACCAGAGCCCTACGGACATGGGCGTCAATATGGTCGGCTTTGCCATCACCGATGACGATGCCTGCCGCGACGCTTCCAAGATGGAGATCGTCCGCCGCTACTTTACCGCGGTCGAAAATGTGCGCCGTACCGGCGTGGGCGATGAGCAAGTCGACCGTCTCAAGATTATTATGAAGAAAGCCGGCATCGATAAGAACTACTCACCGGCGCGCTCGGCGGCCCTCACCAGGGAGCAGCTGACGGGTGGTCCCGTGGGTGCCATGGTCATGCCCGATGGCTCCGTGGTGACCGGTAAGACCTCCACGCGCCTGGGCGCCGCAAGTTCGCTCATTATGAACGCCCTAAAGCATGTCTCGGGCGTCGACCTTGAGCTCGAGGTCATTAGCGATGAGGCGATCGAGCCCATCAGCAAGCTCAAGACGCATTTCCTGGGCAGCAAAAACCCGCGCCTCCACACCGACGAGACGCTTATGGCGCTGTCGATCACCTCGGCCACGAGTGAGACGGCCGCTCGCGTCCTTTCGGGCCTGGAGCAGTTGCGCGGTTGCGATGCCTTCTTTAGCGTGATCATCTCGCCGACGGACGAGACGGTACTGCGCAAACTGGGTATCAACGTGTGCTGCGAGCCCAAGTTTGAGCGCCGCGGTTTCTTCCATCGCTAAGTTTGAAGCACCGCGGTAATTGCATTGCATTTTGGCCGTATCGGGTTAGCGCCCGGTACGGCTTTTTGATCAATAAAGCGCCTATTTCGGCGAAAAAATAGCCGTTTACCTGCCTAGAAACAATTTGAGCGGTATACAATAACCGTAACTGTTTCATCCTTAGCGGGATGCCGCATGATGGATATTACCTGCCATCGTGAGGTGTGTCGGTCGCGCACGGCGCGTTAGATGCTCGTGCTCGGTTTGAGGAGGCTGCTATGGCGGGCAAGGGTCGTGCGAGTGTCAACGATATGAAGCGTGTCGAGGTGCTGGTGTTGATGGAGATCGACCAGCAAACCGAAGACAATGGCGGGCCGTATGGTTTCTCGCGCAAAACGCTTGCCGAGCGCGTGGGGGTTTCGCCGTATCGTGCCCGCGCCGCAATCGATCGCTTGGATTCCGAAGGCATGATTGATGTCGTCTCGCGTTATAGCGACGACGGCGGTCAGCTTGCAAATGGCATTTGCCTCACCGAACGTGGCGAGTGGTATCTTGAGGGCGTCCGTACCGGCATGCTCGTTCAAGAAATGCTTGAGGACGAGGTTGCTGATCGATAGCAGCATGTAACCCTTGCCATAGCGACGCCGCTTGGGAAACTGGGCGGCGTTTTGTTTCAAGATTGAGAAATGCAATCGCACGCGAGAAAAATTGCGAACGGTCCGCGGCGCGAGTATTACAATGAAGACCCGTAAGATGTGGATAAACAACTTCTACGGGAAGCGCAGGTAACTCAATATGACCAAGCATGTGTTCGTAACCGGTGGCGTGGTTTCGTCCCTGGGCAAGGGTATCACCGCGGCCTCGCTGGGCCGTCTGCTCAAGTCGCGTGGCTACAAAGTAACGATGCAGAAGGCCGACCCGTATCTGAACGTCGACCCCGGTACCATGAGCCCGTTCCAGCATGGTGAGGTCTTCGTTACTGAGGATGGTTACGAGTCCGACCTGGACCTGGGCCATTACGAGCGCTTTATTGATGAGAACCTGACCCGCGATTCCAACTTTACGACCGGTGCCATCTACAAAAGCCTCATCGCCCGTGAACGTCGCGGCGACTTTTTGGGCGGTACCGTGCAGGTGATTCCCCACGTCACCAATGCCATTAAGGACAAGTTTCGCCGCATCGAGGAGCAGACCGGCTCCGATGTAGTCATCACCGAGCTGGGCGGCACGATCGGCGACATCGAGTCCCAACCGTTTGTCGAGGCCATCCGTCAGTACCGCAAGGAGGCCGGCCCCGAGAACGTCTGCTACATCCACGTGTCGCTCGTTCCCTATATCGCCGCCGCCCACGAGGTCAAGACCAAGCCCACGCAGCATTCCGTCAAGGAGCTCCGCAGCTTTGGCATCCAGCCCGATATCATCGTGCTGCGCTCCGACCACCATATCGATGACGCTATCCGCGGAAAGATCGCAAGCTTCTGCGACGTCGACACCGATTGCGTCTTTACCAACGAGGACTGCGCGAGCATTTACGATGTTCCGCAGCTGCTTGCCGAGCAGGACTTTGACCTGCGCATTTGCGAGCGCCTTGGTCTGGATCCGCGTGAGCGCGACATGAGCGAGTGGAACGAGTTCCTGCGCAAACAGAATCACGCCAACCATCACGCCGACAAGGTGAAGATCGCCGTCGTGGGTAAGTACACGCAGCTGCCCGATGCGTACCTGTCGGTTATCGAGGCCCTGCACCATGCGGGCGTCTTCTACGATCGCCATGTGGACGTCCAGCTGGTCGACGGCGAGAGCCTCGACGAGCAGAATGTCTCCGAGGTTCTGGGCGACGCCTCGGGCATCCTGGTTCCCGGCGGCTTTGGCAAGCGCGCCCTGGAGGGCAAGATCCTCGCGGCCGAGTTTGCCCGTGAGCACAAGATTCCGTATCTGGGCATTTGCCTGGGTATGCAGGTCGCCGTGTGCGAGTTCGCCCGCAATGTCGTTGGCCTTGCCGGTGCCAGCTCCTCCGAGTTTGATCCGGACGGTCCGTATAGCGTCATCGATCTGATGAGCTCGCAGGAGGACGTGACCGAGAAGGGCGGCACCATGCGCCTGGGCGCCTATCCGTGCAAGCTCGCCGCCGATACTCTTGCTCGCGAGGCATATGGCGAGGAACTCGTCTACGAGCGTCACCGTCACCGCTTTGAGTTCAACAACGCCTTCCGCGACCAGCTCGAGGACGCCGGTTTGGTTATCTCGGGTCTGTCGCCCGACGAGCGCCTGGTCGAGATGGTCGAGCTGCCGCGCGACGTGCATCCGTGGTATGTGGCAACCCAGGCTCACCCCGAGTTCAAGAGCCGCCCGACCAACCCGCAGCCGCTGTTCCGAGAGTTCGTGCGTGCCTCGATCGGCCAGCACGAGGGTGTCGACCGTCTGCAGGTGACGCCCATGAACCTCGCTACGGACTAAGGGTGCCGGCGAATAAGGAACATACCGAAGCTACTCCCTCGTCGCTCGCCGTGGCGGCGGGGGAGTATCTTGATTACCTCGCGGTCGAGCGGGGCTTGGCGCGCAACACGATTGTGGCCTATCGTCGTGACCTGACGACGTACTGCGCCTATCTGGAGCGGGCGGGTATTGTGTCTTTTGAAGAGGTGACCCGTCAGGTCGTGGAGGGCTTTGTCGCCGATCGCCGCGACGGAGGCTATTCCGACGCCTCGGTGGAGCGCGCGCTTGCTGCCGTGAAGGGCCTGCATGCCTTTTTGGTGCGCGATGGGGCCGTGGCCCAAAACCCGACGGCGGCGTTGCGCCTGCCTAAAAAGGCTGAGCGTTTGCCGGAGTATCTATCGGTGGAGGATGTCTCGGCGCTGCTCGATCAAGACTTTCCCGAGGGCGAGATGGGACTGCGCGACCATGCCATCTTGGAAGTGCTCTACGGATGCGGTTTGCGTGTGAGTGAGCTGGTTGGGCTCGATGTGGGCGATATCCATATTGACGATGGCTTTGTACTCGTTCGCGGTAAGGGCTCAAAGGAACGCCTGTCCCCACTGGTGGGAAGCGCGGCGCGAGCTCTGACGCTCTATGTAACTGAGGGACGTTCTCGCTTGGCGGCCCATGCCCGCGGAACCGAGACCTCGGCGGTCTTTTTAAATAAGAACGGACGTCGCCTGTCGCGCCAGGCCGTGCATGCGATATGCGAGCGGTATGGGCGTCAGGTGGGGCTGGTGGGGCTCCATCCCCATACCTTGCGCCACTCCTTTGCCACCCACATGCTCGCGGGCGGTGCCGACCTGCGTGTGCTGCAGGAGATTTTGGGCCATGCCGATATTTCGACCACGCAGGTCTACACGCATGTCGACCGAACGCAACTGACCGAGGTCTATCTGGCGGCGCATCCGCTAGCACATCGCTAGCACATCGCTGACCTGCATATTTATAAATACTAAAGGGGACGGGCCCCAGAGTGCCGAGACGGACTTTTGCGCGCATGGGCAATCTGGGGCTCGTCCCATTTTTCGCTAGACACCGACGCGGCGGTGGGCCGTGCGTACCGTGGGTGGGGGAGTTTGGGGGCGATGTGAACGGCGTGTAAAGGGACGTAAAAATCGCCTCAAGGTCAACTTGAAGGTTGAGGTTCGCGGGCGTGGTTCTACAGGTGGCATCCCGCCTTTGCTGCAAACACAACATATTGTGTTTTCGAACATATGCTCGGGGGTGTTTTACAACATATTGGGGGTGGAATGGTGGGGAGGGGTGGGGGAAGGGGTGGGGAAAG
>UREM01000053.1 GCA_900546775.1 uncultured Collinsella sp. | reverse complement strand
TAATGTGGCCTTCGTGCGAGCCAGGACTTGATCGAGCGAAAACCAAGCAGGCGGACACGCCGGCGGGACGGGAGAGATATATGGAAGAAATGCCCAAGAACTACGATCCGTCGACCAACGAGCCGGCGATCCTGCAGAAGTGGCTCGACGGCGGCTACTACAAGCGCCGCGAGGGCGTGGGCGACTGCACCGTCACCATTCCGCCTCCCAACGTGACCGGCAAGCTCCACATGGGCCACGCCACCGACGACTCCATCCAGGACGCCATCATCCGTATGGCCCGCATGCGCGGCAAGTCCACGCGCTGGGTGCTGGGCACCGATCACGCCGGTATCGCCACGCAGACCAAGGTCGACAAGAAGCTCAAGAGCGAGGGCATCAGCCGCCTGGAGATCGGTCGCGATAAGTTTGTCGACGCCTGCTGGGACTGGACCCACGAGTACGGCGGCATCATCGTCGAGCAGATCAAGCGCATGGGCTGCTCCGTCGACTTCGACAACGAGCGCTTCACCATGGACGAGGACTACGCCCAGGCCGTGCGCAAGGTGTTCTGCGACTGGTACCACGACGGTCTGATCTACCGCGGCAAGCGCATCGTCAACTGGTGCCCCAACTGCACCACCGCCATCTCGGACGACGAGGCCGAGTATAAGGACGAGAAGGGCCACCTGTGGCACCTGCGCTACCCGCTGACCGAGCCGGTTAACGGCCAGGACTACATCGTCGTCGCCACCACGCGCCCCGAGACCATGCTCGGCGACACGGGTGTCGCCGTCTCCCCGAAGGACCCCGAGAAGGCTGCCTTCGTGGGCAAGACCGTCATGCTGCCGATTGTCAACCGCGAGATCCCCATCTTTGAGGATTGGCACGTCGATGCCAACTTTGGCTCCGGCTTTGTTAAGGTCACCCCGGCCCACGACCCCAACGACTACGCCATGGGTCAGGCCCACGACCTGCCGCAGATCAATATCTTTGACGAGCACGCGGTGGTCGTCGAGGGCTACGGCGAGTTCACCGGCATGAACCGCGACGAGTGCCGCGAGGCCGTCATCAAGTGGTTCGAGGAGCACGACCTGCTCGATCACGTTGAGGACCTCGATCACTCCGTCATGCACTGCTACCGTTGCGACTCCGCCCTGGAGCCGTGGCTGTCCGAGCAGTGGTTCGTCGCCGTCGACAAGCTCAAGGGGCCGGCGCTCGACGCCGTAAACTCCGGCAAGGTCACCTTCCACCCCGCGCGCTGGACGCAGACCTACACCACCTGGATGGAGAACCTCAAGGACTGGTGCATCAGCCGCCAGCTTTGGTGGGGCCACCGTATCCCCGTGTTCTACTGCGAGGACTGCGGCTGGGAGGACGCCCTTACCGAGGACACCGACGTGTGCCCCAAGTGCGGCGGCCATCACGTCCACCAGGACGAGAACGTGCTGGACACCTGGTTCAGCTCGCAGCTGTGGACCTTTGCCACGCAGGGCTGGCCGCAAAAGCCGGAGCTGCTCAAGGGCCATCACCCCACGACGGCGCTCGTCACCGCACGCGACATCATCGCGCTGTGGGTCGCCCGCATGGTCATGAGCTCGCTGTACTTCCTGGACGAGGTGCCGTTTAAGGACGTTGTCATCTACCCGACGATCCTGGCCAAGGACGGCAGCCGCATGTCCAAGTCCAAGGGTAACGGCGTTGACCCCATGGACCTCATTGGCATGTACGGCGCCGACGCCATGCGCTATAACCTGCTGACGCTGTGCACCAATAACCAGGACGTCAAGTTCGACGCGAACATCGACAAGAAGACCAAGCAGCTTATCGATAGCCCGCGCACCGAGCAGGCCAAGTCGTTTGTGACCAAGATCTGGAACGCCAGCCGCTTCCTGCTCATGAACATGGAGGGCTACACGCCCGGCGAGCCCGTCGTGGAGACGCCCGCCGACGCCTGGATGTTCAGCCGCTTGGCCAAGGCCGTCAAGATGGTCACCGAGGGCATTGAGAACTACACCTTTGGCGACATGGCCCGTGGCGTGCAGCAGTTCTTCTGGAACGAGGTCTGCGACTGGTACGTCGAGGTCACCAAGGCCCGCCTGAAGGGCGAGGGCCGTCTGCAGGCTCAGCGCAACCTGATCTTTGTGCTCGACACCTCCATTCGCCTGATGCACCCGCTCATGCCGTTTGTCACCGAGGAGATCTGGGACAACATGCCGGCGAGCGTGCTCGATCTGGACGCCGAGGGCAACGTGAACCGCGCCGAGGCGCTCATGATCGCCAAGTGGCCCGAGCCCGCCGACTATGCTAAGTACGTGGATGAGGACGCCGAGCGCGCGTTTGAGCTGTGCCGCACCGTTGTGTCCGCCGCCCGCGCCACGCGCTCGCGTTATCGCTTGAGCCCCAAGGCCGAGCTCGACGTGGTCGTGCGCGCCGGTGCCGAGGACATCGAGAAGCTCGAGAGCCTGAGTTCGACCATTGAGCCGCTGGCAAACACCGCCTCGCTGGTCATGGGCACCGATGTCGAGAAGCCGGCCGCGAGCATCGCCGTGGTCGACAGCGGCGTCGAGGTCTTTGTGGTGCTCGAGGGCAAGGTTGACCTTTCGGCCGAGAAGGCACGCCTGGAGAAGGAGATCGCCGCGGCCCAGAAGGAGCTCGCTGGCTGCGAGAAGACGCTGGCCAACGAGGGCTTTGTGGCCAAGGCCGCGCCTGCGGTGGTCCAGAAGAAGAGAGACCGTGCAGCTGAGCTCAAGGAGATCCTGGCGGCGCTGACTGCTCAGGTTGCTGACTTCTCGTAAGCGGTACTGGGGGACGCGGTTTGGGGCATTGCTCTCCGCTGCGGACACCTATTCCGCCGTTCTAACGAACGGCGGCTGACTCGACGCTGCAAACGCCTCTGATGGCCAATCTGCCGTTCAACTTCGGGCGCATGGGCATAAGCCCTATGCGCCCTTGTTTCACGGCACCTTGGCTCATCAGAGGCGTTTTCGCTGACTATCCTCAACCTATACTGTTTTATTTTTCTATGAATGGCGGTTCTAAAAATGCCTAAGCGTTCCGGCTTGTATACCGTTCCTTTTGAGTTTGATTTGCTTTCGTTTGATGAGGCTGTTGGGCTGGCTGCTGATACGGGGCGGATTTCCGGGGATGCTGGTCCTTTGCTTGAGACGGTTGTCGATATGCTCGATGAACTCGGGCGTCCGGATGAGTATTTCGATTGCATTCAGGTTGCCGGTACTAATGGCAAGACTTCGACCACGCGTTTTTCGGCTGCCATCCTTCGTGGTGAGGGGCTCAAGACAGCGCTGTATACGTCGCCGCAGCTGGTGCGCTATCCCGAGCGCATGGAGGTCGACGGGCGCGTTGTGAGTGATGAGGCGTTTGCCCGTGGCGTTTCTGCCGCTGTTGAGGCGGGACATCGCGTGAATGCCCGTCGTGTGGCGGCGGGGGAGCGTGCCTATACCATCACGCCGTTTGACCTGCTGACGGCCGCTGCGCTTGTGGTGTTTGCCGAGGCCGCGGTGGATGTTGCCGTGCTCGAGGTTGGCATGGGCGGTCGTTGGGACGCCACGAGCGCGACCGATCCCGTCGCCGTTGCCATTACGGGCATTGGGCTCGATCACACACGCATTTTGGGCGATACGCTCGAGGCCATTGCGGGGGAGAAGGCTGCGGTTATTAAGCCTGGACGCCTGGTTGTTTTGGGCGAGGGTACGCACGAGGCGAGCGTTCAGCGCGTGATGGATGCACGTTGTCGCGAGTGCGGCATAGTGCCGCTGGTGGTGAACCATGCCACGACCAAGGTACCGGCATATGTGGGCGACACGGTTGAGTTTAGCTGCACCACGCCGCGTGCGATCTATACGTCTAGCATGGTCAAGCCGGCGTATCAGCCGCAGAATGCCGCGTGCGCGATTATGCTGTGCGAGGGGTATCTGGGTCGCGAGCTCGATCATGACAAGCTCGACTCGTCGCTTATGGGCTGTCCCACGCCGGGTCGCTTTGATGTGCTGGGAACCAATCCGCTCAAGCTGATCGACGCCTGTCATAACCCTCAGAGCTGCGAGAACTTTGTGAGCGCACTGGATGAGATCGATTCGTGCGTAGAGAATCGCCCCACGCTGCTGTGCGCCGCGCTGGCCGATAAAGACGTGGCGGGTATCGTTGACGTTCTGGTTCCGGCGTTCCCCCGCGTGGTCGTAACCCAGACCGATTCCGATCGCGCCTTGCCCGCACAGGAGCTTGCCTCCCTGGTGGACGCCGACAAGCTCGCGGGCGTGTACCCCAGCGTATCCGAGGCCCTCGCGGCTTTCGATGCCGCGGGCGAGCCTTTCGTAGCAGCCGGTACCATCACCCTAGCCGGCGAAGTAGCCGGTCTGCTCCGCTAACCCCGCCAACGGGGCAGCCAATTTGGGCTGCTAGTCACGAAATGGGGCTATCTACTACGTTTGAGCGGTTGCCCTCGACCACACCGAGAATTGCGAAAGGAAAACCGCAGGTAGATGGCTTACCAGTTTTGCGAAAACACGGGCATGGTCGACCCATGCGGGCTAAACGTAGTAGATAGGCCGTTTTTGTGGCGGCATTCATGTAATGCGGCAAAGGGACGGCCCCTTTGCCGCATTGTCTAGTTTAAGCGGACCGGATCGTGGGGGTAGGCGTTGAGGATCTCGACGCCGGACTCGGTCACTAGGGCAAGGTCCTCGATGCGGACGCCGGTGCGGCCGGGGAGGTAGATGCCCGGCTCGATGGAGAAGGTCATGCCCGGCTCGACAACCTGCTCGTTGACGAGCGAGACGTCTCCTGGCTCGTGGTCCTGCAGGCCGATCGAGTGTCCCAGGCGGTGCGTAAAGTACTGCCCATAGCCCGCGTCCTCAATCACGTCGCGCGCGGCGCGGTCCAGGTCGCACATGCGCACGCCCGGGGCGATGAGCGCCTCGGCGGCCTCGTTGGCGCGGCGCACGATGTCGTAGATATGCGCCGTCTCCTCGTCCGTCTCGCCCCAAAAGAACGTGCGTGTCATGTCCGAGCAGTAGTTGCGGCGACGTCCGCCAATGTCGAACAACACCACGTCGCCTCGCTTGAGTACGGTGTCGTCGGGCTCGTGATGCGGGTCTCCAGCGTTGGCGCCAAAGCTCACGATGGGCGGAAAGCTAAAGCCCTCGCAGCCGTGATTACGGTACAGACCGAGCATCTGGTCGGCAATTTCGCGCTCCGTTACGCCCTCGTGGACGAGCTTGATGGCGTCGGCCATCACGGCGTCGTTGGCGGCCGAGGACGCGCGCATGAGCTCCTGCTCGGCGGCATCCTTGTAGGTGCGTGCGGCGGTGACGGCAAAGTCGCCCAGGAAAAACTCGCTGGCGGCGTGGCGCTCCATAAGCGGCATCAAAAAGCCGGAGCGCATGACGGTGTCGATGCCGAGCGGTTTGGTCGGGTCGATCTCACTCGCGATGGCGTTGGCCACGACATCGGTGTCGGTGTGGTAGGCAACGCGGGCATTGTCATACTCGGGCAGCTGGTGCAGGGCGTTGACCAGGATTACCGGCTCGCTGCCGCGCGCGAGTAGCACGCCGCAAAAACGCTCGAACATATCGGCATAAAAGCCGGTCAGGTAATAGATTGACCACGGGTCGTTTACGAGCAGCTGTGCGCCGGGGTGCTGAGCCTCGAGCGCATCGAGCACGCGTGCCACACGCTGGTCATCGACATGTGCCATGAAACATCCTTTCACTATGGTGCCACCATGGTATCCCAAGCCCGGCACATAGGGACGTTCCTTTTATGCCGGCACCTCGGGACATTCCTTTGCATCCCATGTGCACCCTCATAAGTTGCGGTGAAATACGGACTGTTTAGCGGCCTGAAGCCATAAAACAGTCCGTATTTCACCGCAACTGCGGAGGAGGACCGGGCGGATGGTGGAGTAGCTAAAAGAGCTCCGTCCCTAATTAGCTACTTGGGCTCGGTCGATGTTCATGCTGGCGACTAGGTCAATGTTGGTGCCGAGAAGATCTTCCAGCACGACGTCGCCCATGCGGATGGGGGCCTCGACGACCACGCCGCGGATGAGGTCCATGGCTTGGGCGTGGAGTGCCAGCGGGATGGCTTCGGCCGTGCGGACGGGGAGTAGGGCTTCGTCGCCGCCGGAGACGGTCACGGTCGTTGTGAGCACGCGCATGGGGCAGGTGAGCTCCTGGTGTGCGAACTTGTCGCCGCGTGGGCAGTTGTTGCCGGTTACGGAGCGCACCTCTGCCACGGCGCCGTCTGCTCCGCGTTCTACCTCCACGGTCAGGAGGCACTCGGACGGGCAGGTGGTGCAGTTGAACTGCAGCGTTTCGGTCGCATTTGTGCTCATGACGTTACGCCTCCTCAACGGGATCGACGGATAGGACAATCTCGCTGGCACCCAGGTCGAGCGCTTGTTTGATGACCTTTGCCGGCAGCGGGAAGCTTTCCATAACGCTCGGCTTAAACGCGCGGACCTTGCCTGCAAGCAGTTCCTCGTCGCCTGCCAGAATGCGCACGCGGGCGGCGTCGACCGGTCGGCGCACGCGGAAGTTGAGCTTGGTGAGTGCCACATCCGTAATGCGTCCCGGCAGCGCGTAGCCCGCAATGCCGGCAGGGGAGACCGTGAGCTCGCAGCCCGTGCCCGCAGCGCACGCCTCGGCGCCGCCCAACGCCCACGCCGCCGCTGCCGCACCGGCGCGCTCGGACTCGGTCGTCACGTTGTCGGCCAGGTCGTGCACGTGCAGCACGTTACCGCAGGCAAAGATGCCCGGCACGCCCGTTTGCAGGCTCTGGTCCACCACGGCGCCGCGCGTACGTGGGTCCAGCTCCACGCCCGCGGCAACCGAAAGCTCGTTCTCGGGAATCAGGCCCACCGAAAGCAGCAGCGTGTCGCACGGAACGATGCGCTGCGTCCCGGCAATGGGCGCCAGGTGCTCGTCGACCTGGCTCACTTCGACGGCTTTCACGCGGTCGTGCCCGATCACGCGCGTGACCGTGGTGGACAGGTGCAGCGGAATTCCAAAGTCGTCCAGGCAGTTCTTGACGTTGCGGCGCAGACCGTTGGCGTACGGCATGAGCTCGTACACGCCCTCGACGGAAATCCCCTCAAGCGTGCAGCGGCGCGCCATGATAAGCCCGATGTCGCCCGAGCCCAAAATGACAGCGCGCGAGCCGGGCTTGAGGTTTTCGATATTGATGTATCGCTGCGCCAGGCCCGCCGTAAACACGCCTGCGGGACGGCTGCCGGGGATCTTGATCTCGCTGCGTGTGCGCTCGCGGCATCCCATAGCAAGGACGACCGCGCGTGCGGTGAGCTGTAGCATACCTGCACGGCTCATGAGCGTGACGGTATGGACCGCGGTGTCTTCCGCAAGCTCGCTTGAATCAATCCCAAGCACCATGCTGTTCAGGAACAGCGCAATGTCGGCTGCGTGCACCTGGTCGATAAAGCGCTGCGCGTACTCGGGACCGGTGAGCTCCTGCTTAAAGTGTGAAAGGCCAAATCCGGGGTGGATGCACTGGCGCAGAATGCCGCCCAGATGCTGC
>UREM01000052.1 GCA_900546775.1 uncultured Collinsella sp. | reverse complement strand
GCCGCTGCGCGGCCAGCAGACTAAAGTCTTGAAACAGAGCGGCCGCGATCCCAAACGGGACCGCGGCCGCTACAGTCGTAAGTCGAGAAGCGCGCCATTATTCCCCCAGCCAGTAATCCACCGAAGACCGGACATCGTAGGGCCCGCCATCAGCTTACTTTTAGGCACACTCCGCAGGACGCAAGAAGCCCTCGCCGCACTCCACATTAGGCGCGAAGCGCGCCATTCTCCCCTCAGCTGTAATCCCCGAAGACCGAGGACGAAGGGACCCGATGGGTTTCCCTCTGAATGCATTCCGCAGCACGAAGCCCCCTTATCCGCAGCTCCGAAGGAGCAGGATAAGGGGGCTTCAAGTGCGAGGACGCATTCAGAGGGAAACCCGTCGGGTCCCGGTGAGAGCCACAGGGCTATCGATTACCCCGTGTTTTGCAATCCTGCCGAGACGCCGGTCACAGTCGAAAGAATCAGGCTCATGTACTCGGCCTTCTTCTCCTCGGCCATCTCGTCCTGGTTCATGCGCACCTCGCGAAGGGCGCGAACCTGGGCGATAGACAGGGCGTCGACGTAGGGGTTGCGCACGCGGACGGCGCAGCCGAGCACGCGGCGGCGCTGCAGCGGCCACTCGTCACCGACGATGGCAAGGACCCACTTACGCGTGAGCTGCATCTCGGTGAAGACCTTCTCGGACAAATCCTGGCGATCGCCTAGGTGCAGGTACATCTTGGCGATGCGCTGGTCGGTCTTGGCGATCGACATCTCGATGTTGTCGATAAAGGTGCGGAAGAACGGCCACTCCTGGTAGGCAGCCTTGAGCTGGTCAAGGTCGCCAAACTGCTCGCAGGCGGTGCCCAGGCCGTACCAAGCGGCCAGGTTAATGCGCGCCTGGCTCCAGCTGAAGATCCACGGAATGGTACGCAGGTCGTCGAGCGACTTGGCACCCAAACCGCGCTTGGCCGGGCGCGAGCCAATCGGCAGCAGACCGACCTCGGTCAGCGGCGTCACGGTCGAGAACCACGGTGTAAAGTCCTCGGTGTTCAGCAGGTCCAGATAGCGCTCGTGGCTTACGGCGTTGAGCTTCTCGGCCATATCCCAGAACTTCTGCGTGGTCTCGGTGTTGGTCTTCTCGACGCTCGGGGCCGACTGCAAAAGCGTTGCGGCGGCAACGGACTCAACATGGCGCTGAGCCAGCGTGCGGTTGCCGTAACGGGCAAAGATGACCTCGCCCTGCTCGGTGAGCTTAAAGAAGCAGTTGACCGAACCCTTGGGCTGCGCCAGCACGGCCTTGTTGGCCGGGCCGCCACCACGGCCCACGGCACCGCCGCGACCGTGCATGAGCACCAGGTCGATATCGTTCTTCTCGGCCCACTTGGCAATGCGCTCCTGCGCGGAGTGCAGCGCGAGCATGGCCGTGGTAGGACCGGCATCCTTGGAGGAGTCGGAATAGCCCAGCATGACCTCCATGCGGCGGTTGGTCTGGGCAAGGCGCTTTTGCACCACGGGCAGCGTAAGCATCTGGTCGAGCACGTCGACGCAGCCCTCGAGGTCCTCGAGCTGCTCGAACAGCGGGATCACGTCGAGCTCGGGCACGTCCTCCTCGTGCGCAAAGGACAGGTGGGCAAGCTCAAAGACGTCGGCCACATGCTGAGCGCTCTTGGTGAACGAGATGATGTAGCGGTGCGCCATCTTCTTGCCGTAGCGCTTTTGGATGGAGCCGATAGCGCGGAAGGTGTCGATGACCTCGCGCGTCATGGGCTGCAAATCACCATGGATACCGTTCTCGTGAATATCCTTGAGGGCGCGGGCGTGCACCACGGAGTGCTGACGGAACTCCATCTCGACCATATGGAAGCCGAAGGACTCGACCTGCCAGATGATGGTCTGGACCGGGCCGTAGGCAGCACGGACGGCACCGCAGGCGGCCAGGGAGCGCTGAACGACGCGCAGGTCATCCAAGAACTCGTCTGCGCTGTGGTACATGGTGTCGGTGATGCGACGCACGGTGGCGTTCAGACGGTCGGCCATGACGAGCATGACGGCGCGATGCGGCTCGTGCTCGGAGATCAGCTCGGCGCGTGCGGTGTACTGGGTGCTCATCTCGACCTGATGGTTCCACAGGTTGATGAGCTCGGCAGACGGCTTGCTGTAGGTGGCCTCGAGCGTGAGGTTGCGGCCGATGCGGCGGCACTTGTCCTCGAGCTTGAGCACCATGTGGGTGAAGTACTTGGCGGCGACCTCGCGGCTCACCTTGGCGGTGACGTTGGGGTTACCGTCGCGGTCGGAACCGATCCAGCTGCCGGGATGGAAGAACGCCGGGCACAGCGGCGGCACGGTACCCGCCTTGTCGCCCAGCACCCAGTCGTCAAAACGACGATAGATAACGGGGATGACGTCGAACAGCGTGTTATCGAAGATGTCGATGATGGTATCGGCTTCCTCGACCGGCGTGGGCTTCTTGAGCGCGATGGGGCTCGTACGCACCAGGGCGTCGATTTCCTGCAGCATATGGCGCTCGTTCTCCACCAGGTCGGAGCCGCCCAGGCGCGGACGCTCCTCCAGCAGGTTGGAAATACGGCGAATCTTGCCCTCGACGGCCTTACGACGGGCCTCGGTGGGATGTGCGGTAAAGACAGGGTGGAACTCCAGCTTGTCGAGCAGCTCGTTGGCGCCCTCGACACCCATCTCGTTTACCAACTGGTGATAGGCGACGGTGAGCTCGTTGGCGGGATCGACCTCGGTATCGGTCGATGCGCCGGCCTCGCGCTCGCGCAGCTGCGCCACGCGGTAGTTCTCCTCCGACAGGTTTGCCAGATGGAAGAAGCTCGTAAAGGCGCGGACGATAACCTGCTGCTTATCGAGCGGCAGACTGTCGATCAGATCAACGACCTCGCGAAACGCCACGGCGGTGGGCTCGTCGGCAGTGGGCACGCCCTGCTCGTCGACGGACTCGTCGGCAGCACGGGTGCCGGGGTTTCCGGCGTTGGCCACAATCTCGGCTGTCAAAATCTTGTCGAACAGGTCCGCGATCTCGGGATCATACTCGCTAAGCACACGGCGCTCCAGGCGCAAGAACAGCGCCAGATTGTCGCGCAGCTCCTCGGGGATCTCGATCTCAGCGAGACGCTCCTTGGATTCGGCATTCGAGCCGATTCGGTTAACGAGGCGGTTAACCACGGCAGCGACGCGCGCCGCGGCTTCGGGTACAGACTGGTTGCTTAGGTTCTCAGCCACGTTTCCTCCCATTCCTCCTTCTATGCACGTAACATGCGGTATTCATTATAGGCGCTTGCGAAATACTTTCGACACTGATTGCGCTTTACCACACAAAAGTATTTTCTGCATTGCAAGGGTTTTTGCTCTAAATGGTCGTATTTCTCGGTGGACGGCATACACAAACGGGGGCATTCCGCATAAATGCGAAACACCCCCGTAACAATCGCTCGCAATGGACGAGACACTCAAGCGGACCCGCAGCTCAAAATGATGCGCTACAGGCGCTCGCGAACCGCCTCGACGACGTTGGCCAGATCGGCAAGGACCTCTTCATGGCTCTCCATGTCGCGCACCTTGACCTTGCCGGCGGCAAGCTCGTCGCCACCCAGGACCAAAATGAGCTTGGCGCCAACCTTGTCGGCCTGCTTAAACTGAGCTTTGAGCGAACGACCCTGGTAGTCGGCCTCGGTCACGATGCCAGCGGCGCGAAGCTCCTGCGTGATGGCAAAGACGTTCTGGCGCAGCTCCTTGCCGGCATTGGCGACGTAGACGCACGGGGCCTCCTCGGCACCCAAGTCGTTACCAAAGGCCTGCAGGGCCAGCAGGGCGCGCTCAAAACCGACAGCGAAGCCGACGCCCGCCGTGGGCTTGCCACCCTCGAGCTCGACCAGACCGTCATAGCGACCGCCGCCACCAATGGAGCCGACACCGGCGCCGGGAGCCTCGACCTCAAAGACGGTACGGGTGTAGTAGTCCAGACCACGCACCAGTGTGGGATCCTCGACATACTCGATACCGGCGGCATCCAGATAGCGCTTGACCTGCTCGTAGTGCTCGCGGCACTCGTCGCACAGGTTGTCGCCCATCAGCGGCGCGTCGGCCATGATCTCGCGGCAGTGGTCGTTCTTGCAGTCGAAGGCACGCAGCGGGTTGAGCTCGGCGCGCTCGCGGCACTCGTCACACATCTCGTCAGCGTGATCGAGGATAAACTGCTTGACCTGCTCGCGGTAAGCCGGACGGCACTGAGCGTCGCCCATCGAGTTAATGAGCAGACGGAGCTTGGAAAGATCGAAGCCCAGGCGCTTGTAGAACTCCATGAGCATGATGATGCACTCGGCGTCTGCCGCCGGATCGGGAGCGCCGAGCCACTCGATACCCACCTGGTGGAACTGACGCAGGCGGCCCTTCTGGGGACGCTCGCCGCGGAACATGGCCTCGGCGTAGTAAGCCTTAAACGGCGTGGAGCCCTGGGGCACCAGGTTGTTCTCCACGACTGCGCGCACCACACCGGCCGTGCCCTCGGGACGAAGCGCCAGGCGCTGCTTGGGCTTGAGTTTTGTGTCGGTGCCCTCGGTAAAGACGCGCTCCAGGTTGGCGCCGCTAAAGACGCGGAACATCTCCTTGCGCACGACGTCGGTCGACTGGCCGATGCCGTGGACAAAGACGTCCACCTGCTCGATCGCGGGCGTCTCGATGGGTTTAAAACCAAACGGCTCGAACACGCCGGCAGCGATCTGCTGCATCTTTTGCCAAGCGCGCATCTCGGCGCCGATAAGGTCGCGGGTTCCCTCCGCCTTCTGTGCCTGCATGGGCAAACACCTTTCTTTTGTATCGCGTCATAGGTAGTGGACATTATACGGCACAAAGCAGCAACGCGGCGGCGTGTCTGACCGAACGAGGGTATGGGGACTCGTTCGGCCAGACGCGCCGCCGCGGTTTGTGATCCCTTTTCCTCCGTCCCCTTCGGATCACGTGATCCCTTGGGGACGGAGGAAAAGGGATCATTTCGTAGGCCCGTGGCTGCCCTGGAAACCGAATGACGGTACGAGCATCCATTCGGCTTCCAGGGCAGCCACGGGCAGAACAGACAAACAGGAATAGGCGGCGACCCGCTACTCCCCCGCCACGCTTGCGCGCAGCTTGGCGGCGATGGGCTCGGATGCCAGCAGGAACACGAGCATGACCACGGAGCACGCCAGGCACACGATCCAGGTGCTCGCAAAGGAGCCCGTGGCATCGAACAGCACGCCCGAGACGATAGCGCCCACGGTGCCGCCGACCATCTCGAGCGAGGTAATGGTGCCCGTGACCTTACCGAGGTCGGCCATGCCAAACTGCTTGGACGCGGCGATGGTAGGCGTGATGGTGCCCATGCACGTTCCAACACCAAAGCTCACAGCAGCGACAATAGGACCGAGGTCCGTCGTCGGGAAACACAGCGCCACGCAGGCGATAATGCACGCAACGGAGCCAAGGATATTGCCAAAGCGCAGGCCAAAGCGGTCATAGATCGCACCGAGCGAAATCTTGGCGATAACGACGGTAACCATGTAGGCCGAAAGCACGGTGCCTGCCCACATGGGGTCGTGGCCGCCCGTGACGATCTTGGCACCGTTGACGGTAACACTCGTCATGTTGGTAACCTGGTTGGGCAGGATGGCGCCATTGACCAAGCCCATAAAGAGGAAGGCGACGACGAGCAGCCAAAATGCCGGGCTCTTCTTGATACGAGACCAGCCGACGCTAACCTCGGGCGCCGTGTGCTCGTCCTTGTCGCCAGCCGTCGAGACGGACGGATCGCCCGGGTTCTCGCCGAGCGGCTTAAGGCCAATCTCGGAAGGCTTGGTGCGGAAGGAACAGTCATGCAGTTAACGAAAATGGTGTAGCACGTGGCCATGATGACAAAGCCGGAGGCCACCACGAGCCAGCCGGGGAAAAATTTACTTTGCTGGGACATGGATTACTCCTTGTGGTCCGCAATGTATCCGAAAGCGACGGCGGCATAAGCCGCGGCGCCAAGGGGAAGCTCGGCATCGCTAAAACGTGCCTTGGGATGATGCTGAGCAAAATGCTCGTCCGTATCAGTCACAGCAGCGCCCACGGTAAAGTACGCGCTCGGGATCTCGCTCGAGATCAACGCGAAGTCCTCGCTCGCCATGGCGTGGAACAGCGGCAGGAAGGCGGACTTGGGCAGCACCGCGCCCACGTAGCCAAGCGACGCCTGCGTCATGCCGTCGTCGAGTACGAGCGGGGGAACATCCGAGAGTGTCTCGATAGTCGCCGGCGTACGATAGGTCGTGGCAACGCCTTTGACGACCTCCGCGATGCGGGTCTTGAGGCGCTCCATGAGCTCGACGTCGAAGCCACGCAGCGTTCCCTCGAGCACACAAGTGTCGGGGATGACATTTGCGGCCTGACCGCCGGCGAACTTGCCAACGGTAAGCGCGACCTCCTTGGCCGCCGGCACCTCGCGGGAGATGAGCTCCTGAAGCGCCAGATGCACATGGACGCCGGCCGTGATGGGGTCGATGCAGATCTCGGGGCTCGAGCCATGGCCGCCCTTGCCCTGAAGCGTGATGCGAAAACCGTACACGCCCGAGAGCGCCGGGCTGCCGTAGAGCACCAGGCCAAGCGGCGACTGGCTATTGACATGCATGGCAAAGGCGACCTGAGGGCGCGGGTTCTGCAGCAGACCATCGGCGATGGCGGCGCGGGCACCCTCAAAGGTTTCCTCGCCCGGCTGGAACAGCAACTTAACCGTGGCGTTGGCGTCGACAAGCGCAGACTCGCGGGCCTTGAGCAGGCGCGCCGCTCCAAGCAACGCCGTCGCGTGCATATCGTGTCCACATGCGTGCATGCAGCCGTTCGTAGAGGCGAAAGGCTCGCCTGACTCTTCGGCAACGGGCAGGGCGTCCATGTCGCCACGGAGCATGATGACCGTACCGGCCTGTTCGTCCGTGCAGACGCCATTGCCCTGGGCCGCGGCGGCACCGGCGCCGACAAGGCCCACGACACAGGAACCATCGACGAGCGTGGCAAATGGGATTTCCATCTCGGTCAGGCGCGCTTGAATATACGCAGAGGTCTGTGGGAGGCTATTACCCAGCTCGGGCACCTGGTGTAAATCGTGTCGCCACGCAGCGAGCTCGTCTGCAAAAGCCTGAGCTTCTGCAACGAGACCGTCACCGATAGCGGCCTGCGCCGCTGCGGTGGCCTTGGGCGCTGATTGCGGTTGAAGATCGGACTGAGCTGGTGCCATAAATGCCCTCCAGTAGCGTTTTTGCAGTAAGCACTTTGATAGCGTAAAGTGCAAGGTACAACTTTAAAGGCGAGGCATAAAAACGCCGCCCCAGGAGGGCGGCGCAACAAGTTGTTTACAATTGCGGGCGAGATTTTCGGCGCAAGAAATCGAAATGCGTCTCGCTCAAGATAATCGACAAAAAGATGAGCGCAAAGCCGGCAAGCAGGCGCGAGGTGAGCGCCTCCCCCATCAGCAGCACCGAGAACAGCACGCCCGAGGGGGACTCCATCGAAAGGAGCAGCGAGCCCGTCGAGGCCGGGACGTGCGCCAATCCAACGTTTTGGACGAGCAGTGCCACGCACGTACAGCCCACCGAGAGAAAGGCCGCCACGCCGACAAAGCTCGGCGTCCACACGGACAGAGGCGCCTGAGTCTCGAATAGCAGCGACGTGATTAAGCTCAAAACGCCATTGCCCACAAACATCCAAAACGTGATGACGTTGATGTCCATCTTGCGGCCATACTTGCCGGTCACTGCCATCTGGATAGCAAAGAAGACCGCGCCGCCCAGCGTGATGACATCTCCAGCATTGAACTCGACGCTATCGAGTGCCACCAGGCCAATGCCCGCCAGGCACAGCAGTGCCGCACCCAGGTTATAGCGGGTGAGCTTTTCGCCGCTCAGGACATAGCTGGCAAACGGCACAAGGATACAGTACGTGCCCGTCAAAAATGCACTCTTGCCTGCCGTGGTCTGTGCCAGGCCAATCGTTTGCAGTCCGTATGCTCCCCACATGAGCGCACCCATGCCCAGCCCGACGATCAGGTTGCGGGCATTGAAATGAGCGATGATGCGCTTATGGAAAATAGCAAACATAACCAGTGATGCCGGGAGAAAGCGAACGTAGACCAGCTCGAACACCGGAATGGTATCGAGCGCATCTTTCATGGTGGTAAAGGAATAGCCCCAGATGACCGCCACCGAAAGCAGCAAGACCTTCCAGAAGAACGGAGAACGCGCGCCGGCGCCGCGGGAGGTGCCGCCGGCACCCAGGTCTTCGCGCGCTACAGGGCTATCGGGCATGTTTTCGATTTCATCAACGGCATTCTGAGCCATAGGGCATCCTCGCGCTCAGTCTGGGCGTGGTGTCCGCACGTGCATGGCCGCGTGCCGCCTCATGGTCAAATAAAACGGGGCGCACCGGACCCCCGGCACGCCCCGCTACTGTAGCAACAACCAGCGTTGCACCGCAATCCAGCCCACTAAAGCATTTTGTTCCGCCGTTCTACCGAACGGCGGACCGGCCGACGCTGCGCG
>UREM01000051.1 GCA_900546775.1 uncultured Collinsella sp. | reverse complement strand
TCGCACCACCCTCCGAGGCCGCCGCCAGATCGTCGATGACGACCAGCTGGTGGCCGCGGGCGATAATCGGCGCGAGCTCGGCCAGAGGCAGGCCGTCTGCGCCGTCGAGGACGACATGCAGATTAATTTCTACCAGGGCATTCAGCGTGGCCTGGAGGATCGTTCCGTCGCCTGCATGCTGCCGCTGATGCACGACGACATCCGCAAGATGCGTGCCATCAAGGATGCCGAGGAGATCGATCTCATGCGCCATGCGCAGTCGATCACCGACGCCGCCTTCCAGCACATGCTCGGCTTTATTAAGCCCGGTATGACCGAGAAGCAGGTTCGCAACGAGCTCGAGAACTTTATGTTCGCCAACGGTGCCGACAGCCTGGCCTTCGGCTCCATCGTGGCGAGCGGTCCCAACACCGCCAACCCGCATGCCGTCCCGAGTGACCGCGTGATCGAGAAGGGTGATTTCGTTCTCATGGATTATGGCGCGGGCTATTGCGACTACCGCTCCGACATGACTCGTACCGTCGTGATGGGCGAGCCCACGCAGGAGCAGCTCGACTTGTACGCGCTCGTGCGCCGTGCGCACGAGGAGTGCGTCGCCGCCATCCATCCGGGTGTCGAGGGCAACGACATTTTTAAGCTTTCCAAGAAGATCATTGGCGATGCCGGCTATGGCGATTACTACAACCATGGTCTGGGCCACGGCGTGGGCATTGACATCCACGAGCTGCCCAACTTCAACCGCAGCAAGAATATCATCGAGGTCGGCTCGGTTATCACCATGGAGCCCGGCGTCTACCTGCCCGGCGTGGGCGGCGTGCGCCTGGAGGACTACGGCGTGGTCACCGAGAACGGCTACGAGCCCTTCACCAAGACGCCGCATGACCTTCACGTCATCGATTGCTAGTCTACTTCGGTAGATAGTTTGGGGCGGGGCCTCCGGAGCAATTCGGACGCCCCGCGTTCTCTTTTTATGCGCTCGCTGCAGGCGCCGTCTGCAAGTGTATAATTTCGCTTGTATGTAATTTGGACGCTTGTGCGTTCTGCCCATAACAAGAAAGGTCGCTATGCCTACCATTTCTACCGCCGACTTCAAGAACGGCCTCGGTCTCCGCATTAAGGACAAGGTCTACACCATTGTCGAGTTCCAGCATGTCAAGCCGGGCAAGGGCGGCGCGTTTGTGCGCTACAAGACCCGCGACATCAAGAGCGGCCGCGTCGTCGAGAACACCTGCAACGCCGGCACCAAGTTCGAGAGCGTCATGCTCACCACCCGTGAGTTCCAGTACCTCTACAACGATGGCACCGACTACATTTTCATGGACAATGAGACCTATGAGCAGGTTCCTGTTCCCGAGGACATGGTGGGCGAGAACTCCAAGTGGCTGCGCGAGAACGACATTTGCCAGCTGCTCTTCGCCGACGATGAGCTCATGGGCGTGACCCCGCCGATGTTCATCGAGACCACCATCGTCCAGACCGACCCGGGCTTTAAGGGCGACACCGTCCAGGGTTCCACCAAGCCGGCCACGATCGACACCGGCGCCGTCATCCAGGTCCCCATGTACCTCAACGAGGGCGAGGTCATCAAGGTTGACACCCGCGACGGCAAGTTCGTCTCCCGCGTCTAGCAACCAACTCTTCTAGGAGGACTCATGCCCCAGGAAATCAAGATTGACGGCATCGGCATTTCGCCCGATGTTCTGACCGCCATCGTCTCGCGCGCCGTGTCGGATGTCGAGGGCATCGCCTCCGTTGGCGTCAAGGACCTTGCCACCAACCTTGTCTCCATGATGCTCTCGTCCAAGGCCCCGGCTTCCGAGCCGGCGGTCGAGGCCGAGGTCATCGGCGACAAGCTCGCACTTACCGTGCGCGTTGTGGTGTTCTTTGGCTATCCGTTCAAGAAACTCGCCGAGGCCGTTCGCGCTGCCGTGGTCGCCGCCATCGATGCCCAGGTTGGCGTTGAGGTCGAGCGCGTTGACGTTTGCATCGACGGCCTCGTTTTCCCCAAGGAGTAACCTTTGAGCCTTAAGGTTTATCGCGGGCGCACGCTTGCCCGCAGTCAGGCGCTGCAGCTGCTGTTCCAGGCCGAGGCCACGGACAGCCCGCTCGAGCGCGTCCTCGAGGGCGATTTCCTGATCTCGAAGGGTCCCCTCGACCCCTATGCGCTGGAGCTGTGCCGCGGTGCTTACGAGCATATCGACCGCATCGACTGCGCTCTGCGCGCCGTCGCCAAGAACTGGGATCTTATGCGCATGCCCGGCGCCGACCGCAATCTGCTGCGTATCGCCGTCTATGAGATGCGTTTCCTCACCGACGAGGAGGTCTCGGACGCCATCGTGATTAACGAGGCCGTCGAGCTCGCCAAGGCCTATGGCACCGACCAGTCCGCGTCGTTCGTCAACGGCGTGCTGGGCAAGATCGCTCGCAGCGAGGAGCTGCCGGGCGAGGACTTGTACCAAGAGCTGCTCGCCGAGGATCGCGCTCGCGAGGAGGCCCAGACTGCCGAGGCTGCCGCTAAAGTTGCGGTTGCCGAGGCTGAGGCTGGTGTGCTGGCCGAGGGCGCGGACGCCGCCGAGACTGATGTCGACTCCGTCGAGGAGTAGCCATGCCAGAGGGTTCCGTCCGCAACTTTGATGAGATTTCGGACCGTCTGGACCAGATCATCGCTACCGTTCGCTCCAAAGATACGTCCTTGGAGCGTTCACTCGATCTGTTTGACGAGGCGATTGAGCTGGGCTCCCGCGCGGTCGATATGGTCGACAAGTTTGAGCTGACGCCTCGTGAGGCCGATAAGCTCGAGCAGGAATACGATGAGGATGCGGCAAACGAATCCCAGGATAGCTAGGCCGCATCTCCGGATACGAATGGTTGATGGCATTCATGAAACGCGTGCGTCTCGATGACGAACTGATTTCACAGGGCATCTGCGCCGATCGCGCGGATGCCCTTCGCACTCTTATGGCCGGCTTGGTCTCGAGTGGCGGCGAGCGCTTGACTTCGCCGGGCCTTAAGGTGACCCCGGACCTGCCGCTGCACGTGAAGGGGCGCATTCCCTATGTTGGCCGCGGCGGGCTTAAGCTCGAAGGCGCGCTCGATGCGTTTGGCATCAATCCGACGGGCCTTGCCTGTCTGGATGTGGGCTGCTCTACCGGCGGCTTTACCGATTGCCTGCTCAAGCGCGGAGCTTCGACCGTTGTCTCGGTGGACGTGGGCCGTGCCCAGTTTGATTGGTCGCTGCGTCAGGACGATCGCGTGACGCTGCATGAGCGCACAAACGTGACGCAGCTGCCTGAGCTTGGCTATGCCGGCGCCATCGACCTGACTGTGTGTGATGTCTCGTTTACCAGCATCGCGAATATCATCGACGCCGTGCTGGCGTGCCTGAAGCTTTCGGGTTCGTTCTGCACGCTCGTAAAGCCCCAGTTTGAGGCGCCGGCTGCGCTGGTGGGCGAGGGCGGTATCGTGACCGACCCCGCCGTCCGCCGCGATACGCTCGTGGCGGCGATTGAGCTTTTTGCCGCCAAGGGCCTGTTCCCGCTTGACGTGTGCGTGTCGCCCATCCATGGCGCTAAGGGCAACGTTGAGTTTTTCTTGTACGGCACAAGGTTTGTCCCCGGGGAGCGCGCCGACGATGAGCTGCAATCCCAGGTATCGGCTTTGAGCGAGAAAGCTGCAACGCTATGAAGGTCTTTCTGGTTCCCAATTACTACAAGCAAGAGGCGGTCGAGAGCGGCCTGATGCTCGAGCTTTGGCTTTCGCGCCAGGGCTACGAGGTCGCATGGGCGGCCGATCAGCGATCGAAGATTCAAACCACGCCTGATATTGACGGCTCAGATCTGGTCATTACACTCGGCGGCGACGGTACGTTGCTGCGCGCTGCCCGCATCCTCAACCATCGCGAGATTCCTATCCTTGGTCTTTCCTATGGTCACCTGGGCTTTTTAACTGCTGCGAGCCCCGAGGAGCGCGACATTCTGCAGGTCGTGAGCGATGCCCTGTCCGGCGAGCTGCACGTGAGCCGCCGCGCCACCATCGCCGCGGATATCGTGTCCGTGCGCGAAGACGGCACGAAGGATGTCGTGCGCACGTTTGCTCTCAACGATATGGCACTTACGCGCGGCCCCCTGTCCGATATGGTTGAGTTTGACATCACGGTGTCCGGCCATCATATTGATCGCCTGCGCGGCGATGGTGTGGTCGTATCGACGGCGACCGGCTCCACCGGCTACGCGCTTTCCGCCGGCGGCCCCATCGTCAGCCCCGATTACTCGGGTATGGTCTGTGTGCCCATCGCCCCGCATACCATTCAGGCTCGCGCCTTTTTGACCTCGCCGAGTGATGTAGTCGAGATCTTTATGTCCGATGATCGCCCGAGTGTGCCGGCCATTGCCATCGACGGACAGTTTATTACCTGCGATGGCACGGTCGAGAGCGTGGCCGTGCGTCGCGGTCCCGGCGATGTGCTGCTGCTGGATTACGGCCCCGAGAGCTTCTATAACTCGGTGAGCCGCGTGTTCTACGGAGTGCGTCATGATCGATGAGCTGCAGGTTTCCAATATCGCGCTCATTCGCGAGGCGACGTTGGTTCCGAGTTCGGGTCTAACGGTTTTGACTGGCGAGACTGGTGCAGGTAAGACCGCGCTGCTTTCGGCGCTTAAGCTCATCTTGGGCGAGCGCGCGGATTCGTCGACCGTGCGTGAGGGCGAGGCGCTTGCGAGCGTCGAGGCGCGCCTGTTCGATGGCCCGCGCGACGCGGAGGGCTTCACCGCGCAGCGCAGACTTTCTGCCGAGGGCCGCAGCCGCGTCAAGATTGATGGTCGCATTGCCAGCGTGCGCGAGCTTTCCGAGCGCGTCGGCGTGATGATGGATCTGTGCGGCCAGCATGAACATCAGCGCCTGCTCGATCCGGCGCATCATGTTGCCATGGTCGATGCCTGGGCTGGTCGCTCTGCGTTCGAGGCGCTGGAAAAGTACCGTGCCTGCTTTAAGGCGTCGCGTGCGGCTGCCAAGGAGGTCCGTCGCGTAGAGGAGGCGTCGCGTGCGCAGGGGAGTCGCGTCGAGGAGGCGCGCTTCGCCCTGGAGCGTATCGCCGAGGTCGACCCCAAGCCGGGTGAGTATGAGGAGCTCGAGGAGCTGCTGCCGCGCTCCGAACATGCCGAGGTACTGGTTGCCACAGCTAACGATGCCCATGCATCGCTTGCCGCCGAAGGTGGAGCGCTCGATGCCGTGAACAGCGCCGTGGCAGAGCTTTCCCGTATGGCTACCGTCGATCGCAAACTGGGCGACATTGCCGATGCGCTTACGGATGCCTGCATCTCCCTTGAGGATAGCGCGAACGAGCTTCGTGCCTATCGCGATGGCGTCGCCTTCGACCCGCGCGAGCTCGCTCGCATGCGTGAGCGGTATTCCGACCTCAAGGGCCTGTTGCGTCAGTGGGGTCCCACCATGGACGATGTTTTTGCCATGCGCGATCGCTCGCAAGAGCTGCTGTCCCTGGTCGATGATGGCGATGAGCAGATCAAAAAGGCGCGTGAGGCACTCGGGAGCGCCGAGCGCGAGCTGTTCGCTGCCGCCAAGGCGCTTAAGCGCGCTCGCAATACGGCGGCCCCGCGCTTCTGCCACGAGGTTGGTCGTCAGATGGCGCGCTTGGAGATGGGCGGCGCCGAGCTCGTTTGGGAGTCGCGTGATCTTCCGCGCGCCGAGTGGACGCCGGCGGGTCCTTCGAGCTACGAGCTTTTGTATCGCAGCGGTGCTGGCTTGACGCCGCGACCCCTGCGCCGCATTGCGTCGGGCGGCGAGCTCAGCCGCGTTATGCTGGCGAGCAAGGTGGTCTTGGGTAATGCGGACGGTGTCGATACGCTGGTGTTTGACGAGGTCGATGCCGGTGTCGGCGGCTCCACGGCTCGTGCTCTTGCTGGTGTGCTGGCCGATCTTGCCGCGACGCATCAGGTGATAGTCGTTACGCACCTGGCGCAGGTCGCCGTTATGGCCGATAAGCACTACGTGGTGAGCAAGGAACCCGGCGATGTTCCCCAGACGCATCTGGACGAGGTGACGGGAGACGCCCGTACCGCAGAGATCGCCCGAATGCTGAGCGGCGATCAGTCCGAGGCAAGCTTGGCCCACGCAAAGCAGATGCTCGAAGAAGCTCGAGGCTAAGTTGTATCAGCGGTGTTGGTGGGACAAAATAGACTGAAATTTTTGTCCCACTACGCGTTTTACTCAACGACCTTGTCCGGCTGGATGAGCTCCTCGTAGTAGCTGATATGTTCGCGAGCGTCTTCAATCTCGGGCAGCAGGAAGTTGTAGATAACTTCGATGATCATCGTGGCGCTGATCTTGGAGAACGCAAAGTCGCCCGTCGTCAGCAACGCCTCGTGGTTGACGGTATTAAAAGTATAGTCTGCCAGGCGTGCGAGCGGGGATTTGCTGTCGCTGCTGATGACGACTACGGTTGCACCGCAGTCGCGAGCAGCTTTTGCCATGCGATTCAGTCGGCGCGATTTGCCGGAGTTTGAGATGAGCACGATGACGTCGCCGGGGCGTAGCGTGAGCGCAAACCCGATCGAGGTCTCGCTGATGGTGCTCGCCATGCAGCGAAGGCCCAGCTGCGAAAACTTAAATGTCGCATCGAGCGCGACCGCGTTCGTATTGCCCACAGCCGCAAACTCAATAACCCCTGCATGCTTAAGGGCATGCACAACAGCCGCCAACGTATCGTGGTCGATCCCGTCGATGGTCGCATTAAGCTCGCTCACCTTGGCAGCCAGGATGTTCTTAAGGCTCTGCTCCATATTGTCGAGCGAGACTTCGTCAGTCAGGCCCTCGTTGCGCTGGCTTTCCAAATCCCTCGCCAACGAAAACTGAAAGCTGCGGAAGCTGCCAAAGCCAAGCTTGCGGCAGAAGCGCGAAACGGTCGCCTCGGACGTGGCGGCGGCGCGCGAGAGCTGAGCCGCCGTGAGGCGTGGCGCCTCGGACTGGTGCTCCAATATATAGTCGACAATGCGCTGCTCGGACTCGCTGTATCCCTGATGGGTACTAATGAGGGAAAGTGCGCTCTTGCTACTATCGGTCATGGATGGCTCCTGGTTGGCATGAAAATCGGAATCGTTTTGTAATGTCATAGTATAGGGGGATTTTCAATAACAAGATACACCTTGCCGTTTCAAGTGTTGATGGTAAACTTTCACCTACCGTTTACGGTTATGAAAGAACCTTTCACCGGAGAATTGCGCCTTGTCTCTTCTCACGCGGACGGTAGGTTGGTATCTTTCAGTTGTGGAAAAGCGCGCAAGGACGCGCGTGTAGGGGAGCGCCTGCGGGCGCAAAACTTAAAAAGGAGGGACACATGGCTAAGTTTGACATCATCGCCGCCACCGGTTGCCCGACCGGCATCGCGCACACCTTCATGGCGAAGGAGGCGCTGGAGAAGGCAGCTGCCGAGCGAGGTCTGACCATTAAGGTCGAGACCCATGGCCAGGTCGGTGTCGAGAACGAGCTCACCAAGAGCGAGATCGCTGGTGCCAAGGCCGTTGTCGTCGCAGCCGATAAGGATGTCCAGGCGGAGCGTTTCGCCGGTAAGCCCATGGTTTCCGTCGGCGTTTCCAAGGCCCTGTCCGTCGAGGCCGCCGGAAAGCTGATCGACCGTGCGCTCGCCGCCAAGGGCGACGACACGGTTGCCGCTGCCGCCGATGTCGAGGACGAGGTCGAGGAGAAAGAGTCCATCGGCCACGTCATCTACAAGCACCTCATGAATGGCGTCAGCCACATGCTGGTCTTCGTCGTCGCCGGTGGTGTTCTGACCGCCGTTTCGTTCCTGTGGGGCATCACGTCCTTCGATTCGACGGCTGCCGACTACAACAGCTTTGCCGCTATGCTCAAGATTATCGGCGGCATCGCCATGAACCTCATGGTTCCGGTGCTTTCCGCCTACATTGCCGAGTCCATCGGCAAGCGCCCGGCGCTCGTCCCCGGCTTCGTCGCCGGTATGATCGCCATCCAGGGCCTGCCCGTTAACGCCGAGACCGGTATGATTGACGCCGGTGGCGCCGGCGTGGGCTTCGGTTTCCTGGGCGGCATCGTCGGCGGCTTCCTCGCTGGCTATGTCATCTTGCTGCTCGAGAAGGTCTTTGCCGGTCTGCCCAAGAACCTGGACGGCCTCAAGGCTATCTTCCTGTATCCGCTGTTCTCGACGGCTATCGTCGGCCTGGTCATGCTCGGCATTTCCGGCCCCATGGCTGCCATCAACACCGCCATGATGGACTTCCTCAAGGGCCTGTCCGCCTCTGGCGCCGTCGTCCTGGGTCTTGCCATCGGCTGCATGTGCGCCTTTGACATGGGTGGCCCGGTCAACAAGGCTGCTTATGTCACCGGTACCGCTATGCTCACCGAGGCCCTGGCTGCTGGTGTTGGCACCGATACCTACAACTTCGGCACCAACTTCATGGCTGCCGTCTCCGCCGCTTGCATCGTTCCGCCGCTGATCACCACCTTCGCCGTCGTTGTCGGCAAGAAGTACTTCAGCCAGGAGGATCACGACGCCGGTATCGTCAACCTCATCCTTGGTTGCACCCACATCACCGAGGGCGCCATTCCGTTCATGACCAAGAACATCTGGCCCGTCATGCCCATCATGATGCTCGGTTCCTCTATCGCTTCGATCCTGACCATTATGTTCAACGTCCACGATCCGGCGCCTCACGGTGGCTTCCTGGTCCTGCCCGTTGTCGAGAACGGTCCGCTGTGGGTCCTCGCGATCCTCATCGGCGCTGTGGTCGGTGGCATCCTGTTCGTGGCCTTCAAGAAGTACGACTTCGAGAAGAATCAGAAGGCCGCTCCTGCTGCTCCCTCTAAGTCGGTCGAGGCTCCCAAGCCCGCTGCTGTCGAGGCCCCCAAGGCCGAGGCTGCCGACTTCGTGAAGGTCGAGAATGTCTTTGTCGCCGAGGACTTCGCTTCTCGTGACGAGGCTCTGAGCTTCGTTTCCAACCAGGCTGTCAAGGCCGGTATCGCCAGTGACGCCGACGCCGTGATGAACGCCTTCCTGGCCCGCGAGGCCGAGGGCACCACGGGCATGATGGAGGGCTTCGCCATCCCGCATGCCAAGTCCGACGCCATTACCGAGGCTGCCGTCATCGTCGTCAAGGACGAATCTGGCGTGACCGGTTGGGACACCATGGACGGCGCTCCCGTCAACGTGGCCATCGCTCTGCTCATTCCCGGTGCCCAGGCCGGCACTACGCACCTCAAGATCCTGTCCAAGGTCGCCGAGGCGCTCATGGACGAGGACTTCCGTGCCACCGTCAAGGGTTCTACCGACGCCGCCGAGATCGCCAAGACGATCAACGCTCGCTTGGTCTAATCCTGTAGTCAGCGAATAACATCGCCCCTTGTAACAAAGGCGGAGACCCTCTCCAGGGCCTCCGCCTTTTTCAACCCAACTTGGCACTTAGGGACGTTCCTTTCCTGCCGGCAACCATGGACACTCCTCAGTCCGCAGAAGGGTATAGATAACCGCATCAACCAGATCTCCCATACAAACAAATATTCAGCCAGAATTCCGTTCGTACGATATTACTCTGGACCGACCGAGTTTCCGCAGTTTGCTCTCCCACAGAGGGCCGGGCGCGGCCTGTGAGATTTATCGCGAGTTCCGCACGAGCCGAAGAGCACTTAATGTGCTCTT
>UREM01000050.1 GCA_900546775.1 uncultured Collinsella sp. | reverse complement strand
GAAGCGCGATGCGGAGCCTCTTTGCATGTCCGAGGACGTTCTGGGGAGAAGCCCATTACGCCCTCGCGATCCTGCAGGAGTTAAACCCCTTTAGAACTTGTCGTGGAAGGTACGCGAAATGACCTCGTCCTGCTGCTCCTTGGTGAGCGTGTGGAAGTTCACGGCGTAGCCGGAAACGCGAATGGTCAGCTGCGGGTACTTCTCGGGGTGAGCCTGAGCGTCGAGCAGCGTCTCACGGTTGAAGACGTTGATGTTCAGGTGGTGGCCACCCTTCTCGGCGTAAGCGTCGAGCATGTGGACCAGGTTATCGGCCTGAGTCTCGGAAACTTCAGAAACCTTCATAATGTGTCTCCTTCGATCGATAGGCGCCGGCCGAAACCGGCGCACTAATCAGTAATCGTTATTGTTAGTATAGCACTAACAATAGTTACTCGCCCAGCTGATCAAGGTCGATATCGCCAAAGAACACCTGGTCCTCCTTGCCGAGCGCACCCGGGATGATGGAGAAGGTGTTGGAGATGCCGTCCTGAGCATCGCGGAACGGGAGCTTGGAAACCGAAGACAGCGAAGCGATGGCGCCGTGGCTATCGCGCTTGTGCATGGGGTTAGCACCCGGGGCGAAGGGCTGGCCAGCCTTGCGGCCATCAGGCGTAGAACCGGTCTTCTTGCCGTACACGACGTTGGAGGTGATGGTCAGAACCGAGGTCGTGGGCACGGAGTTGCGGTAGGTGTCGTTCATGCGGATGTACTCCATGAACTGGTGCACAACGTCGTGAGCGATCTGGTCGACGCGGTCGTCGTCGTTACCGTACTTGGGGAACTCGCCCTCGGTCTCGAAGTCGACAATGATGCCGTTCTCGTCGCGGACGGGGTGGACCTTGGCGTACTTGATGGCGGACAGGGAGTCAGCCACGACGGAAAGGCCAGCGATGCCCGTAGCGAACCAGCGGTGCACGTGCTTGTCGTGCAGAGCCATCTGGATGCGCTCGTAGCAATACTTGTCGTGCATGTAGTGGATGATGTTCAGCGAGTTGACGTACACGCCAGCGAGCCACTTCATCATGTCGTTGTACTTGGCCACAACGTCGTCGTAATCGAGCGTATCGCCCTCGACGGCGCGATACTTGGGGCCGACCTGCTTCTTGGAGACCTCGTCAACACCGCCGTTGAGTGCGTACAGCAGGCACTTGGCCAGGTTGGCACGGGCGCCGAAGAACTGCATCTCCTTGCCAATGCGCATGGAGGACACGCAGCAGGCGATGCCGTAGTCGTCGCCGTGGTAAACGCGCATGAGGTCGTCGTTCTCGTACTGGATCGAGGAGCTGGCGACAGAAGTCTTGGCGCAGAACTTCTTGAAGTTCTCGGGCAGACGGGTCGACCACAGAACGGTCATGTTGGGCTCGGGGCTGGTGCCCATGTTCTCGAGCGTGTGCAGGTAGCGGTAGCTCATCTTGGTAACGAGCGTACGGCCGTCAACACCCATGCCGCCGATGGACTCGGTGACCCACTGCGGATCGCCGGTAAACAGGGCCTGGTACTCGGGGGTACGGGCAAACTTGACCATGCGGAGCTTCATGATGAAGTGATCCACGAACTCCTGGATCTGCTCCTCGGTGAAGGTACCGTTGGCAAGGTCGCGCTCAGCGTAGATGTCGATGAACGTGGAGGTACGGCCGATGGACATAGCGGCGCCGTTCTGCTCCTTAACGGCAGCGAGGTAGGCGAAGTACATCCACTGGATGGCCTCCTGCGTGTTGGTAGCAGGGTTGGAAATGTCGAAACCATAGGTCTCGGCCATCATCTTGAGCTCGCCGAGGGCGCGAATCTGCTCCTGCAGCTCCTCACGGTCGCGGATGTTGTCGGCGGTCATGACCGTCGGGGTGGAAGCCTTCTGGGCCTCCTTGTCCTTGATCAGGTAGTCGACACCGTACAGGGCGACACGACGGTAGTCGCCGATGATGCGGCCGCGGCCATAGCCATCGGGCAGACCGGTGATGATGTGGGCCGAACGGCAGGCGCGCATCTCGGGGGTGTAGACATCGAAGACGCCGGCGTTGTGGGTCTTGCGCTCGAAGGTGTAGCGCTCGACAACGTTCTCGTCGACCTTGTAGCCGTGCTGGCTGGCAGCCTGGCAAGCGATGCGGATACCACCGTTGACGTGCAGCGCACGCTTGAGCGGCTTGTCGGTCTGGAGGCCGACGATGGTCTCCTTGTCGCGATGGGCGTTATCGATGTAGCCAGCGGGGTGGCTCACGATACCCGTGACAGTCTTGGTGTCCATATCGAGGACGCCGCCCTGCTCGCGCTCCTTGAGCAGCAGATCGAGAACCTCGCCCCACAGCTCCTTGGTACGCTCAGTCGGGCCGGCGAGGAACGACTCGTCGCCCTCGTAGGGGGTGTAGTTCTTCTGGATGAAGTCTCGGACGTCAACCTCTCCCGTCCAGATGCCTTCCTTGAAGCCTTCCCATGCCTCCTGCATTGTGTAACCACGCTCCTAGTTACGTGTAATGCGGCGCTCTCTCACACCGCTGCTTATTGAATTCTTGAATTATCGGCTTGCACTACCGGCTTCTTCCGTTCTTCACCACACGTTGGTGCAGGGAAAAACGTCTGTCCACCTTGGAACTACAACCCAAACCCAAGATTTCACCCGTTTGAGAAGGATAACATAGCCACCCCCTTCATCAGGGCTGTTATATGTTTCTTTTTTTATACCATTATGGCGTTTTTAACAAATCCGCAGGAAATGCGAGCGCGAACAACTACCGTTCACCGATTTGTTTGGTATTTTTCCTTGCCTTTGTACGACGTTCACTCTAGCTGTTATGCCAGTTTTAGCAGGGTAAAGTGCCCCAGAGACCCCACAGAAACTGCAGGGCGGCCACGGGATTTCCCCCGGGGCCGCCCTGTGGCATGGCTAGTTATTTAGCTTTGATTGCCACTTGGCATTAGGCGGCTGCGGCGGCCTTGTCGGTCGTTGCCTTGCTGTGGCCCTGACCCTCAAAATGCTTGTAGCACCAGCTGGTGACCAGCGGGGTCAAAATGGCCGTCACGATAGCACATGCTGCGACCTGCGCCGTCGCCGTCGCGAGCACCGCGCCGCCGTACATGGCCTCGTTGACGCTTGCCATGGCAGCAGGCGTGGCCACATTGGCTCCGGCGCAGCTCGAAATGGCCGCACCTGCGACACCCGTACCGCCCGTGAGCTTATCGACCGCGATGACGGGAATTGCAAAGACCACCGAGCAGATCACGCCGAGCAGGATGCCGGGAAGACCACCGTTGATAAGCTGGCCAAAGGTCATGGTCGAGCCCATGGCAAAGAAGACGAGCACGATGATGGCGGAAAGTGCCGGTGCCATCATCTTCTTAAAGCTGGGGAAGAGGTTACCCAGGATAATGCCGACGACGATCGGCAGGATGGCGCCCACGAGCGACCAGCCGATCGGAGCCTGACCGGCAGCGCCGAGCACGATCATCGTGACCGGAGGGCCGACAACCAGCGTGGTGATGGCGACGGCGCCACGCTCGGCCTCGTTGCCCATGGTGCCCATCAGTCCAGCGTACATAGCGTTGTTGGCACCCGTGCAAGCGGCCAGCATCACCATGGCCGAGATACCAAACAGGTTGTCGTTGAACACATAAAGGATGAGCAGCGACACGGCAACGACCACGATCTGCTTGACGGCGATGATGATGGCGCCGCGGGCAGCGGCGGCAGGAGCGCTCTTAAACGAAATCGTCGTACCGACGATGAGCAAAAAAGCGCCAACAAGCGGGCCTGCGCCCTGCTGGGTCATGCCGAGCGTAAAGCTGCCGAGCGTTTTGAACAGATCGGGGAACAGCGTGTTGAGCAGGCAGCCCAACAAAAGCGGCACCAAAATATTGGCACCCGGGATGGAGGACATCTTAAAGAACGGCTCCTTTGCCGCCGGCGCCTCCACCGCAGTCGATTCACTCATTTATATCTCCTTTTGATGCGTGTGACACGCGGCCGCACGCGCCTTTGTCAGAAAGAAGGCGACGGTCCCGAGTCGCAGGAGCCGTCGCCGAATTATCGTCGCGGGGTATTACCCGTCCAGGACGATGCCACCGTCGCAGTCACCGATCTCGCCGTTCACGAAGCTGGCAAGGTCGGAGGCAAAGAAGAGCACCATCTGCGCGGGCTCGCTTGCCTGGGCGGCACGGCCCAGAGGAATACCGTTGATGATGCGCTGAGAGTTCTCGTCAGAGAGAATCGAGGTCATATCGGTAAGGGTGAGCGACGGGCACACGGCGTTGCAGCGGACGCCAAACTTGCCGCCTTCCTTGGCGACTGCCTTGGTTAGACCGTTAACACCGGCCTTGGAGCTCGCGTAAGCCGCGGTGCCGAGCAGGCCGCCACCGATCTTGCCCGCAACGGAACTCACGTTGACGATAGTGCCGGCATGGGCCGCCTTAAAGTGCGGGTACACAGCATTCATCATAGTGAAGGTACCGTTGAGGTTGATGTCGATGGTACGACGCCACTCGGTGTCATCGATCTCGTCGAACTTCTTGGTGCTGATGACGCCAGCGCAGTTGATCAGGATGTTGGTTTGCGGCAGGTCCGTAAAAATCTGCTCGACGGTCTCACGCGCCTTGGGCGCATCGGCAACATCGAGCTGATAGAACTTGTTGCCCTCGCCAAGCTCGGCCACTGCGGCCTCGCCCTTAGCAGCGTTCCTTGCGATGAGCGCGACGTGTCCGCCGCCCGCGACGATGCCCTTGGCGATCTCGAGGCCAATGCCCTGAGTGCCACCCGTGACAATCGCGGTCTTGCCCGTGAAGTCAAATGCCATGACTCCATCCCCCTTTATATAAGGTGTCTCCTTGCGGGAAGTTGGAGCATCGCACGTGGCGATTATATGAGTCCCAGTCGTCATGGTGGTGACAACCCCCCCCCGCCTAACCGCGGGCATAATAGTTCTTTGAAACGCTTCAGCAATTGAATTTTTTAACTCTTTATGCGCTCTTTATATTGCCCACTGCATGAGGCCCGAATATGCGGGTATCATCTTTCACCGAAAATAGTTTCTAGTGTTAGGGGTTTTCGGTGGAAGATACCGATTTCCATGAGCTTGGACGTCAGCTCTTAACTGAGTTTGGCAGCATGCATCATCGCATTTCACGCTCTGCGGACAAAGCTCTCGGCGGCGAGATGGCTGTCATGCGCGCCCTCATGCTCGCTGGCGGTTCGCTCACGCCGAGCGAACTCGCAAATCGCGCCTGGGTCTCGAGTGCCCGCATCGCCAATATCTTACGCACTCTCGAAGCTAAGGGCTGGGTCGAGCGCGAGCACTCAAAGACCGACCGTCGTCGTGTACACGTCACGATGACCGACAAGGGATTCCAGAATCTCGAAATCAAACGTCGGGAATTCGAGGAGCGCACCGCGGCCTTCCTCGAGCAGCTCGGCGAAACAGATACCCAAGAGATGGTGCGCCTTCTAAGGCGTCTCAACGAAATTATCGACTGCAATCAAGAAAGGAGAAATGCCAAGTGAGGATTCTCAAGCTCTTTAAAAAGCATGTCCCATCACTGTTCGCAGCTATCGTACTTATCGTAATCAGCTGTAACGCCGATCTGGCACTGCCTACCTATATGAGCGACATCGTCGACGTGGGCGTGCAGCAAGGCGGCATCGCCTCGCCCGTGCCCGACACCATTCGTGCCGAATCGCTCGACGACCTCGAACTCTTTATGAGCGCCAAAGACGCCAAGACAGTAGAAGCTGCGTTTGGCAGGGCAGACAAAAACGGCATTCGAACGTACAAGGGCACCGAGGAAGAGCGTGCCGATGGCGGCAAGATTGCCGACATTATGAGCCTGCCCGAGACCGTCGTCCTTTCTCTCAACCAGGGCATCGACGCCAGCTCCATGGGCGACATGACCGGCGCATCCACCGAGGCAAGCAATGGCGGCGGCGCCCAGGCCATGCCCACCCCCGAGCAGATGGCGACAATGACGCCCGAGCAGCTCGCCGAGATGCAGCAGAAGGCCGCAGCGGCGCAAAACATGCAAAAGCAGATTGATGCCGACGGCGGCAAGATCACCATGAAGAGTCTGCGTCTGGGCATCGAGGGCGGTCTGGTAGACCAAAGCAAGCTCATCGAGGGCGCCAACGAGATGGCTGACAAAATGGGTTCCATGTCGGGCTCCATCGTGACCCAACGCGCCGTGAGCTATGTGCAGGATGAGTACAAGGCGCAGGGCATCGACCCCGCCGACGTGCAGAACGCCTACCTGGGCCGCATGGCGACCACGATGTTTGGTCTGTGCCTGGTGTCGCTCGTCGCCACCATCCTAACCGGCGCCGTGGCCTCGCGCACCGCCTGTTCCATCGCACGCGACCTGCGCCGCGAGACCTTCAACAAGGTCATGCACTTCTCGCCGGCCGAGGTGGGCAAGTTTAGCCAGGCCTCGCTCATCACTCGCTGCACCAACGACATTCAGCAGATTCAGATGGCCGCAACCCTGTTTATCCGCATGTGCCTCATGGCGCCCGTCATGGGCATCGTCGCCGTCATGCGCGTCCTGGCCAACCACACCGGCCTGGAGTGGACCATCGCCGTGGCCATCATCGCGGTCTCGGCCGTCGTCGGCGTGCTTATGGGCCTCACCATGCCCAAGTTCAAAAAGATGCAGAGCTTTGTGGACCGCGTGAACCTTACCGCCCGCGAGCTGCTCGACGGCCTTATGCCCATCCGCTCGTTTAACCGCGAGGAGCATGAGCTCGAGCGCTTTGACCAGGCGTCCCTCGACCTGATGACCACGCAGCTCTACACCAACCGCGCCATGAGCTTTATGATGCCGCTCATGATGCTCGTCATGAACTGCATCACCGTGCTTATCGTCTGGTTTGGCGCGCAGGGCGTGTCCGACGGCGTGATGCAGGTCGGCAACATGATGGCGTTCATCTCCTACACCATGCAGATCGTCATGGCGTTTATGATCCTCACCATGGTTTCGGTTATCCTGCCCCGCGCCGAGGTCGCAGCAGAGCGCGTGGAAGAGGTCATCACCTGCCCCACGAGCATCAACGACCCTGCCTCGCCCAAACTGCCCGCAGCCAGCGCGCCGCGCGGTGAGCTCACCTTCCGCGACGTGAGCTTCCAGTACCCCGATGCCCGCGCCGATGTCATCAGCGGCGTGAACTTCACCACACATGCCGGCCAGATGCTCGGCATCATTGGCTCAACGGGTTCGGGCAAGTCCACGCTCGTGCAGCTGATTCCGCGCCTGTACGACGTCACGGGCGGCAGCATTTCGCTCGACGGCATCGACGTGCGCGACATGACCCTTTCCGAGCTGCGCCACCGCATTGGTTACATCCCGCAGCAGGGTCGCCTGTTCTCGGGCACCGTCGAGAGCAACCTCAAGTTTGCCGGCGACATGGTGAGCGATGATGATATGCGCCAGGCGGCACGCATCGCCCAGGCCGAGGACTTTATCGCCGAGCGCGAGGGCGGCTACGACTCCCCCATCAGCCAGGGCGGCTCCAATATTTCGGGTGGTCAGCGCCAACGCCTGGCCATTGCCCGCGCGTTGGCCAAAAAGCCCGAGGTCGTGGTGTTCGATGACTCGTTTAGCGCCCTCGACTACAAGACCGACGCGCGCCTGCGCGAGGAGCTGGCCAAAAACGTCACCGACGCCGCACTCGTGGTCGTGGCCCAGCGCATCGCGACCATCATGCACGCCGACCAGATCATCGTGCTCGACGACGGTCACGTAGTGGGCACCGGCACGCACGAGGAGCTGCTGCACGGCTGCCCGGCGTACCTGGAGATTGCACAGTCGCAGCTTTCCGCCGAGGAGCTGGGGCTTACCCAAGAAGAAATTGCAGCCGTCATGGAAGGAGGCGAGCGCTAATGGCAGACGAGACCAAGACTCAGATTCCCAAGCCCACCCGCCAGCGTGGTCCCATGGGCCGCATGGGTGGCATGCGCCGTGGCGAAAAGGCCAAGGACTTTAAGGGCACCATGAGGCAGCTGCTCGGCTATATCGGCCAGCACAAGATTGCCGTGTTTGCCGCCGTCGCCTTTGCCGTGTGCTCGGTCATCTTTAACATTGTGGGGCCCAAGGTGCTCGGCCAGGTTACGACTAAGCTGTTCGAGGGCTTGGTTGCCAAGGTCAACGGCACCGGCGATGTCGACTTTGCCTGGATCGCCAAGACGCTCGGCTTTTTGCTCTGTCTGTATCTGGCGAGCTCTGCCTGCAGCCTGATCCAAGGCTGGCTCATGACCGGCGTCACGCAAAAGATTTGTTATCGCATGCGCAAGGAGATCGCCGCCAAGATCGCCGTCGTTCCGATGAGTTACTTCAACGGCCACAGCAAGGGCGACGTGCTCAGTCGCATCACCAACGACGTCGATACGCTCGGCCAGTCGCTCAACCAGAGCGTGACGCAGCTCATCACGTCTGTCACGCAGATTATCGGCGTGCTCGTCATGATGCTGTCGATCAGTCTGCCGCTCACCGGCGTCACCGTGCTCACGCTGCCGGCAGCCGCGATTATCCTGACCGTGATGATTCACTTCTCGCAGCCGTACTTCCGCGAGCAACAGCAAGTCCTGGGCGCCGTCAACGGCATTATCGAGGAGGACTTTGCCGGCCAGAATGTCATTCAGGTGTTCGACCGCGCCGAGGCCTCAATCGAGGAGTTCGACCGTCAAAACGACCGCCTCTTTATTAGCGGCTGGCGCTCGCAGTTCCTGTCGGGCCTGATGATGCCGCTTATGAGTCTGGTGGGCAACATGGGCTACGTGGGCGTCGTCGTGGTGGGTGCGCAGCTCGCGCTGACCGGCAACGCCACGCCCGGCGACATCCAGAGCTTTATCCAGTACGTGCGCAACTTTACGCAGCCGGTGCAGCAGCTGGGCAACGTGAGCAACACGATGCAGTCGATGGCCGCTGCCACCGAGCGCGTCTTTGAGTTCCTCGCCGCGCCCGAGGAGGAGCAGAAGGCCGACGCCCAGATTCCCGAGAAGCGCCCCGGCCACGTTGAGTTCGACCACGTCAAGTTTGGCTACACGCCCGACAAGACCATCATCCACGACTTTAGCTGCGAGGCGCAGCCCGGCCAAACCATTGCCATCGTCGGCCCCACCGGCGCCGGCAAGACCACGCTCATTAAGCTGCTGCAGCGCTTTTACGACGTGGACGGCGGTTCGCTGCGCGTCGAAGGCGTCGACGTGCGCGACTGGGACCGCGCGGCGCTGCGCGGCGAGTTTGCCATGGTGCTGCAGGACACCTGGCTGTTTAACGGCACCATCCGCGAGAACATCCGCTACGGACGCCCCGATGCGACCGACGCCGAGGTCGAGGCCGCCGCACGCGCCGCACGCTGCGACCACTTTATCCATACGCTCGCCGGCGGCTACGACTTTATGATCAATGAGGAGGGCACCAACCTCTCACAGGGCCAGCGCCAACTCGTGACCATCGCCCGCGCCATTTTGGCCGACCGCCCGGCGCTGATTCTGGACGAGGCGACCTCTAACGTGGACACCCGAACCGAGGAGCTCATCCAACGCGCCATGGATGCGCTGATGCAGGGCCGCACGAGCTTTGTCATCGCGCATCGCCTGTCCACGATCCGCAACGCCGACGTAATCTTGGTGATTCGCGACGGCGACATCGTCGAGAAGGGCACACACGACGAGTTGCTCGCCCAGGGCGGCTTCTACGCCGACCTGTACAACTCGCAGTTCGACGAAGCGGCGTAAATTCTGCCGCAGGGAACGAATAACGCCCGAGAACGGGGACGCA
>UREM01000049.1 GCA_900546775.1 uncultured Collinsella sp. | reverse complement strand
GCCACCGGACCCATCGAAACACATCTCCACCGTTCCTTCAACTGGGAAAATGCCGCCCCCGGACCCCGGGAGGGGCCGCGGGGGCGTTCGGCTAACTGCGGGAATGGCCTATTTGCTCAATGTGTTCGGCTGAGATCGGAAATCAACCGACTAGTCAAAAGGGACACTCTTTGTTTGCCACCCACAAATCTGACTGCCTCCGCCAAAACTATGGCGGTTTACTACGATGAATCGCTCAACCGCGACCACTCCGAAACTTGTTGAACTAAAACCGCAGGTAGATGCCTTGCACTTTTTAGCAAAAAGCCGGCGTGGTTAGAATTCCTCAATTCATCGTAGTAAACCGGCATAGTTTCGTATTTCTAGCAGCTCCAAATTCATCAATACGTCGGCGTTTGCGAAAAAAGCCCGACCTCCGTAGGAGATCGGGCTTATAGGGCTCAGTTAAACCAAACCTACACGGTCAAATGACCCGCAGGTTACATCTGCTCGGGCGCGGAAACGCCAACGAGGGTGAGCACCAGGGCGAGCGTCACGCGGACGGCATCGCAAGCGGCCAGACGGGCACGCGAAAGCTCGGGGCCGACGGGACGGCCCTCGCTCGGCAGCACCTGGCAGGCAGCGTAGAAGCTGTGGAAGTCACCGGCGAGCTCCTCGGCAAAGTGCGTCAGACGGAACGGAGCGCGGTCGCGAGCGCAGCTGGCGATCAGGTCGGTAAGCTCGTTAAGCTTGCGCGAAAGGGCGAGCTCGGTCGGGTCGGTCAGCAGCGAGTAATCGACGTTCTCACCGATGGCCTTGGCGGCAACGGCCTTCATGCCCATCTCGTCGGCCTGCTCGGCGGTAACGTCGGCGGCACGGCGCAGGATGGAGCACACGCGGGCGTGAGCATACTGCACGTAATAGACCGGGTTGGAGTTGTCGCGCTTCTTAACGGCCTCGATGTCGAAGTCGACCATCTGGTTGGAGCTCTTGGAGATGAGCGTGTAGCGAGCGGCATCGGAGCCGACCTCGTCGACGAGCTCCTGCAGGGTCACCATGGTGCCCTTGCGCTTGGACATACGGACGGGCTTGCCGTTACGCAGCAGGTTGACGAGCTGACCCAGCAGAACCTCAAACTTGCCGGGGTAACCCAGAGCGTCGCAGACGCAGCGGACGCGCTCGATGTAACCGTGGTGGTCGGCGCCCCAGATGTCGATGACGTGATCGACGCGCTGGAACTTATCCCAGTGATAGGCGACGTCGGAGGCGAAGTAGGTGTACTCGCCGTCGGACTTGATCAGGACGCGGTCCTTGTCGTCGCCCAGATCGGTGGAGCGGAACCACAGGGCGCCGTCCTTGGTGTAGAGGTAGCCCATCTTGTCGAGCTTCTCAAAAGCGCGGTCGACGGCGGAGGTGCCGGCGGTCTCGCCCTCGGTGTCCTTCACATACAGCGAGCGCTCGGAGTACCAACGGTCAAAGTCGCAGTTGACGGCGTGGCAGAGGTCGCGCATGTTGTCGACCATCTTCACGTAGCCGCGCTCACGGAAGCTCTCCATGCGCTCCTGCGGATCGGCGTCGACCCACTTGTCACCGTCGGTGCGCCAGAACTCGGCAGCCTCATCGATGATGTAGTCGCCGCCGTAGGAGTCCTTGCCCAGGGTCTCGGCAAAGTTGTCCTGATACGGATGGGTCTCGGGATGCTCGTCGTTCTCGTCGGCAACGAAGGCGTCGCGATCGGCGATCAGCAGCTTGTGAGCCTCGTCGATATCAACGCCCTGCTTGGCGATGATGTCGGCAAGCTGCATATAGCGCGTGCTGATGGAGTTGCCGAAGGTGTTCATCTGAGAGCCGTGGTCATTGATGTAGAACTCACGCTGGATCTCATAGCCGGCGTGGTCCATAACGCGGCAGAGCGAATCGCCCAGCGCGGCCCAGCGGCCGTGGCCGATGTGCATGGGGCCGACGGGGTTGGCGGAAACGAACTCGACCTGGGTCTTCAGGCCACCACCGACGTTAGACTTAGCGAAGTCCATGCCCTTCTCGCGAGCCTCGCCAAAGATGGCATTCTTGACGGCAACGGAGAGGTAGAAGTTGATGAAGCCGGGGCCTGCGATCTCGACCTTCTCGATCGCGGGGTCCTCGGGCATATGGGCAACGATGGCCTCGGCGATCTTGCGCGGGGCGCAGTGGGCCAGCTTGGCGGACTTCAGGGCCATGGTAGAGGTCCACTCGCCATGAGAAGTGTCAGCCGGTCGCTCGATAGCGCAATCGTCAAGTTCAAATGCGGAAAGGTCGCCGGCCTCCTGGGCCGCAGCAAGCGCAGCGCGTACCAGCTCTTCAATCTTCTCGGGCATAGATCCTCCTTGTGTTAAAGCCCCCGAGCTCTTGGTCACTCGTAGGGCAAAAGCCAGAGTTTGTAGCACTCTATCACAAGCGACGGGCACTGTCGCAGGGTAAAGCTAATAGATATTGCATATGCACAAAAATGACTACAGCTTGCATGGAGTCACTCAAAGATGCCGGTCTGCCTGCAGATTATGCAGGCGTTGAAAATGCATAAAGGTGTGAATGAGCTGCGTCTGTTATCGAATACTCTTACCTATCAGAATTGTGTGCTTTTCCTGCATAAAGTAAGGGTTTCCGCACGTCAGCGTGGTATTCTAGACATACGCAAATTCGTATAAGTTGGAGGTAGCATGTTCTCAATCGGTCAACACGTCATTCATCCGGGTCAGGGAGTCTGCACCGTCGTCGGTTTTAGGGACGACACGCCGCAGCCCATGCTGCTGCTCGAGACCAAGCAGGGGCATGCGCAGACGATTCTCATGTACCCCGTGGCGCAGGCCGACCGTCTACATGCCGCCATCTCTCAACAGGATGCCGAGCACCTGCTGAGCCACTACGACGAGCTGGAATGCGACACCTTTACCGAGCGCAACAGCTCGCTTGAGGAAACGCACTTTAAGCAGCAGCTTAAGCTAGGTGCACCCGAGACAGTCCGTGTGGCAAAAACCATGATGCACCGCATTCGCCAGGCCGAGGAAGCTGATAAAAAGCCCAGCTCCTACTACATGCGCGTACTCAAGGAGGCCAAGCGTCGTTCCATCGAGGAGTTCGCCGTGGCCTTGGGCGTCACCGAGGAGGACGCCGAAGCTCGCCTAGCCCAAGCCGCCCTCAACTAACCCATCCGCGCCAAAAACCACCACAAAGGGGACAGGCACCTTTGTGGTGGTTTTCTTGTTCCAGTAGTATTCATTCTTAGCGATACCCACGAGCACAAGGAGTCTCTTATGGCAGAGCCGCTTACCGCCGGAATCACCCGCGACCGCGCGTTCGAACTGCTCAACGAGCACAACAAGGACCCGTTCCACATCACCCATGGCGAGACGGTCGAGGGCACCATGCGCTACTTTGCGCGCGAGTTCGACCCCGAGAACGAGGAGTTTTGGGGCATCGTCGGCCTGCTGCACGACCTGGATTGGGAGGAGCATGAGGATGACCCCATGAACCACACCATCTATGCGGCCGAGATCCTCGAGGACGAGGGCGCATCGCCCGAGCTCATCCGCGCAATTCAGACGCATACGTCCGACTTCAACTCTTCGCTACCCAAGCCCGAGCTGCAGATGGAGAAGATCCTGTTTGCCTGCGACGAACTCACCGGTCTAATCGGTGCTGCCGTGATCATGCGTCCGAGCAAAAGCGTCATGGACTTTACGACCAAGTCGCTCAAGAAAAAGTTCAAGGATAAGCGCTTTGCCGCCGGCTGCTCACGCGACGTGATTTCGCAGGGCGCCGAGATGCTGGGCTGGGAGCTTCCCGAGCTCTTCGACCGTACCATCGCGGCCATGCAATCCTTCGCGCCCGATCGCGATACCTTCCAGGCCTAACCGCCCACGCCACCTAAAACCACCACAAAGGAGACAGGCGCCTTTGTGGTGGTTTTTCGTTTGCAACAGGTTTAGGGGCGGACCTGGCCGGTGCCGCGGAGCTTGTATTTGTAGGTGGTGAGGGCCTCGGCGGCAAAGGGGCCGCGGGCGTGGAGCTTTTGGGTCGAGATGCCAATCTCGGCGCCCAGGCCAAACTCGCCGCCGTCGGTAAAGCGCGTGCTGGCGTTGGCATACACGGCCGAGGCATCGACCTCGTCCAGGAAGCGCTCGCAAGCATCCGTGTCCTCTGCAACGATGGCCTCGGAGTGCATCGTGCCGTAGCGGTTGATGTGCGCGATGGCCTCGTCCTCGTTCGCCACGACCTTCACGCTCATCTCGAGCGCCAGATACTCGCGACCCCAGTCCTCCTCAGTCGCGGCAACGTAGTCATCGCCCTCGGCAAGCCCGGTGTCGGCGCATGCGGCGCACGTGGCCTCGTCGCCGTGAATGAGCACGCCGTGGTCATGCAGCACGGCCACGACCGCAGGCAAAAACGCATCGGCCACGGCACGGTCGACCAGCAGCGACTCGGCGGCATTGCACACGCCCACGCGCTGCGTCTTAGCGTTGACGATAATATTGAGCGCTTTATCGAAGTCGGCGGATTCATGCACGTAGATGTGGCAGTTACCCGTGCCCGTCTCGATCACCGGAACGAGCGACTCGCGCACGCAGCGCTGGATCAGGCCTGCACCGCCGCGCGGAATGAGTACGTCGACAACACCGCGGAGCTTCATGAGCTCGCCAGTGGCCTCGCGGTCGGTGGACTCGATCATCGACACGGCCTCGCGCGGGAAGCCCTTGGCCTCGAGCGCATCGGCCAGCAGCTCAGAAATCATGGCACACGAGTGATAGGCCAGCGAGCCGCCGCGCAGAATGCAGGCGTTGCCGGTACGGATGCAGATGCCCGCGGCGTCGGCCGTCACGTTGGGACGCGCCTCGTAAACCATGGCGACCAGGCCCAGCGGCACACTCACACGGGTCAGGTCCACGCCGCTTGCAAGCACGCGGTGGTCGAGCACGCGGCCCACGGGATCGGGCAGCTCGGCGAGCTTTTCCAGGCCGGCGGCCATGCCCTCGACGCGCTCGGGCGTCAGCAGCAGACGATCGAGCAGTCCGGCCGAGGTACCCGCATCGCGCGCAGCGGACATATCGAGCTCGTTGGCGGCGACGATGGAGTCGACGCCGTCGCGCAGCGCCGCGGCCATGGCGCGCACGGCCTCCTGGCGCTGTTCATCGCTCGCCGTGGCAAGCGAGGCCGACGCTGCCTTGGCGGCAACGGCAAGATCGTGGACATACGTGGCTATATCGACCGACATGGGCGGCCCTTTCTCCTAGAAGTTTGCAACCATGGTAGCCGATTTGCGCATGGCCTCGCCCGCGGCGGTAGAATTGGTCAACCCGAAACACCGCAACGAACGGAAGACTCACATGGCCCTCATCACTTCGTACCACGTCCCCGGCCTGTATGTCGAGGACCACAGCATCGACGTCCCCCTCGACTGGCGCGGCCTGGAGCCGATGCTCCTGGCCGTCGGCAGCACCATGCGCCGCGGCGCTATACCGACACCCATCGCCGGTGCGCCCGAGAGCATCAAGCTCTTCTACCGCGTGGTTTGCGCACCCGACCGCATCAACGACGACCTGCCGCTCCTTCTCTTTTTGCAGGGTGGCCCCGGTGGCGAGAGCCCGCGTCCGCTGTCGCCCACAAGCGATGGCTGGATCGAAGAGGCCGTCAAGCATTTCCGCGTCGTGCTGCCCGACCAGCGCGGTACCGGGCGCAGCAGCTGTGTAGACGGGCGCACGATTGCCGCACTGGGCGAGCGCGCCGAGGCGGCCGGCTCCGATGCTGCCCGCTCGCAGGCGGACTTCCTCAAGCGCCACCTCGCCAGCTCCATCGTGCGCGATTTTGAGTACCTGCGCCTGGTGGGCTTTGGCGGCAGGCCCTGGGTCACGCTCGGGCAGAGCTACGGCGGCTTTTTGACGCTGAGCTACCTGTCGCTCTTCCCCGAGGGCGTGGCGGCAAGCTTTACCTGCGGCGGCATCCCCCACGTACCGGCGAGCGCAAGCGAGGTCTACGCGCACACCTTCCCGCGCATGGCTGCCAAGACGCAGCAGTATTACAACCGCTACCCCGCCGACGTCGAGCGCGTGGCGGCCCTGGCAGATGCCCTCGAGGAGCAAAAGCCCGTGCTACCCGACGGCTCGCCGATGACGGTCGAACGCCTGCAGCTCATGGGCAGCGACTTTGGCATGAAGCCGAGCTTTGAGCGCATGCATTGGATTATCGATCATGCTTTTGTTGACGGCGACGGCACGCTGGCCTGCGGCGCCTCGGTATCTGACAGCTTTTTGATGCGCGCCTTCGAGCGCACCAACACGCGCACGAATCCGCTGTACTGGACGCTTCAGGAGTTCATCTACGCCGACGGCGACACCATGCCCATTCGCTGGGCCGCGGCAGAAGAGAAGGCCCATCGTGCCGAGTTCGACACGCTCACGCGACCGCTCATGTTTACCGGCGAGGCCATGTTCCCGTGGATGTTTGAGCAGATGCCCGAACTTAAGCCCTTCAAGCCGGCGATGGATCTGCTTATGGAAGACACCAGCTGGGACAAGATCTATGACCCGCAGCGCCTGGCGTGCAACGAGGTGCCCCTGCAGGCCGCGGTGTACTTCGATGACATGTACGTGGACTCGGGCATGCAGCTCGATACGCTCAGCCGCGTGGGCAACTCGCATGCCTGGGTGACCAACGAGTTCGAGCACGACGGCTTGCACGGCAGCGTGGTGTTCAAGCACCTCTTCGACGAAGCCCTCAACCGCGGAGACCTGCGCCAGATCTTCTAGCAAAGGAGTGTCCCAAAGTGCCGGCACATAAGGAACGTCCCCAAGTGCCGGAAAAGGAGAGGCAGCACTGCTGGCAAAACGAGCCGCAGCGCTGCCTCTCTTTATGCAAACACTATCAAGTTGTCCCTATGGATCGCGGGCTTCTCGGCCAGGTCTGCGAGCAGGCGGTTGCTGGCAATCTGGTCCTGGCGGCGGCCGGCGGCAAGCTCCAGCACGTCCGAATCGGCCTCGGCGATACCACGGGCGACAACCATGCCGCTCGGGTCGCACACGTCGAGCACATCGCCCTCGGCAAACTGGCCATCGACCTCGCGAATACCCACCGCGAGCAGCGACGATCCGCGGCTGACCAGCGCCTTCGCGGCGCCGTCATCGACCGTCACCGAGCCGTGCGCCTTGTCGCCCAGTGCAATCCACAACTTGCGCGGCGCAATGTCCAGGCGCTCCGCCGGCGGATCGAACAGCGTACCCACGCTCTCGCCGCGGGCCAGACGCACGAGCGCATCGGGCTCCTCGCCCGAGCAAATCACGCTTTGAATGCCCGCCGTCATGAGAATGCGGCTCGCGCGAATCTTGGTGATCATGCCGCCCGTACCCACCGATGTGGAAGAATCGCCCGCCGAGGCGATAATCTTGGCATCGATCTTATGCACGACCGGGATAAACTCGGCCGTCGGATCCTCATGCGGATTGGCGGTGTAGAGGCCATCGATGTCCGAGAGCGTCACGCACAGATCGGCAGAAACCAGGCAGCTCACAAGCGCCGCCAGCGTGTCGTTGTCGCCAAACTTGATCTCATCGACGGTGACGGTATCGTTCTCGTTGACGACCGGCACCACGCCGAGCTCCACCAGGCGAAGCAGGGCGTCGCGCGCGTGCAGGTAGGACGTGCGGCGCGCCGTGTCGTGACGCGTGAGCAACACGAGCGAGGTGAGCAGGTCGCGCGCATGGAACTCCTCGTCGTAGGCCGACGAGATGATGCACTGACCGGCCGAGGCGCAGGCCTGCAGGCTCGGCAGGTCGCCGACCGGCTTACGGTCGAAGCCCAGCACGGGATAGCCGCAGGCAATGGCGCCCGAGCTCACCACGATCAGGCGCCAGCCAAGCTCGCGCAGCGCTGCGGCCTGGTCGGCAAGCCCGCCGATAAAGGCGCGGTTGACCTTGCCGTCGGCGCCCACCACCGTGGACGAACCGATCTTTACCACCATCGTTTTATAAGAAGTCGTCATACGTCAAACCAATCAACTGTTCAGCGAACGGCCGAGCTGGCGGCCAAGGAAGCGTGACTCGCCCCTACCGCCCAAGGAATTAGTGAGCCCAGGGAAAGGCAGAAGCCGCGGCCATGTTCTTGCGCACAAGCTCGTCGCGCACCTGTGCCAAGCCCTGCTCCATGCCCACCACATAAGTCTGCGGGTACAGGAAGCGCTTGTAGACCGGATCCAGATGGTCCAGTGCCCAGGTGCAACGCTCGCGTGCGTCCTCAATGCTCTCGCGCGGGGCAACGGCGCTGCCATCGCGCACGATCGGCGCCAGCAGCTCGCGATACTCGAGCTCGGACACATCGGTCACCAGCGCAGCATCGTTCACGGCCACGAGGGTATTACCGCGCGCGGCGCCCTCCCCAGACAGATGATCCTCGTCATAGATCATGTCGCAGATCGGGCCGCCAAAGCCGTCGTAATAACGGCGCACGCGCTGCACACCCGGGATCGTGCGCTTGTAGGGCTGCTCGGAGAGCTTAACCACCGGCGTCCACGGATCCGTCTCGCTCGCACGGCGGGCGGAAAGCTTATACACACCGCCAAGCGCCGGCTGGTCGTAGCAGGTCGCGAGCTTGGTACCCACACCAAAGCTATCGATGGGCGCACCCTGATCGAGCAGCGACTGAATCGTGTACTCGTCCAGATCGTTGGAAACCGAGATCCCTACATAGGGCAGGCCCTCGGCATCAAAACGGCCACGCACATATTTGGAGAGCTTGGCGAGGTCGCCCGAGTCGATGCGAATAGCCGACAGGCGCTCGCCCACCGCCTCCATCTCCTTGGCAACCGTAATGGCATGCTCGCAGCCCTCGCGCACATCGTAGGTGTCGATGAGCAGCGTACAGTTCTTGGGGCTCGACTTGGCAAAGGCACGGAAGGCCTCGAGCTCGGAATCGAAGCTCATCACCCAGCTGTGCGCATGCGTGCCAAAGACGGGAATACCGTAGCGGCGGCCGGCGAGCACATTGGACGTAGAGGAACAGCCGGCAACGTAGCTCGCGCGCGCGACGGCCAGGCCGCCATCGGGACCCTGGGCGCGGCGCAGGCCAAACTCGGCCACGGGACGGCCGTCCGCCGCCAGCACCACGCGCGCCGTCTTGGTGGCGACAAGCGTCTGGAAGCCGACGATGTTGAGCAGCGCCGTCTCGAGCAGCTGGCACTCCAGCGCGGGGCCGGTAACGCGCACCATGGGCTCACGCGGAAAGACGAGCTCGCCCTCGGGGACGGCGTCGATGTTTACATGCGCACGAAAATCGCGCAGGTAGTCGAGGAATTCAGGCTTGAACATCGCGCCGCCGGCCGGGGCCTGGAGCGAGGCGAGGTAGTCGATGTCCTCGGGCGTAAAGCGCAGGTTCTCGACCAGCTCGGGCAGCTCGGCGGTACCGCACATGACGGCATAGGCGCTACCAAAGGGATGGTCGCGGTAAAACGCGGTAAAACAACCCTGCTCATTGGCCTTGCCGCTCTCCCACAGGCCCTGGGCCATAGTGAGCTCGTACAGATCGGTAAGCATTGCGATGTCGGTGGGATGAGAGATATCGGTCAAAGCCATGGGGCGACCTTTCGGATGCGTTGTGCAGAGGTTGAGGGTTGGACAAGGGCAGAGTGTTCGGACATGACGCCCGATGTAAATCGGTTAGAGCAGGCCCATGCTGGTCAGGATCGTGTAGCCCATAAAGATGACAAACGCGATGAGGGCAAGGACAATGATGATTTTTTGAGCCGGCGCCATGCCAGGGATCTCGTTCTCGCCCGTAGGCTCCTTGGAGGTAACCATGCGCTGGGCAAAGGTCATCTCGTCACGGCTCGGCTTGGGCTCGACGGACTTGGAACGAGCGGCCTTTTTAGGCTGAGGTTTGGGCGCGGCAGGTG
>UREM01000048.1 GCA_900546775.1 uncultured Collinsella sp. | reverse complement strand
CGCGGTACCGCCCGCACCCGTTGCAGCAGCGCGGCCACGCGGCCAGGCGCGGGCATGCCGCAGACAGGTCGGCGGAGGCGTCCACGCGCTCGCCGCGCCTCTCCCTCGGCGCCGTCACGAACCTGTGCGCCGCCACCTCGGAGCTCACCGTCGAGGGCGACCTGCCCAGCTCCCTCGCGATCCGCCTGCACGAGGCCCCTCGCTCCAGCATCCTCTGGACCGTGTTCCGCTCGTGCCTGGTGAGCCTGCCGTAGGCCCTCGGGGCCGCCTTCCCGACGCCCTTCTTCCTCTTTCCGGACATGCCGTCCTCCGATCTCCCGGGGCCGGCCGGTCCGGCCCTCAGGGTATCGGATTCCCATATTCATCCGTACATGTACGGATGAATATGGGAGGTGTTCGGATGAAGTTGCCAATCAAGGTGGAGCGTTTCCCCACCACAAATTACCCTTGGCATACTTGCGCGAACGATTGCTCGTGCTACACTTGCAATTGCTGTTTCAGGGCGGGGTGAAATTCCCCACTGGCGGTAAATCGGGCGGTGCTAAAGGGGTGCCGTGGCGCAGGCGAGGTGCCTGCGGCCGAGCCGATGAGTCCGCGACCCGTGTGTGCGTTGGTTCGCATGCCGGCTGAACTGGTGAGATCCCAGTACCAACGGTTAGAGTCCGGATGAAAGAGGCAGGTGATCTTATGTCTGAACAGTCGCAGCATATCCATTTTGAGAACACGAATAGGTGGAGCACCAAACAGCTCGTTACCATGGCGCTGATGTGTGCCTTGGGCGCCCTGTTTATGTACGTGCAGCTGCCTATCCTTCCTTCGGCGCCGTTTTTGACGTATGACCCGTCGCTGGTGCCGGCGATGGTGTGCGGTTTTGCGTATGGTCCTGGCGCCGGTACTGCTGTTGCCGCCATGGCGATCGTTATCCATGCGCTCACTACGGGCGACTGGGTCGGCGCACTTATGAACCTGGTTGCTACGCTGGGCTACATTCTGCCCGCGGCTATCGTGTACCAGAAGATGCATACCTATAAGGGTGCCGTGATTGGCCTAGTGTTCGGTGTCATTGCCGCTACGGCGTTGTCTATGGTCGCAAACCTTACCATTGGCGTATGGTTCTGGTATGGCTCGGTCGATGTGATCGCCCCGCTTATGATTCCTGCCGTGCTGCCGTTCAACCTTATCAAGACCGTGCTTAACTCGGTGTTGACGCTAGCGGTGTATAAAGCAGTCTCCAACCTCATCACGCCTAAAAAGGACCAGGTCAAAGGCCGCGCATGATTGAGTGTCGGGGCGTTTCCTTTAGCTATGACGGTGCCGTGTCGGCACTCGACGGTGTCGATCTGAACATCGAGGACGGGGAGTTTTTCTGCATCCTCGGTGGCAATGGGTCGGGCAAGTCGACGTTTGCCAAGCATCTGAATGCGCTGCTGCAGCCCGATGCGGGCACGGTACGTATCAACGGTATGGATGCGTCCGATCCCGAGCTGGTCTACGACATTCGTTCGACCGCAGGCATGGTGTTCCAGAATCCCGACGACCAGCTGGTGGCAACGCTTGTCGAAGATGACGTTGCGTTCGGTCCCGAAAACCTTGGCGTGCCATCGGCGCAAATTGCGCAGCGCGTACGCGAGGCGCTGAAGGGCGTGGGCCTGGTGGGCTTTGAGCGCCACGAGACCCATGCGCTTTCGGGCGGTCAAAAGCAGCGTGTGGCGCTTGCCGGTGTGCTCGCCATGGAACCGCGCGTGCTCATATTGGACGAGGCTTCCTCGATGCTCGATCCGCGTGGGCGCAAGGGCCTCATGAAGGCTTGCCACGCGTTGCACGCTCGCGGCATGACCATCGTGATGATTACGCACTTTATGGAAGAGGCCGCCGAGGCCGATCGTGTCGCGGTGTTTCGGGCTGGGCGAGTTGCCATGCTCGGTACGCCCGAGGAAATCTTGACGCGGGCGGACGAACTTGCGCAGCTCAACCTGGACATGCCGGCGTCGTGTTGTCTGGGTAAGGCGCTTCGTGCGAAGGGCGTGCCCGTTTGTGCGCAGGTGCGCGAGGCGGATATGGTTGCCGAGGTTGCGCAGGCCTATACCGAGCGGAGCGGGGCGGGCGCCGCGGGGCAGCCTTCCGCATCCCAGTTGGAAATCGCTGACGGCACTGTTCCGGTAGACAACGAGGGCAACGCGTCGGAGCCCGTCATCGAGCTATCCCATGTTTCGTACAGTTATTCGCTCAGTCCGCGCGAGCGTCGCCGCTGGCATAAGCGCTCGGCCGTTGCGGGCAAATCGAGCAAACAGGCTCTCTGGGGAAACGACCCCAGCAGCCCGTGGGCGCTGCGCGATGTATCGCTAACGGTGCGTCGCGGCGAGTTCCTGGGCTTAGCAGGTCATACCGGTTCGGGTAAGTCGACGCTGGTCCAGCATCTCAACGGTTTGATTCGCCCCCAGGAGGGTTCCGTTTACGCGTTGGGGCTCGACCTGGCAAACAAGAAAGATGCCGCCGCGGTTAAGGCCAAGGTCGGCGTGGTGTTTCAATATCCCGAGCGTCAGCTGTTTGCCGAAACCGTGACGCAGGACGTGGCGTTTGGCCCGCACAACCTTGGCTTGTCGCAGGCCGAGGCCGCGCGCCGCGTTGAGTCATCGCTCGCGCGCGTGGGCCTCGACTTGGCCACGGTGGGCGACAAGAGTCCCTTTGAGCTTTCGGGTGGCCAACAGCGGCGCGTGGCGTTTGCCGGCGTGCTTGCCATGGAGCCCGAGGTCCTGGTACTCGATGAGCCCATGGCGGGGCTCGATCCGGCGGCGCGCAGTGATTTCCTGGAGCTCATCGATCGACTTCACCATGGGGGCCTGACCGTCGTCATGGTTTCGCATAGTATGGATGACCTGGCCAACTGCTGCGACCGCATCGTCGTGATGAACGAAGGTGCGGTGTTTGCCGAGGGAACCCCCGCGCAGGTGTTTGCACATGCCGATGAGCTCAAGTCGATCGGCTTGGGCGTTCCCGCCGCCCAGCGCATGGCGTTGGCGCTCGCGGAAGCGGGCGTGCCGCTGCGTTGCGGCGGGCTCTATACGGTTGAGTCGCTGGCCGACGAGCTGACAGATTTGCTGATCGGTCGCTCAGACGGTCCTTCTAACGTCGCGGACATTGCTAAATCCAAGACGGTCGCGCGAGAGGAGGGCTGCTAATGGAGGCGTTTTCGTTTGGCAGCTACTATCCCGGCGATAGTGCAATCCACCGCCTGGACCCGCGAACTAAGTTGCTCTTGGGCTTTGTGTTTCTGATCACGACGCTCACGGTTGGCAGCTTCCGCGGACTGGTCCCGGTCGCAATCTTCGTTGTTCTGATCTATACCGTGTCTCGGGTGCCGGTTCGTCGCGTTCTGTCGTCGATGGCGCCGCTGCTGGCAATCGTCGTCGTGGTCGCGGTGCTCAACTTGTTTACCGATCAGAGTGGGCGCATCCTGTGGCAGCTCGGCTTTCTGCGGATAAGCGAGGGCTCGCTGCATTCCGCCGCTTTTATGACCTGCCGTCTGACCTTGATGATGGCCGGTATGAGCGCTATTACGCTCACCACACCGACGCTCGATCTCACCGCGGGCTTCGAGCGCCTGCTCGCACCGTTTGCGCGTGTGGGACTTCCTGCGCACGAGCTCGGCATGATCATGGGCATCGCGTTGCGCTTTATGCCGCAGTTCGCCACCGAGATGAAGCAGACGGCGGACGCGCAGGCAAGCCGCGGTGCACGCGTAACGGGTGGCCCGCTCGGCGGCGTGCGTATGCTCGGCAGTGTGGCGATTCCACTGTTCACGGGCGTGTTCCGTCATGCCGAGACGTTGTCTGCCGCCATGGATGCACGCTGCTATCACGGCGAGCAGGGCCGCACGCGCCTGCATGCGCTTGTATTTCGCCGTGGGGATGCGCTGGCTGCGGTGGTGACGGCGCTGCTGCTTGCGTGTGTCATCGTCGTCAACCTTCAACTTGTTTAGGCGCGATTCGAGCGCAAGAAAGGGGCCCCTATGACCGACAACGACCGCACGGCTCAGCTTGAGCGCGCCTGTTCGTATCTCAGGCGCATTCCGGCGTGGTATCTGGCCACGACCGATGCGAGCGACGGGCATCAGCCTCGCGTGAGGCCGTTTTCGTTTGCCATGGTCGATGACGGTAAGCTGTGGTTTTGCACGTCGCGCGACAAGGATGTGTGGGCGGAACTGAGTGCGAATCCCAAGTTTGAGCTCTCGGGCTGGAAGCCGGGGGAATGTTGGATCGTGTTGACCGGCGAAGCCGCACTTGAGGACGACGCAGTTGCGAGCGACAAGGTGCGTCAAGCGGGTTTTAAGCACATGGTGGGCATCGGCGAGGAACACGAGAGTGCCAACGACGGCCGCCTTGCTTTCTTTTCGGTCCGCAACATTGCCGCGCGCTTCTGTGATATCGACGGCAGCGAGGAGCGCCTGGAGCTCTAGCGCGTCTCAAATTAACTACCCGTTTCGAATTAGCTAGCGCCAGGAGGACACATGGACGGATTGAATACGGTGTTGGAGTATCTGACGTCGGTGCCGGCATGGTATTTGGCGACGAGCGTTGACGGACAGCCTCATGTGCGTCCGTTTTCGTTTGCGCAGATCCAGGACGGCAAGCTGTGGTTTGTAACAGCGCGCACCAAAGATGTGTGGCAAGAGCTGCTGCAAAACCAGCGCTTTGAGGCCACGAGTTGGTGGCCGGGCCATGGCTGGCTCATCTTGCGCGGGCGTGCCGGCTTGGATGACCGGGCTTTAGGCGAAATGCGCGAAGCTGGGTGGAAGCATCTAGAGCGCCTGGGCGAGCACTATGAGGGGCCTAACGACCCCACGCTCGTCTTCTTTAGCGTCGAGGATCCCGAGGCTTTTATCTGCAATCACGACGAATGGGTGCCGGTCGAGCTCTAGCCAGCTGGCTCATCCTAACAACTTGGTTTTCGCATGGGCGGGCCCCGTATTGCCCGGCGCCGTTAGGAGCGCCGGTCAATACGGGGCCCGCTCCATTTGTCAATTCCTTCAAGCGAATGTGTCGGGAATGTTTCAATGCATGAATATGCAAGCCATTTACGTATTAATGCATCTTTTGGTGCTAAAGTTTCAACCCACTTCATAACGACCGCTGCGAAATGCGCATCGGTGCATAAATCGCAGATAAGGAGTCTGATATGTCTTTGAAGGTTGGAATCGTCGGCGCGGCTGGATATGCCGGAGCCGAGCTCATTCGCCTCGTCCTCGGTCATCCCGAGTTTGAACTTGCTGCCATTACGTCCAACACCGATGCCGGCCAGCCGTTGTCTGCGGTGCACCCGAGCTTCACCGGCGTAAGCGATCTTGTCTTTACGACGCATGATGCCCCTGAGCTCAAGAACTGCGACGCGGTCTTTTTGGCCGTGCCGCACACGGCTGCCATGGCACAGGTGCCCGCGCTGCTTGCATCGGGCGTCTCCTGCTTTGATCTTTCGGCCGACTACCGTCTGAACGACGCGTCCGTTTTTGAGGCTTGGTATGCCGCCGAGCATACGAGCCCCGAGCTGCTCAAGACCCGTGCCTTCGGTCTGCCCGAGCTGTTCTGCCAGGACTTGGAGACCGCCGCATCCGACCATGCCGACGGCAAACCCGTGCTGGTCGCCTGCGCCGGTTGCTATCCCACCGCAACGAGCCTTGCCGCCGCGCCCGCCGTGCGCGCGGGCTGGGTGGCCGAGAACGGTCCCGTGATTGTCGATGCCATTAGCGGCGTGACGGGCGCCGGTAAGTCCTGCAACGCCCGCACCCATTTTTGCAGCGCCGACGAGAACTTGGAGGCCTACGGCGTGGGCAAGCATCGCCACACGCCCGAGATTGAGCAAATCCTTGGCCTGACCGATCGCGTCGTCTTTACCCCGCACCTGGCACCGCTCAAGCGCGGTCTGCTCTCCACGGTGACGCTGCCGCTCGCGCCGCAGGCTATCGATACCTTGACCCTTGAGGACGTTGTCGACCATTACAAGCAGTTCTACGCCGGTCGCACCTTTGTGCGCGTGCTCGATGCCGGCCAGCAGCCCAAGACGGCTTCGGTCGTCGGCACCAACGCTGCCCAGATTGGCCTCGAGCTCAACAAGCGCGCGGGCGTGCTGGTGGCGACGGGCGCCATCGACAATCTGTGCAAGGGCGCTGCGGGCCAAGCGGTCCAGTGCGCCAATATCGTCTTTGGCTTTGACGAGCGACGAGGCTTGCCCACAGTGGCGTGCCCGGTGTAGCACATTCGATTGTTAACGATTTGGTAGTCGGGCATCGAGTGGGGCGCCACTCTTAAGCTGGTTTCATGATCACGACTGGCATGGCGCACCAACCGATGTCCGTTTTTTGTTTGACATAAGGAGTCATAAAGACGATGAATACCGAGCTGTTTGATATCAAGATTCGCGCCGTCGAGGGTGGCGTTACGGCTGCGGCTGGTTTTAAGGCTGCAGGCATCCACGCTGGGTTCCGCAAGAACCCCGAGCGTCTGGATTACGCGCTCGTCGTGCCCGATAAACCCTGTCCCGGTGCTGGCGTGTTTACCACCAATCGCTTTTGCGCGGCGCCCGTGCAGGTGAGCCGTGCCAACCTGGGCGGTACCGACAAGGGGTACGGTATCATCGCCGGCATTTCGGTCAACTCTGGCAATGCCAACGCCGCCACGGGTGAGACCGGCCTTGCATGCGCGCGCGAGACGTGCAGCATCGCATCGCAGGTCATCGGCTGCGAGCCTCAGCAGATTCTGGTGGCCTCCACGGGAGTAATTGGCCAGATTCTGCCGATCGACACGTTTGAGACCGCCATTCCTGCTGCCTACGAGGTGCTCTCCGCCCACGGTGGCGCCGATGCCGCTCGCGCCATCATGACGACCGACACGCACTCCAAGGAGTACGCCGTGTCCTACGTCAGTGAGGCTGCGGGTCATGCGGGCAATGTCTATACGGTAGGCGGAATGTGCAAGGGCTCGGGCATGATCATGCCCAACATGGCCACCATGATCGCAGTTATCACTACCGATGCCCCCGTCGAGCCTGCGGCACTTCATGCCCTGCTGCTCTCGACCGTCAAGCAGACCTTTAACAAGGTAACGGTCGATTCCGACACCTCGACCAACGACACCTGCACCATGCTTGCCTCCGGTGCCGCTGCCGCAGATGCCGAGCCTATCGTCGAGGGCTCCGATGCCTTTGACGAGTTGACATTTGCCGTGCACGAGGTGTGCGAGAGCCTGGCGCGCAATATCGCCGCCGATGGTGAGGGCGCATCCAAGCTTGTTACGGTCAACGTTACCGGCGCCGTGAACGACGAGGAGGCCGATATCGCCGCCCGCGCCGTTGCCAACTCGCCGCTCGTTAAGACCTGCATCGCCGGCCATGACTGCAATTGGGGCCGCGTTGCCATGGCGCTCGGTAAGTGCGGCGTGAAGTTTAATCAGGAAGACGTTTCCATCGACATGATGGGCATGCCTGTCTGTCGCGACGGTCTGACTGTTCCCTTTGACGAGGACGAGGCTCTACGACGTTTTGAGGCGCCCGAGATTGTGATCTCGGCCGACCTGGGCGCAGGCGACGCGGCAACGACCGTGTGGACCTGCGACCTCACGCATGAGTACATCTCCATCAACGGCGACTACCGTTCCTAGATTCCAGGCACGCTGCGCATCTTGCCGCGATTGCGGACAGCGGAGCACGGCGCGATAACGATACGAAAGACGAGGCAGACTATGAAATTCGCACGCGATTGTCGTTCGAGCGAATCCAACGAAGCAACCGCGCAGCTGCTGTTCGAAGCGCTGCCGTGGATTAAGAACCTGACCGGCAAGACGGTTGTTATCAAATATGGCGGAGCCGCCATGGTCGACGAGCAGCTGCGTCGCGACGTGATGAGCGACATCGTCCTGCTTAAGATCATCGGCATGCGCCCCGTTATCGTGCATGGCGGCGGCAAGGCTATCAACGAGGCGCTGAGCCACTATGACATCCCCGTCGAGTTTAAGAACGGCCAGCGCGTGACCACGCCGGCGACTATGGATATCGTGCGCGAGGTGCTGGGCGGCAAGGTTAACCAGGAGCTGGTTGCCGCCATCAACCACCACGGCAACCTGGCCGTGGGCGTGTCGGGCAGCGATGCTGGCACGCTCATCGCCGAGCCGCTCGACCCCGAGCTCGGTCGCGTGGGCAAAGTGACGCACGTTAACACCGACTATATCGAGCGCTTACTCGATAGCGAGTACATCCCCGTCATCGCTACCGTCGCGGCGGGGGAGGACGGCGGTTTCTTCAACATCAATGCCGATACCGCCGCCGGTGCCGTTGCGGCAGCGCTCCACGCGCACAAGGCGATCTTTTTGACCGACGTCGACGGCCTGTACAAGGACTTTAGCGATAAGGATTCACTTATCTCCAACCTGACGCTCGACGAGGTCAATGAGATGCTCTACGGCGGCGAGGTCGATAAGGGCATGATTCCCAAGCTGCGCGCGGCCGTCGATGCGCTTGCCGGTGGCGTATTTCGCGCTCACATCATCAACGGCACCACGCCGCATTCGCTGCTGCTGGAGCTGCTGACCGATGCCGGCGTCGGCACCGTGATCCATTCCACCGAGACGGCCTACGAGTTCGATACGCATCCGCATCCGCTTTCGACCTTTGCGGCGCGTCTGGCCGAGAACCTCGACGAGGTCGAGAAGCTCCAGACGGTCTAGCTGACCGCAGCCGCCCAATTCCTGCACCCATAGGCCTGCGCCGTCCGGCGCTCAACGAAAGGCATTCCATGTCACTTGCAGCTCAGCAATCGCTTGAATCCCATTACGTTATGCATACCTTTGGCCGCTCTCCGGTCGAGTTTGTCGAGGGTCACGGCATGAAGCTCACCGGCGACGATGGCCGTGAGTACCTCGACTTTCTTGCCGGCATCGGCGTGTGCAGCCTAGGTCATGGTGACCCGGCCGTGCTCTCGGCGCTCGAGGCACAGACCAAAAAGCTCATGCATGTCTCCAATTACTTCTACATTGAGCAGCGCGGACAGGTCGCGGCGCTGCTGTCCAAGCTTGCTAACGACGACGTAGATGGTGCGCGCGTGCTTGCCGACGCCATTGCCGCCGGCGATGAGACCACGGCAGCTGCTCTTGGTGCCCCGGCTGCGGATGAGCAGGTTTGGGAGACCTTCTTTGCCAACTCCGGCGCTGAGGCTAACGAGGGCTCGATGAAGCTCGCGCGCCTGTACGCCAAACGTGCCGGTAACGGCGGCAACACTATCGTGTGCATGCGCGGCGGCTTCCACGGCCGTACGCTCGAGACCATTGCCGCCACCATGCAGGATTGGCTGCAGGATAGTTTCCGCCCGCTGCCGGGTGGCTTTGTGGCCTGCACGCCCAACGATATCGATGAACTGCGTGCGATCTTTAAGCAGCTGGGGAGCGAAATTTGTGCCGTGATGCTCGAGCCGATCCAGGGTGAGAGCGGCGTGCACCCCATGACCGAGGAGTTTATGGCGGCAGCGCGCGACCTGGCACACGAAGTGGGCGCCGTGCTTATCGCCGACGAGGTCCAGTGCGGCATCTTCCGCTCCGGCAAGCCGTTTGCATTCCAAACCTATGGCGTGGAACCCGACATCATGAGCCTTGCCAAGGGCATTGCTGATGGCGTGCCCATGGGTGCCGTCGTGGCAAAGAAGGAGATTGCCGACGTGTTTAAGCCGGGCGACCACGGCTCGACCTTTGGCGGTAGCTGCTTGGCCATCGCGGCGTGTGCCGCGACGCTCTCCGCGCTCGTGCACGGCGATTATGCCGACCATGTTGCCAAGGTAGGCGCCTATATGGAGGCAAAGCTCGCCAAGCTGCCGAACGTGACCGAGGTGCGTGGCCGCGGCTTGATGCTCGGCTGCGATCTGGACGATACTGTGGGTGATGCACACGACGTTGTGGCCCGTGCATTGGGGGCTGGTGCCGTGATTAACGCTACGGGTGCCCATACGCTGCGTTTCTTGCCGCCGCTCGTCTGCGAGGAAGCCGACGTGGACAGTCTGATCGAGATCCTGTCGGACGTTTTGGCCTAACACAGCGCAATAACTTAATTTGGACCGGGTTTCGGACTGCGGACGTGCCATATGCGGCACGATTCAGCGGTCTGGAGCCCGTTTTGCCACAAATCTGCAATGGCCAGGAGAGCCTTTGGACAAAAAATGCCAAATGTGAGTACTGTCACCAGCTGAATCTCATATGAAACCGACTATCTAGGATTAGTTAGACCACACATGTTCAGTTATGTTAATGGGGAAACAGCTAGCAAAGGGGTGGCGCGCGCAGACGTGGTGTAAGAGCGTCCCGAGGTCCGTCGCTGCAAG
>UREM01000047.1 GCA_900546775.1 uncultured Collinsella sp. | reverse complement strand
GGCTCAAACCAAATCTGATGCAGATGCACAGTTCTTATGTGGTCACAGACCCAAAAGGGTCACTATAATAAGGATAGAAAGGTCGTGAAAATACAAAACAGGAGGTTACACACATGAGGAAGCAGGAGCAAAAGGGTAAAATCACAGCATTGTACGAAAGGTTATCTCACGACGATGGGCGGTCTGACGAGAGCGTGTCCGTAGAAAATCAAAAGCGCATCCTGGAGGACTACGCCCGAAAAAATGGCTTCACTAATGTCCGCCACTTCACCGATGACGGGGTGCGGGGAACGACCTTCAAGCGGCCCGGCCTGGACGCTATGGTGGACGAGATACGGGCCGGAAATGTGGCTACCGTCATTGTCAAAGACCAGAGCAGAATAGGCCGTGACGTGGTGGAGGTCGGCTTGCTCAAACGCACCTTTGACGAGTACAACGTCCGCTTTATCGCCGCCAATGACAACCTGGACACCGCCAATGGATTTGATATTATGTCCATCTTCCGGGATGTGATAAATGAGTGGTACGTTGCTGACACCAGCCGCAAAATCAAGACCGTTTTCAAGTCCAGAATGGAAAAGGGCCTGCGCTGTTCGGGGGCCGTCCCCTATGGCTATCTCGCCTCAAAAGAAGAAAAGGGCGAGTGGGTGATCGACGAGGAAGCTGCCGCCGTTGTGCGCCGCATCTTTCAGATGGTCATGGACGGTCAGAGCGTCAACGGCATCGCCCGAACGCTGCGGGCCGAGCAAATCCCCATCCCTTCCGAACACTGGAAGCGTATCGGCTGTCCTGTTCGAGCCAACAGCTACCGCGACCCCTACGCATGGTCTGCCACCACCCTGGGTTATATTCTTAAAAGGCCGGAGTACCTGGGGCGCAAGGTGCTGGGCAAGACTGTCTGTGAGAACTACAAGACTAAAAGCACCCGCAGGACAATGCCAGAGGAACAATTTGTATTTGAGGGAGCCGTCCCCGCCATCATTGACGAAGAAACGTGGCACAATGTTCAGCGTTTGCGGGAAACCAAGCGCCGGACACCCAAGCGGAGTAATGCCCCTAACCGTTTAACCGGACTGCTCTACTGTGCCGACTGCGGCGCAAAGCTGACCCACCACAACAGTCTTGTCCAAGGCAAGTACATTGACGATGCTTTCACCTGTTCCAGATACCGGGCACCTATGGAGGATTGCACCATTCACTATGTTGCCACGCAAAAGCTGGAAGCGGCGATCCTCTCCGCCATCCAGCGGATAAGCTGGTATGTCCGCAACAACGAGCAGGAGTTTGTTCAGCGGGTTCGAAAGGCATCCAGTCTGCGCCAGGAGGAAGCAGTCAAGGATTGCCGGAAACAGATTGTCCAGGCGAAGAAGCGCCACGCCGAACTGGACGGACTGGTGAAGAAGCTGTACGAGGCCAACGCCACGGGCAAGCTGCCGGATAAGCATTTCAGCCGTCTCCTTGCCGAGTATGACGAGGAACAGGCCGCGCTGGAAGCCTCCATGACGGAGTGGCAGGGCTTGCTGGACAACTGGAACGCCGACCGGGTGAGAATGACGGAGTTTATCGACCTTGCCAAGCGGTACACCGATTTTTCGGAACTGACTACGCCCATTCTCAATGAGTTTATCGAGAAAATCGTTGTCCATGAGGGCAACGGACGGGGAAAGCAGCGCCGTCAGCGGTTAGATTTCTATTTCAATTTCATTGGCGCGTTTGAGGTTCCCGCCGACATTGTGACCCCGATGGAGCAGGAGGAAGAACGCCGCCAGCAGGAGGAACAGGCAGAGAAAGAGGAACGCTCCCAGGTGCTTGCCCAGGTTCGGTATGAGAGGTACAAGCAGGAGCGCCGGGAGTTTACCGCGAGGAAGCGGGCGGGCCTGTTGACCCCGGAGGAACAGGCGGAGGAAGAACGGCGGTTAGAGCGCAATCGGGCCTATCAGCAGAAGCAACGCGACAAGAAAAAGGCCAGTCAGCCAGAGAAGCCTCGCAAACGCTCACTGAAGGAACTCGCCAAGCTGGATGGAGCCGATCTCACCCCGGAGGAAGCGGAGCGGCTTGCGGCGCACCGCCAGAAGAAAGCCGAGCAGCACAAAGCGTGGCGTGACAGGCAGAAGTCCGCACAGCCCCCGAAGCCCCAACAGCGGACGTTGAAAGAACTTGCCAGATGTGCCGAGGCAGGTTTGCCTCTCACCCTAGAAGAAGCGGAACGGCTGGAAGCCCATCGCAATCGGAAAAAGGCGGCTTTGCAGGATTTGAAAGCCCGCGCCGAAACCGACCCGGTAGCGGCGGCAGAGTTGGCGCAGCAGAGAGCGCAACAGTCAGAAGCGGTAAAGAAGTCCCGTCAGAAAATGTATGCGGACGCTGCCGCCGGAGATCCCGAAGCCCAGGCCCGGTATGAACGTATGCTTGCCGCGAGGCGGGAGAACTACCACAGGAAGAAACAGGCAGAAGCCGAAGCTGCTCAAGTCAGCTAACGTAGATACAGAAAACGCCAGGGACAACGATAGTCCGTGGCGTTTTTGTCATTACTGCCGTTCCAGCAAATCCATATATTTCTGACGTTCGCCCTCCGGGACTTTCAGCGCCGCCATAGCCTGTTCAATGGTCAGCCCCATCGTTTCCATGAGGTTTTTGATAGAGGACAAGATACCTTTAGCAACGCCTTTTTCCTCAACGCCCTTGCTCAAATTACACATGACCGACACCTCCCTTTCCATTGTCTGCGTCATTTGAATGTCGTAATCGTCCTGCAAAATTTTCCGCTTTTCCGCCTCGCTGGTTTCGTTGGAGAGAAGCACATCCAGCATCCGCAATACGCCGTCATAATTTGACCCATCCGGCCCGCCAAGGCACAGCATGATGATGGACAGCAAATCATAATTCCTGATGGGTTCTTTGCCCTCGCCGACCAGATATTCTTCCACCAGCCGATACCGGGTAATGGTGTTCTCTCGATACTGCGGCGGTTTCATGCAAATCCAGATGGAGTAGACCTTCTTGATTTTCTCATAATGGGAGCCAGTGAACTCCCTGCCGTACTGGGAAGAAATCATGCGGCAACAGTAGTATATGCCACGCTTTATCAGCGGATAGCCGGGGTAAAAATCGTTCTGGGCCTCCACGTTGATGATGAGGGCAATTTGTTCCTCGGAGTCGGGAACGATGGCGCGGAAGCGAATGCCATAGGTGACTGTCCCCTCGCGCACCGATTTGTCCTCGGTGTCCATGCCGCTGATGACTGTGCCACCCTCGTCCGGCAGCACCGGGACGGCGGACACCTGGGGTTGGCCCTCAATGTACTTCTCGGCAATATCATTGACATCGCAATCCTTGTATTCTTCCAGGCAGGACTTCATAATCCGCGCCAGGATTGCCTTTTCAGACAGGACACGCTTACAGGCGGCATCATAACCCGCGCTGTCATCTGTGACGTGCAGTCCCTGGGCGATTGTCGTTTTGAGCTCCACCATCCTCACCTTCTTTCGTTTCATTCTACCACAGCTTTGCCAGCGCGTCCACTTCTTTTTTGAAAAGAGTTGCGTATGGCGTATACACGAGAGAGATATGGAGGTGCAGTGACAGAAAAAATTTATCTTAACAGGGTTGCTTTTGGGAATTTGATATGCTATACTATAAAAATCCAAGCAAAGGAGTTTATCAATATGCGGCAAGGTATTCTTTAATAAAATTTGATAATGGGAACAAAGACAAACGTCCTCAAGGAGAGGGCTTGGTTTTTGTACCCAATTTAAGAATACTTTTGCCTTTTCATTTCATATCGTGATAGACAACGGCCAGCCTTGGCCGCAGTTTTCATGTGTGTCCTACCTATCATCCCCAGCGGTAAAAGTATTTGTCGCTGGGGATTTTTGCGCCCTTCTGGGCCTTGTATGGAGGACAATCATATGAAAATCATCAATATTGGCATTCTTGCTCATGTAGACGCAGGTAAGACGACCTTGACGGAGAGCCTGTTATATACCAGCGGAGCATTCGAGGCGCTCGAGCCGTGGGAACAGCGCGAGATCATGCGCTTGGTCGGTAAGTTCTCCCATGTTCTTAACGAAGAGTGCGAGGCATTTAAACGGCAAGTGGCCGCCGAGAACGAGGCTGACGATAAGGGCGAAGGGGAGACATGCGACTCTTAATGAGATTTATGAGGCCGTATCGCGGGCTGATTGCGGTGACGCTGTTTGTACTGCTGATAGATAACGTCGGCACGCTGCTGGTGCCTACAATGTTGGCGAATATGGTCAATACTGGTATCACGACGGGTGATATCGACTACATCTTGCGCAACGGCGTGTATATGCTCATTGCGACCGGCATGGCCAGTGGCGGCGCGGTGCTGGGCTGCTATCTTTCGGCCCGTCTGGCGGCCAATGTGGCCTGCGACATTCGCAACGCCGTCTACGATAAGTCGCTCGAGCTGTCCGCCAGCGACTTTGAGCGCTTTGGTACGGGTTCGATGATCACGCGCTCTCTCAACGACATCAACGTGATCCAGCAAGCGATCCTGCAGACGATTCAGCTGGTGTTACCGGTACCGTTCTTGGCCGTGGCGGGCATCATCTTTGCCTGGTTTATCGATCCTGCCATGGGCACGCTGCTGGGCGTGGTCGTTGCGATCGTGCTGGTGGCGGCGGTCTTTACCGTTGCCAACGCCGCGCCGATCTTTATGCGCCTGCAGAGCTTTATCGACCGCATGAACGTGGTGCTGCGCGAGAACATCGTGGGCGTGCGCGTCATCCGCGCATTTAACAAGGAGCGCCACGAGGAGCAGCGCCTGGACGAGGTGTTTAGCGATTACGCAGCCAATGCCATCAAGGTCAACCACCTGTTTGTGGGTCTCGACAGCTCCAGCTTCTTTTTGATGAATATCGCCGAGGTGGCGGTGCTGTGGGTGGGCGGCAACCGCGTGGGCGTCCATGCCATGCAAATCGGCAGCATCTCGGCCGTGCTGGAGTACGCGATCCTGATCCTGTTCTTTGTGATGATGGCGCAGATGGTGGTGCTGACGCTTCCGCGCGCCGCGGCGTGCCTCAGCCGTGCGCAGCAGGTGCTCGAAATCGAGCCGAGCATCGTGGACGGCAAGGCTGCGCTGGGCGACGGGGCGCCCGAGTCCGCAGATGGAGCCGACGCGGTGGCCGTGTTCGACCACATGTCGTTTCGTTTTGACGATGCCGACGAGGACACCCTGTGCAACCTGAGTTTTGCCTGCCGCCGCGGACAGACGACCGCGATCGTGGGCTCGACGGGCTCGGGCAAGTCAACGGTGGCCAAGCTCTTGCTTCGCTTCCACGATGCCACGAAGGGCACCATACGCCTGAACGGCATCGATCTGCGCGACCTTTCGCAAGACGACATCCGCGGGCGTATCGCCTATGTTCCGCAGAAGGCATGGCTGTTCTCGGGTACGGTGGCGAGCAACCTGCGCTTTGGCAACGAAGACGCGACCGAGGCTGACATGCTCCATGCGCTGGAGGTTGCCCAGAGCACCTTTGTGCTCGACCAGCCCCAGGGGCTCGATACGCCGGTGGCCCAGGGCGGCACAAACTTCTCGGGTGGTCAGCGCCAGCGCCTAGCGATTGCCCGCGCACTCATGAAACATGCCGATCTGTATATCTTCGACGACAGTTTTTCGGCTCTGGACTTTAAGACCGATGCGGCACTGCGCCATGCGCTGCAGGGCGAGACGTGCGATGCCGCGGTGCTCATCATCGCCCAGCGCATCTCGACTATTTTGCATGCTGATCAGATTGTGGTGCTCAAAGACGGTGAAGTCGTGGGCCTAGGCACGCACGACGAGCTCATGGAAACCTGCGAGGTGTACCGCGCTATCGCAGAATCGCAGATGAAGGGAGGTGAGTAGCATGACCGAGGAACTCAAGAAGCAAGGCATCGCCGATGACGTCGCGGCTGCAGAGACAGTCGAGGAGACGGGCGCCACGCCCGACCTGGACGAAAAAGCCAAGGCAGCGGCGGGGCGCGAAGCTCGCCGCCAGGCACTCTACGAGGAAAACGAGCGCGCCGAGGACGAGCGCGCCCGCGCCGAGGCGGAGCGCATGCGTGACGTTGACGACGAGGACGAGGACGAGACGCCCCGCGACACTTGGGCGACGGTGCGCCGCCTGTGGAGCGAGGCCGCCGGCGACCATTGGCGCTTCTATATCGTGTTCGCGAGTATCGTGTTCTATGCCATCTTTAACACCGCGGCGCCGGCTTACAGCGCCCGCGTGATCGATGAGCTGTGGGGGCACATGAAGCTGGCGTTTGCCAACAACACTACCTTCAGCATTACCTGGGAGAACTGCGGCAGGACCATCTTTATCTACTTTATGATCTGGACCGCCGCCGCCTCGTTCTACGCACTCCAGAGCTTTTTGATGTCGAGCGTTGCCGAGCGCCTCAACCTGCGCCTGCGCAACCGCATCGCACAAAAGCTCAACCGTCTGCCGCTTGCCTACTTTGACGCGCATCGTCCCGGCGAGGTCGTCAGCCGTGCGACCAACGACTTGGACAAGATGTCCGAGAGCATGCAGCGCGGCTTGCTGCAGCTTCTGGTGTCGATCGGTACGGTTGTGGGCGCTGTGAGCATGATGTTTGTGTTCAGCGTCGAGCTCACGCTCGTCTTTTTGTTCTTTACGGCGCTTTCGCTGCTGGTGACGAAGGTCGTGTCGCGCCGCACGCACGATGTGACGGGCGAGCGCCAGGAGTGGGTGTCCAAGATTACGAGCGCGGTCGAGGAGGGCTACTCGGGCCGTCTGGTGATCCGTGCGTTTAACCGCGAGCACCAGAGCTCTGCCGAGGTACACGAGGCTTCGAAGGAGCTGGCGCGCGTGAGCACCAAGGCCGACTTTATGATTAACGCCGTCGGCCCCGCGGTGCGCTTTATCGGCCGTTTGGCGCAGATCGTGATCGCGCTGGTGGGCTGCAGCATGCTGGTTGCCGGGCATATGACCGTCGGCGTGTTCCAGGCGTTCTTCCAGTTTATCTACGAGGCGTCCGAGCCCATGACGGAGCTGTCGTTTACCTTTAACTCACTGCAGAGCGCACTGGCGAGCGCAGAGCGCGTGTTCGACCTGCTCGACGAGCCCGAGATGGAGGCCGATCCGTTGCCGGTGGCCGCCGCCAAGCTGCCGGGCAAAGTGGAAGGCCGTGTCGCTTTTGAGCATGTGCGCTTTGGCTATGCGCCCGACAAGCCGCTTATGCGAGACGTGTCGTTTACCGCCGAGCCGGGTCAGAAGATCGCCGTGGTGGGAACCACGGGCGCGGGTAAGACCACGCTCATCAACCTGCTCATGCGCTTTTACGAGATCGACGGCGGCCGCATTACCCTCGACGGCGTGGACACGAGCCGCATGAACCGCGGCGAGCTGCGCCAGCAGTTTGGCATGGTGTTGCAGGACGCTTGGCTATTTGATGGCACCATTGCCGAGAACATCGCCTACGGCTGTCCTGAGGCGACGCGCGAGGAGATTGTCGCGGCCGCACGTGCCGCACGGGTCGACTTCTTTGTGCGCACTATGCCGCAGGGCTACGACACGCGTGTGGCTAACGATGCCGAGAGCATCAGCCAGGGCCAACGTCAGCTGCTGACCATCGCGCGCGTGCTGCTCAACAACCCGGCGATCCTCATCCTGGACGAGGCGACGTCGAGCGTGGACACGCGTACCGAGCTCGCCATCGGCCGCGCCATGGACGCGCTCATGCGCGGGCGCACGAGCTTTGTGATCGCGCACCGTCTATCGACGATCGTCGATGCCGACCTCATCCTGGTCATGGATCACGGCAATATCATCGAGCAGGGTACGCACAAAGAGTTGCTGGCTGCCGAGGGCGCTTATGCCGACCTCTACCTAAGCCAGTTCGCATAAGGTGACAAAGGGGCAGTCCCGCATGTCACATCGAAAAGAAGGCGCGCCGGGGCGGATTCCCTGGCGCGCCTTTTGTGTTGGCGTTCATGCCGCGGCGGTTGCCCGCGACCCTAGCGCTCGTCCACGAACTTGGCGACGAGGGCCTTGAGCTCGGCCACCTCTTGCTCGAGTTCCTTAACGCGACGGGCGTTTTCGGTGATGCCCTGACGGTTGAGGGCGCTCTGCTCGGCGGCATCGTCGGGCATGTACTCGCGATGCTGCTTGGCGTCGAAGCTCTCCTCGAACACGCGGCAGCCGTTGCGCTTGATGATGCGCCCGGGCACGCCCACGACGGTGCAGTTGTCGGGCACGTCCTTGACGACGACCGAGTTGCCGCCGATCTTGACGTTGTTGCCGATGTGGATGTTGCCAAGCACCTTGGCGCCCGTGCCCACGGTGACATTGTTGCCCAGGGTGGGGTGGCGTTTGCCGGTCTCGTTGCCGGTGCCGCCGAGCGTGACGCCCTGGTAGAGCACGCAGTTGTCGCCCACGATGGTAGTCTCGCCAATAACGACGCCCATGGCGTGGTCGATAAAGAAGTGCTTGCCGATCTGCGCGGCGGGATGAATTTCGACGCCGGTGATATGGCGGGTTAACTGCGAGAGCACACGGGCAAGCGATCGATGGCCGTGTTCCCACAGCCAGTGTTCGGGCACATGATTCCACTTGGCGTGCAGGCCGGGGTAGGACAGGAAGATGACTAGGCCATTTTGCGCGGCAGGATCCTGCGCCTGGACGGTCTTGATGTCCTCGCGAATGGTGTTGATAAAGCTCACCGGCCGCCCTCCCTTAGCGCCGTGACAATGCGATTCAATAAAGTATATCGATTCGCTAGGGATTAGGAAGGGCAATCTTGCTTTGCTTTAGGCGACAGGTGTCAGTTATGCAAACTTGCTGGTAATGAAGTAAGACTTTTGAGGGGTTTGGCCCGTGCTCGCGCCGCAACCGTATACTGGTCAACTTGGACGTGTCCGCGCCCACAACTGAGAGGTTTTACTTCATGGGTTTCATCAATTTTATCGCCGAGCTGCTTAAGGATCCGCGCACTGCGATCGCCAGCTGGATCGCTGCCGGCCCGCTCATGGCCTACGGCTGCGTGTTCCTGATCATCTTTATCGAGACGGGCGTGGTGTTCTTCCCGTTCCTTCCCGGCGACTCGCTGCTGTTTGCCTCGGGCTTCTTTGCCCATAATGGCGGCTTTAACATCGTGGCGCTTCTGGCCACCGCATGGGCCGCAGCCATCCTGGGCGATCAGTGCAACTTTATGATCGGCCACTTCTTTGGCCGTAAGATCATCGCCTCGGGCAAGGTAAAGGCCATGACGCCCGAGCGCATCAAAAAGTCCGAGGATTTCCTGGATAAGTGGGGCCATCTGGCCATCTTCCTCGGTCGCTTCTTCCCGTTCATTCGCACCTTTGTGCCTTTTATCGCCGGCATGGGCGGTATGCACTGGCGCAACTTTGTCATCTTTAACGTGCTGGGTGGCATTACCTGGTCGACGGTCTTTACGCTGCTTGGTTACTTCTTTGGTGGCATTCCGTTTGTGCAGGAGCACTTTGAGCTGCTGATCGTGGGCATTGTCGCCGTGTCGATCATCCCGACCGTGGTCGGTCTGGTTAAGGCTAAGCTCGGTAAAAAGAACGCCTAGTCCGAGCTTGTTTTCGGACGTTAATTCCAAGGCCCGTCATCGGATTCGATGGCGGGCCTTTTGTGTAGAAGGCAAATGAAAATACTTTACTTAGTTAAAGAAAATCGTTTTATCTAAGGCGTGCGGGGAGTACAATCACCTGCATGCGAATCGACGCGCCATCGGCTTTGATGCTGCCCGCGTGTCCTGCCCGGCTCTACGCTCCGGGTATGCGACGTTGCGACGCGGCCGGCTTCGGTCCTTGCGTGCGGGTTCGCGAGTATGCAACCGTGTATGTAAGGAGCGACATATGACTGTCGAGAAGAAGGATATCGATTGGGGTAGCCTCGGCTTTAGCTACATGAAGACCGATTACAGCTACGAGGCCCATTGGAAGGACGGCGAGTGGGACGAGGGCGGCCTGACCACCGACCACACCATGCACGTCTCCGAGTGCGGCGGCATCTTCCACTACTGCCAGGAGGTCTTTGAGGGCCTGAAAGCCTACACCGCCGAGGATGGCAGCATCGTCTGCTTCCGTCCCGATATGAACGCCGAGCGTATGTACAACTCCGCCCAGCGTCTGGAGATGCCCCCGTTCCCCAAGGACAAGTTTGTCGAGGCCGTCAAGCAGGTCGTCTCTGCCAACGCCGCATGGGTTCCGCCCTTCGGTTCTGGCGCAACCCTGTATGTGCGTCCGTTTATGATCGGCTCCGGTGACGTGATTGGCGTGGCTCCCGCTCCTGAGTACACGTTCCGCATTCTCGTGACCCCGGTCGGTCCGTACTTTAAGGGTGGCCTCAAGCCTGTCAAGCTGCGCGTTTCCGAGTATGACCGCGCCGCACCGCACGGCACTGGCAACATCAAGGCCGGCCTCAACTACGCCATGTCCCTGAAGCCCACGATGGAGGCTCACCGCGAGGGCTATGCCGAGAACCTGTATCTCGACTCCGAGTCCCGCACCTATGTCGAGGAGACCGGTGGCGCCAACGTCCTGTTCGTGAAGGAAGATGGCACGCTTGTTGTCCCGCAGTCGCACACCGACTCCATTCTTCCCTCCATCACCCGCCGTTCGCTCGTTCAGGTTGCTCAGGACCTGGGCATGACCGTCGACCAGCGTCCCGTCGAGTGGGCCGAGGTTAAGGCCGGCACCTTTGTTGAGTGCGGTCTGTGCGGCACCGCTGCCGTTATCTCCCCGGTCGGCGAAATCGACAACAAGGTCTACGGTGCCGACGAGACTGTGACCTTCCCGGCTGGCTACACCGAGATCGGTCCTGTGATGAAGAGGCTCCGCGAGACCCTGACGGGCATCCAGTCTGGTGCTGTTGAGGATAAGCACAACTGGGTTTACACCGTCGCGTAAGCTGTCTTAGCTGTCCGGGCCGAGGGCGACCTTCCTTTCCGGCGCGTCCTCGGGCCTGCGTTACCTCGGCGCTGCCGTTACGGGCAAAATAGATCTGAAAAAAGATGGCGCGCGGCC
>UREM01000046.1 GCA_900546775.1 uncultured Collinsella sp. | reverse complement strand
GCGATTGGCGAAAATACGTTGGTGAAAATGGTGAAAAATATATTGACGCTAACACGAGGCTGATGGAGGAGCTCCCCTCCGTGCGCGCCGAGGGCGCGCTGGGCGCCGCGCTCGGCGCGCTGGCGGACCTGTGGGAGGCGGCACGCGACGCGGCGCTCGACATGGAGCGCGCGATCGAGGCGTCCCTGGAGGAGAACTGCCCCGCGCTGCTGGCGATGTACGGGTGCGGGCCCGTGAGCGCGGCCAAGCTCGCGGTCGCGGCCGGGGACAACCCGGGCAGGCTGCGCTCCGAGGCGTCGTTCGCGGCGATATGCGGGGCCTGCCCCATCCCCGCCTCGAGCGGCAAGACCGTGAGGCACAGGCTCAACAGGGGCGGCGACCGGCAGGCGAACAGCGCGCTGCACGAGATCGCGAGGCAGAGGGTCATGCGCGACCCCGAGACCGCCGAGTACGCCGAGAGGGCCAGGGGGCGGGGAAAGAGCGACAGGGAGGTCATGAGGTGCCTCAAGCGCTACGTGGCCAGGGAGGCGTACCGGGCGCTGATGCACCCGCACGAGATCAGGAGGCCCGAGGACGCCTCGGAGCTCGTGGCGGCCAGGCGCGCGGCGAAGGTCAGCCAGGCGAGGGCGGCGTCCATATTGGGAACCAGCGAGAAGTACATCTCGATGCTGGAGAGGGGCCAAAGGGAGCTCAGGCCCATAAGGAGGGCCTACGAGGCATGGGTCGAGGCCGGACTTCCGCTCGATTGGGACAGGCGGGCCTTCGAGGCCGAGCGCAAAATGGATTCTAAAAAACACCTTGCCAAATAGGAGCGTCAGACCAGAAACGCCCCCGTTCGTAGCTCCGAAGGAGCAGAACGGGGGCGTTTCATTGGTCGAGGACGTTTTCAGGGGTTAGCCCGTACGGCCTTCGGGCGAGTGCGTCCGCTACTCAGCCATCTGAGCCTGGACGGCGGTGATGGCCACGACACCCACGATGTCGTCGGCAGAGCAGCCGCGCGAAAGGTCATTGACCGGCTTGGCGATGCCCTGCAGGATGGGGCCGTAAGCGTCGGCGCCAGCGAAGCGCTGAACCAGCTTGTAGCCGATGTTGCCGGCCTCGAGGTCGAGGAACACGAGCACGTTGGCCTTGCCGGCAACGGAGGAGCCGGGAGCCTTGAGCTGGGCGACGGTGGGGACGATAGCGGCATCGAGCTGCAGGTCGCCGTCGATGGCGAGCTCGGGAGCCTTCTCTTTGCAGAACTTCACGGCCTCTTGGACCTTCTTGGCGACCTCGCCGCCGGCGGAGCCCATGGTGGAGTAGGAGAGCATGGCCACGTGCGGCTCAACGTTGCCCATGAAGGTGGACCAGGAGTGAGCGGAGGCGATGGCGATCTCGGAGAGCTCGTCGGAGGACGGGTTGATGTTGAGGCCGCAGTCGGCGAAGATCAGCGTACCGTCAGTGCCGAACTGCGGGGTGTCGGTGCACATCACGAAGAAGGCCGAGACCAGCTTGGTGCCCGGGGCGGTCTTGAGGATCTGCAGCGCGGGGCGCAGGGTGTCGGCGGTGGAGTGGCAGGCGCCGGAGACCAGGCCGTCGGCGTCGCCCATCTTGACCATCATGGTGCCAAAGTAGGTGGCGTCCATCACCTGGGCGCGAGCCTGCTCGATGGTGACACCCTTCTTGGCACGGAGCTCGGCAAACTTCTGCGCGTACTCCTCGTGCTTCTCGGCATTGCGCGGATCGATGACGGTGGCGCCGGGAACGTTGATCTCGTTGGGATCGCCCAGGATGACGATGTTGGCCAGGCCTTCTTCGATGATCTTGTTGGCCGCGACGATGGTACGCGGATCCTCGCCCTCGGGCAGGACGATGGTCTTAAGGTCGGCCTTGGCGGCAGACTTCATACGGTTTAGGAAATCGCTCATGTTACTCCTTGCAAGCGTTTCGCTAAGCTCCAGGCGCCCGGCTGTTTACGAATAAACCCGCTGCTTGCGGGTTTACCTTTCAATTATGTACGCCGCGGTGCTTGAGCTTTCCTTGTGTGGCAAGCTCATTATAGGACGCATTAGCGCTATAATCGCTCTGATAAATATGTCTCGAAGAATGTTCGAGAAAAGCCCAGCTAACGAGCCCGTGGCTTTTGACAAGGAGTATCGATGCAGATTACCTCAGGCCTGCCTGAAGGCTTTAACGCCGGCGCGTACGACATGATTGTCGTCGGTGCTGGATATGCCGGTGCCGTTTGCGCCCGCCGTCTTGCCGAGACCATCGGCTATCGTGTTGCCGTTTTGGAGCGCCGTAGCCACATTGCGGGCAATGCCTATGATTGCACTGACGAGGCCGGAATCCTGGTCCACGAGTACGGTCCGCATATCTATCACACCTTTAACGAGCGCGTGCACAATTTCCTGTCGCGCTTTACCAAGTGGACGGATTATCAGCACAAGGTGCTCGCCAACATCAACGGCACCCTTATGCCCGTGCCTTTTAACCATGCGAGTCTCAAGCTCGCCTTTGGTGACGAGCGCGGCGAGGAGCTGTATCAGAAGCTCGTGGAGACCTTTGGCAAGGATGTCAAGGTGCCCATCATGGAGCTGCGTAAGAAGAACGACCCGGATCATGCCGAGGTCGCCGATTACGTCTACGAGAACGTCTTTTTGCATTACACCATGAAGCAGTGGGGCCAGACGCCCGATCAGATCGACCCCTCGATCACCGGCCGCGTTCCCATCTTTGTGGGCGATGATGACCGCTACTTCCCGCAGGCTCCCTTCCAGGGTATGCCGCAGGACGGCTACACGGCGTTGTTCGAGCATATGCTCGACCACGACCTGATCGACGTGTTCTGCGACGTGGACGCCCGCGATCTCTTTGAGATCGACGAGACCACCGTCAAGATCGGTGGCAAGGTCTACGGCGGCGAGATCGTTTATACCGGTCCGCTCGATGAGCTGTTCAACCTCGACCTGGGCGCTCTTCCGTACCGTACGCTCGACATGAAGTTCGAGACGCTCGATATGGATCAGTTCCAGCCCGTGGGCACCGTCAACTACACCACGAGCGAGGACTACACCCGCATTACCGAGTTCAAGAACATGACTGGTCAGGTCCTGCCCGGCAAGACCACCATCATGAAGGAGTACTCCAAGGCCTATACGCCCGGCTCGGGCGAGACGCCGTATTACGCCATTCTTGAGCCCGAGAACCGTGAGCTCTATGAGCGCTATCTTGAGCGCGTCCAGAACCTGACAAACTTCCACCCGGTGGGTCGTCTGGCCGAGTATCGTTACTACGATATGGATGCCGTGACCAATTCCGCCCTCGATCTTTCGGATGAGATTATCGCCTGCCATGCATAAAGTCATAACATTCGGTATTCCCTCGTATAACGCCGCCAAGGACATGGACCATTGCATCACCTCCATCTTGGAGGGGAGCAATTACGCCACCGATATCGAGATTATCGTGGTGGACGACGGCTCCAAGGATGAGACGGCCGCCAAGGCCGACGAGTGGGAGGCCCGTTATCCTGGAATCATCCGCGCGGTGCACCAGGAGAATGGCGGCCACGGTATTGCCGTCCTTTCGGGTCTGCGCGAGGCGCAGGGCACCTACTACAAGGTCGTCGACTCGGACGACTGGCTTGACGGCGCTGCCCTTTCGACCATGCTGTCGATTCTGCGCGGCTTTGAAGAGCGCGACCAGCGCGTTGACCTGTTTATCTCGAACTACGTGTACGAGAAGGTTTACGAGGGTACGCATACGGCCATTGGTTACAAGTTTGCCCTGCCTCGAAAAAAGATCTTTACCTGGGACCAGATCGGCCATTTCCGTTTGGACCAGAATCTGCTCATGCACAGCCTGTGCTATCGCACGGATGTGCTGCGCGAGTCCAGCCTGCCCATGCCGCCGCACACGTTCTATGTGGACAACATCTACGCCTACGTGCCGCTGCCGCGTTGTAAGACCATGTACTACGCCGAGATCGACCTCTATCGCTACTTTATCGGTCGCGAGGGCCAGAGTGTCAACGAGGCCACGATGGTCAAGCGTCTGGACCAGCAGTTCCGTGTTACGCGTATCATGATGGAGTCGTACCACCTGTACAGCGATGTCGAGTCGTCGCGTCTGCGTTCGTACATGATGGGCTACTTCACCATGATGATGGCGATCTGCTCGGTGCTCACCAAGCTTTCCGACGAGGATTGTGCCGATGAGCGCCTGAAGACGCTGTGGAATGATTTGAAGGCCTATGACGAGCGTATGTATCGTCGTGCACGTTACGGTGTGGTCGGCTTCTTCACTAACCTCCGCGGTCGTGCCGGAGACAAAACCACACTCGGCCTATACCGTCTTGCCTCAAAGATCTTCAAATTCAACTAACTGCCGAGTAATCGCTGCTGTTAGGTTGACTGGGCCCCTTGGCCTTTAGTTTGCTACTGCGAACAGTCCTGCTCGCACGGAAAGCACATTAAGTGCTTTCCGGCTCGTGCGGAACTTGTATCAAACTAAAGGCCAAGGGGCCTCTGCTATAAGAATCGATTGTCAGGTTAGTTGAATTTGAAGACCTTAGACGCGCGGTACACAGGGGCCTGAGCTGAAAAGAATAAGGTTGGAAGTCGGTCGGAGGCGGGCGGGCATTACGTTTGTCGCGAGTTCCGCATGCAAAGAAGGCCACTTAATGTGGCCTTCGTCTTGCATAGGACTGTAGAGCAGCAAACGTAATGCCCGCCCGCCTCCGACCGGCGGACGAGTGAGATTACTTCGCGGCGCCGGGGATGCCGTGGGAGGTTTTGGCGGTTTTGGCTCCGTTTACGATGGCGGTTTGCAAAGCCCTTACGGCGAGCATGCCCAGCAGGTCTAGGGGAACGGCGGCGTTTGCCTGGGCGCCCAGTTTGCCGCTGGCGAGGGTGTAGATGGTGTCGCCGTCGTTGGTGGTGTGCGTGGGACGGATGGCGTGTGCGTAGGCGTCTGCGGCCATCTGGGAGACCTTGGTGGCTTGTGCCTTAGTGAGTTCCACGTTGGTGACGATGCAGCTGATGGTGGTGTTGGTGCGGTCGAGCGGCATCTGCATGGATCCGGCGGCGGCAAAGGCTGCGAGTTCCATATCGACGATTTGGTCGCTATCGGCTGAGGCGCGCATGCCGGCGACCCACTCGCCGGTGAGGGGGTCGACAACGTTGCCGCAGGCGTTGACCGAGACCACGGCGCCCACCTTGATGGGGCCGAGCGCCACGGCGGCAGCGCCAAGGCCGGCCTTCATGCAGGTGGCAGGGCCCATGAGCTTACCTACGGTGGCACCGGTGCCGGCGCCCACATTGCCTTGCTCGAGCATGGTGGGGGTGTTGTCGAGCGCCTCGCGCACGGCGGCGATGCCGGCCTCAATGTCGGGGCGAACGGTGGGGTCGCCAAAGGCAAGGTCGAAGATACAGCTGGAGCACACGATGGGCACCTGCGTGGGGCCGACGGGCAGACCAATGCCGCGGCTCTCGAGTTCGCGGGCCACGCCGCTTGCAGCCTCGAGGCCAAAGGCCGATCCGCCCGAAAGGCAGACGGCGTGGACCTTATCGACGGTGTTTTCGGGACGCAGCAGGTCGGTCTCACGCGAAGCGGGGGCGCCACCACGTACGTCAACGCCACCGGTGGCACCCTCGGGCGCCACGATTACGGTGCAGCCGGTGCCAGCCTCCTCGTCCGTATAGTTGCCAAAGCAAAAGCCATCGACATTGCAAACATCGATGGCTTCGAGCAGTGTGTCCATGTTTTACTCCTATCGGTTTTCCGCCGGGCCTTATGCCCGGTCGGGATCCGTACGGTACGGCAAAATTGTAGGCGCTGGGGGATAACCAGCGCCAGATGCAATTACGAGAGTTTTTGAATCGCGCGTGCGACGCGAGCGATGGGCAAGCCCACCACGTTGTAGAAGTCACCCGAAATATCGTGCACAAGCATGCGGCCGCCTGTGCCTTGGATGCCGTAGGCCCCGGCCTTGTCCATGGGTTCGCCGGAGGCAACATAGCGCTCGATCTGCTCTTCGGTAAGCTCATAGAACGTCACGTCGGTCACATCGACAAACGACAGGCTCTCGGCGGCATGCGGAGCGGCCGTGTCGCCTGCCTTAACGATGCAGACGCCGGTTGCGACCTGGTGCGTGCGGCCCGAAAGCTCGCGGAGCATGGTGCGCGCCTCGTCCTCGGTTGCCGGCTTGCCCAGAATCTTGCCATCGAAGGTGACAATAGTATCGGCCGCGACGGTCAGTTCGTTGGGCTCGGCATGCTCGGCGGCAACGGAGGCGGCTTTGGCGCGTGCTAAGCGTTCAACGAGCGTAAGCGGGGCCTCGCCATCAAAAGGCGTTTCGTCGATATCTGCGGGAATCACGTGAATGTCATAGCCCGCCTCGCGCATCAACTCGATGCGGCGCGGTGATTGCGAAGCCAAAATCATAGCTGAATGCCCTCGGCGACCTTCTCGACGGCCTTGTCGCCGGCGAGTGTGCGCAGCAGCTCAAGCGCAAAGGGGAGCGACTGGGCCATGCCGCTGGCGGTGATGATGTTGCCGTCTTGCGTAACCTTCTCGCCGGTATAGGCGCCTTCGGGGAAGCTTTTCTCAAAGCCAGGGAAGCACGTGGCCTGGCGCCCCTCGAGTAGGTCGAGCTCGCCCAGGATAAACGGGGCGGCGCAGATGGCGGCAACGTGCTTGGTCGCGGCGAACTCGCAGACCACGTCGCAGACGCGCTGATCGGCGCGCAGGTTGGTGGCACCGGGCAGGCCGCCGGGCAGCACGACGCAGTCGTACTCGTCAAAGTTGATCTCATCAAAGAGCGCATCGCAGGTCACGGGGATCTGCAGCGAGCTTACGACCTCACGCGTGGGCATGATCGAGACGAGCGTGGCACGCACGCCGCCGCGACGCATGACATCGACCATGGTCAAGCATTCAATAGTTTCAAAGCCATCGGCGGCGAGAACGGCAACGCTGGGCATGAGGGCTCCTTTCATGGGCGGCATACAATTAGCCGTCTTATACCCCGAAGACCTCCGCTTGCCACGCTCGATTTTCCATTGTTTAAAAAGGGACGGGGCTATTTTAGCTACCCCACTTGCAGGGTAGCTAAAATAGCCCCGTCCGAATTAGCTACCCTCACCCATCCTCAACAATCTCAATCTGTAACATCTAGACCCACTTTTGACCCCTAACTGTTACAGATCGAGACAGCCCCCAACAGCACCGCCCCGTTCGGGGAAACGACCGCTACAGGTACGGCGGGCAGAGGCTCACTTTTTTCTTCGGTTTTTCTTGACGGAATCTCACCTGTTGTAGTACTTTGTCCCAGTCTAAAAACGCGTGGACTTTTCTGGGCGCTAGCCACCTTTTTGCCACGCAACCGAGCAGTCGGTTGCGTGGCTTTTTTCGTCTTGGCAGCAGGTACCACATGCACCGCCAGAAGACCGCACGAGCCCACCTTCCGACTGCAGGGAACAGACGCACGAGACGTGCATCTGCAAGACAGCAGACGGAAGGGAGCCTAATGGCAGAAACAAACACAATCAAGCAACAGACCGCCGAGGCGGGAGCCGCGGGCGCGGGGCAGGTCAAGGCGGCGCTCCAGGTCTTTGCGGGCGGCGCCTGCTACGGCGCGATGGCCACGACCTACAAGCTCGCCTACGCCGCGGGCTTCACCTCAGCGCAGGTGGTGGCGAGCCAGGCGTGGTTCGGCTGCCTCTTCTTCGCCCTCGCCACGCTCGCAGGGCACGCACTCGGGCACCGCTGGCAGCGCGTGGGCTGGAAGCTCGCCCTCAAGCTCATGGGCCTGGGAGCCCTCACCTGCCTCACCTCAATCCTCTACTGCTACGCCATGAGCGTGCTGCCCGCCCCGGTGGCACTCACGCTCCTCTTCCAGTTCACGTGGCTGGGGCTCGTGTGGCAGACCGTCATGACGCGCCGGCCGCCGAGGCTCCTCCAAGTGGCCTCCGCCCTGGTCATCGTCTTCGGAACGGTGTTCGCCAGCGGCGTCTACAAGACCGGCATCACCGGGTACGACCCCGTGGCCCTGCTCTGCGCGCTGGGGGCGGCCGTGTCCTGCTCCCTCTTTGTCACCCTCTCCGGCAAGGTCGAGGCCCCCTGCTCGTCCGAGCAGCGTGGCGTCATCGTATGCGCGGGCTCCGTGGTCATGTCGCTCACGGTGTGTCCGGACTACGTCGTCTCGGGCGTCCTCGCCCAGGGCATCCTGCCCTTTGCCGTCATCGCCGGCTTCTTTGGCATGCTCTGCCCGGTCCTGCTCTTCGGCATGGGCTCTCCGCACCTGCCCGCGGGCCTGTCCACCGTCATGGCCGCCGCGGAACTCCCCGCCGGCCTGCTCATCGCCATGATCGTCCTCGGCGAGCCGCTCGGCGTCGTCGAGTGGCTGGGCGTCGCCATCATCCTCGCCGGCGTGTGCCTGGCACAGGTCCCCTCCCTGCTTGGAGGCCGGGAGGCACGTCGCGCCGTCGCAGGACAAGCCGTCAGCTAGTCACCCCTTCACAGGCGGCCCGCGCGCATCAGGGAAAGGGCCACGGGCCAGGCGCGCGAGGCCGCAAGGACGTTATAAAGCGTCCCCCGCAGAGATGGGGGCGCCAGAGAGAAGGAGGCACCATGCCATTTCCAAAAGGGTTCCTTTGGGGAGGAGCCACCGCCGCCAACCAATGCGAGGGAGGTTATGACGAGGGCGGCCGCGGCCTTGCCAACGTCGACGTCATCCCACACGGGCCGGAGCGCAACGACGTAAGCCGCGGCCTGAGGCGCATGCTCGACTTCGAGCCCGGGTACTACTACCCGGCCCAGACGGGCATCGACTTCTACCACCACTACCGCGAGGACATAGCCCTCTTCGCGGAGATGGGCTTTAAGGTCTTTCGCCTCTCCATCGCCTGGAGCCGCATCTTCCCCAATGGCGACGAGGAGGAGCCCAACGAGGCCGGGCTCGCTTTCTACGAGGACGTGTTCCGCTGCTGCCGCGAGCACGGGATCGAGCCCCTCGTGACCATCACGCACTTCGACTGCCCCATCCACCTCGTCAAGAAGTACGGCGCCTGGCGAAACCGCACCCTTATCGAGCTCTACAAGCGGCTTGTGACGGTGCTCTTCAACCGCTACCGCGGCCTCGTGCGCTGGTGGATCACGTTCAACGAGATGAACATGATCTTGCACCGTCCCTTCATGGGTGCCGGCATCGTCCTCGAGCCCGGGGAGAATGCCCGCGAGGCCGAGTACCGCGCCGCGCACAACGAGCTCGTGGCGAGCGCCTGGGCCACCAAGATCGCCCACGAGGTCGACCCGGAGAACAAGGTTGGCTGCATGCTCGCCGCGGGAAGCTACTACCCCTACTCCTGTCGTCCCGAGGACGTCCGTGCAGCGCAGGTCAAGAACCAGGAGGACCTCTTCTTCGTGGACGTGCAGGCACGCGGGCACTACCCCGGCTACGCGCTCAAGATGCTCGAGCGCGAGGGCATCGACGTGGGCATGACCGCCGAGGACGAGCGCATCCTTGCGGAGAACACCGTCGACTTCATCTCGTTTAGCTACTACTCCTCGCGCTGTACCGCGGGCGACCCCGATTCCGTGGGCGGCGTCGCCGAGGGCAACGCCTTCGCCGGCGTAGAGAACCCCTACGTGCGCACGAGCGACTGGGGCTGGGTCATCGACCCGCTGGGGTTCCGCATCACGATCAACGACCTCTGGGACCGCTACCAGAAGCCGCTCTTTGTGGTGGAGAACGGCCTCGGCGCCTATGACGAGGTGCTTCCCGACGGCACGATCGAGGATGACTACCGCATCGCCTACCTGCGCGAGCACATCGAGGCCATGCGCGACGCTATCGAGCAGGACGGCGTCGAGATGCTCGGCTACACCACCTGGGGGCCGATCGACCTCGTGAGCGCGGGCTCCGGCGAGATGGAGAAGCGCTACGGCTTCATCTACGTGGACCGCGACAACCTGGGCAACGGCACGCTCGAGCGCAGGCGCAAGAAGAGCTTCTACTGGTATCAGCAGGCCATCGCCACCAACGGAGGCGACCTGGGCTAACCACCCGGGCAATATCACTAAGGAGAAAATAATGGCAGAAAAATACGACGACCTGGCCAGATCCATACTCGAGAACGTAGGCGGCGCCGAGAACGTCGCCAGCGTCGCGCACTGCATCACGCGCGTGCGCTTCAAACTCAAGGACGAGTCCCGCGCCAACACGGCCAAGATCGAGGCCCTCAAGGGCGTCATCCAGGTCATCCAGGCCAACGGCCAGTACCAGGTGGTCGTGGGCAACATCGTCGAGGACGTCTACGACGCGGTCCTGGAGGCCGGCAACTTCTCGGGCGGCGCAAGCGCCGACGACGAGCCCCAGGGCGATAAGACCGTTGCCTTCATCATCATCGACCTCATCTCTGGCATCTTCCAGCCCATCCTGGGACCGCTTGCCGCCGCAGGCATCATGAAGGGACTGCTTGCCCTCATCACCTACTTCGTCCCGGCCTTTGCAAACGACGGCCTCTACACGCTGCTCTACACCGTGGCTGACGGCTTCTTCTACTTCCTTCCCGTCGCCCTGGCGTTCAGTGCCGCTCGCAAGTTCCGCATGAACGAGTTCACCGGCGTGGCAATCGGCGTGGCGCTCCTCTACCCGACGATGGTCGCCCTGACCTCGGGCGAGGCGCTCGGCAGCATCGACCTCGGCGTGGCCGGCACGTTCTCGTGGTACGCCACCGCCCTCGGGCTCCCCATCATCATGCCCGTGTCCGGCTACGTGAGCTCGGTGATCCCCGTCCTTCTCATGGTGTGGTTCGGCTCTATCCTTGAGCGCTGGCTCAAGAGCTGGATGCCGGCTGCGCTCAAGATGTTCCTTGTCCCGCTCGCCACGATGACGGTCTCCATCGTCTTGGGCTACCTCATCATCGGCCCGGTGGCCACCCTCATCACCAACCTGCTGAGCGCGGCGTTCTCGTTCATCTTCCAGCTCCCCGTGGTTGGTTCCGTCCTGGGCAGCGCCCTAGTCGGCGGACTGTGGATGTGCCTCGTCATCTTCGGCTTCCACTGGAGCCTCATCCCCATCTCCATCATGAACCTGAACACCCTCGGCCACGATAGCGTGCTCGCCGCCACCATCGGCCACGGGTTCGCACTCGGAGCGGTCATCTTTGCCATGTACCTCAGAAACAAGGACGAGCGCTTCCGCGGCATCGCCCTTCCCGCGATGATCTCCGCCTTCTTCTTCGGCGTCACCGAGCCGGGCATCTACGGCATCGCCCTCCCCAACAAGCGCGCGTTCGTCGTGGCATGCCTGAGCTCCGCCGTGGGCGGCGCTATCGTGGGAATGACTGGCGCTCTCATGTACATCTCGGGCGGCCTCGGCGTCTTCAACCTGCTCAACTTCATCGACGGGACCCCTGGTGGCGCCGGGATCTCCCACATGATCTTCGCGATCATCGCCTCGCTCATCTCCGCCGTCCTGGCCTTTGTTATCGAGTTCATCACCTACCGACCCAACGACGAGGAGGAAGGCGCCCACTAGCTTGCGCCCTCCTCAATCAGCTCTATGTAATTGAGGAGCAGTTGAGGTGGGTGAGGGCCGAGGGCGATCAAGGTGGCCGCCCTCGGCCCGGGACAACCTGTCAGAAGGCGTTTAGCTTTCTCGGGCGGCGCTGAAATGAACTGCGCCCCGAAACTTAGACGGGTCAATTAGCGGCCTATGCCGCACATGGGGACTGATTCCGGAACTCCTCCGGGGTCAGTCCCTTTTGCTTAACCTGCCTCCTCTTGTTCCAGTGAACGGTGTAGGCGTGGAGGTCCCGCTTGAACTCCTCGAAGCTCCGCCACGTCCGGTTCCTGTAGAACTCGTCCTTCAGGCGCCCGGGCAGCAGCTCCGTCGCAAGAGCTCGCCCTCGCGCGCCGCCGGCCCCGGCCGGGTCCGGGCGCCCTTCGGCCTTCGGTGCGCCCGTATCCCCTGTCGCAAAACTCTGCTGCAAGAGTCCTCAGCGTGGCGTCGTGTCCGACTTTCCCGTCCATAAAGAAGCCCCCTCATTTCTAATGTCCAAGAAATGAGGGGGCGGTTCAATTTCGGGACGGGGATTAAATAAGGCTCTGTTAGACCAGGATTGACATACATGTGTCCCCACGGTGCCATATCGT
>UREM01000045.1 GCA_900546775.1 uncultured Collinsella sp. | reverse complement strand
CTCTGTGGGCGAGCAAACGCCCAGGAACGACATCTGTCCAACAATTCGTGCGAAACACAATGAAAAACCGTTTGATGTGAGTTAATATAAACAACGTCGTGAATCTGACTCCTGCCGCATACATGACAGGGGTTAAACACAAAAAAGGAGTCAATTATGGTTTCTGAGAAGGCTACCCTCGTTAATCCGCAGGGTCTTCACATGCGTCCGGCCGGCCTCTTCGCCTCCACCATGGGCAAGTACGCCTGCGACGTGACGGTCGTCACCCCCGAGAAGGAGGTCAACGGCAAGTCCCCGATGGCCCTCATGGCTGCTGGTATCCCCTGTGGTACCGAGGTCGAGGTCAAGTGCGACGGCGCCGACGAGGCCGAGGCTCTGGCTGCCGCCATCGAGCTCATCAAGAGCGGTCTTGGCGAGTAGAACTCAAACGGGTCGCATGTTGAACAATTAAGTTCATATTTGGGGGCGCAGTGACCTGTTCAAGGTAGCTGCGCTCTTTTGTCATGGATATGGCAAAACGCTTTATCACATGGCACGGAGAGAGGAATGGGAATGTATCAGGGAGTCAACGCATCCGAGGGCATCGGTATCGGCACCGTCATGGTCGCCGTCGATCCCGACTTGACGTTTGAACCGCACGAGGTTGCTGATCCGGCAGCAGAGAAGGAACGCTATCAGACCGCTCTTTCGGTCTTCTGCGAGAAGACTCAGGCTCAGGCCGACCACATGAAGGAGACGGTGGGCGAGGCCGAGGCCGAGATCATGAGCGGACACATTGTCCTGGCTCAGGATCCGGGCATGACCGACGCCATCAACGCCGCCATTGACGGCGGCACCTGCGCCGAGCAGGCGCTCATGGACACCTCGACCATGTTCGAGAACATGTTCCTGTCCATGGACGACGAGATGTTCCGTCTGCGTGCGGCCGACATCGCCGACATCCGTACCGGCATTCTGGCCGAGTTGCTGGGTAAGGAGGTCGTCGACCTCTCCGTCCTGCCCGAGAACACCGTCGTTGTCGTGCACGACCTCACGCCGTCCATGACCGCCACGATCGATAAGGCGCACGTTGCCGGTATCGTCACCGAGACTGGTGGCCGCACGTCGCACTCCGCAATCATTGCGCGCGCCCTCGAGATCCCGGCTGTCCTTTCGGTTTCCAACAGCTGCACCGCACTGCGCAACGGCATGACCGTTGTCGTCGACGGTGGCAAGGGTATCGTCGAGGCCGATCCCGATGAGGAGACGCTCGCCGCTTACACTGCCAAGGCCGAGGCTTTCGCTGCCGAGAAGGCGGCTCTCGAGGCCTTCCGCGGCAAGCCGTCCGTGACTGCCGACGGCATCAAGAAGATCATTGCCTGCAACATCGGCAACCCCGATGACGTGCCCAACGCGCTCGATCACGACGCCGAGGCTATCGGCCTGTTCCGTTCCGAGTTCCTGTTCATGGACTCTGCTGAGCTTCCTTCCGAGGAGGAGCAGTTCAACGCCTACCGTAAGGTCGCCAGCGCGCTCAAGGGCGCTCCGGTCATCATCCGCACGCTCGATGTGGGTGGCGACAAGGAGATTCCGTACCTGCACATGGTCAAGGAAGAGAACCCCTTCATGGGCTTCCGCGCCGTGCGTTACTGCCTGGCCAACCCCGACCAGTACAAGGTCCAGCTCCGCGCCCTGCTGCGCGCCAGCGCCTTCGGTGACGTCAAGATCATGATCCCGCTCGTCACCTGCGTCGAGGAAGTCTTGGCTGTCAAGGAGCTCGTCGAGCAGTGCAAGGCCGAGCTGACCGAAGAGGGTCGCAAGTTCAACGAGAACATCGAGGTTGGCATCATGGTCGAGACGCCTGCCGCCTCGCTGCTCGCTGACCGCCTGGCCGAGGTCGCCGACTTCTTCTCCATCGGCACCAACGACCTGATCGGCTACACCATGTGCGCCGACCGTGGCAACGACACCATCTCCAACCTGTACCAGGTGTACTATCCCGCCGTGCTCCGCTCGCTCAAGAACATCATCGAGAGCGGCGTGAAGGCCGGCATCATGGTCGGTATGTGCGGCGAGGCCGCTGCCGATCCGTTGCTCGAGCCGCTGCTGATCAGCTGGGGCCTGGAGGAGTTCTCGATGAGCGCTCCGTCCATCCTGCGCGCCCGCAAGACCATCAGCCAGTGGACCAAGGCCGAGTGCGACGAGCTCGCCGAGAAGGCGCTCGCCTGCAACACCGCTGCCGAGGTCAAGGCACTGCTCGAGTCCGCAGCTCGCTAATTTGGTATCAGAGGTAACCGCGTGGTTGGAATGGGCCGGCCACGCGGCCCTCACATATACAGGGGGTACTGTAAATGTTCTACACGCTAACCGCTAACCCGGCTGTCGACATGACGGTTTCGAGCTCTCCGCTCGAGCCCGACGAGAACGTCCGCACCGGCTCGGCCAGCTACACGGCTAACGGCAAGGGCCTCGACGTGTCCTTCGCCTTTAAGAAGATGGGCGTCGACACCGTCGCGCTCGGTTTCTTCGCCGGCTTCACGGGCAAGTTCATCGTCGAGGAGGTCATGAACCTGGGTTGCCTATGCCGCCCGGTCTGGACCGACGGTATCACGCGCATCAACACCTACGTCAACGATGGCCAGCACGAGTACGGCATCCTGAACCCTGGTGCTCCGATCACGCCGCAGCACCAGGAGGAGCTCTACAACATCCTGGACACCGCGGGCGACCTTGAGTGCCTGATCGTCTCCGGCTCCGTGCCTCCCAAAGCTACGCCCGACTTCCTGGCTCAGGTCATGGAGCACGCTCAGGCCCGTGGCGCCGATGTCGTCCTGGACCTGTCCTCCGACAAGCTCAAGGAGCTCGCTCACAAGAAGCCGCTGCTCATTAAGCCGAACCATCACGAGATGAAGGCTATCTTCGGCGTGCCGGTCGACACCGACGACGAGGTTCGCGTTGCCATGAAGATGGCTCACGACGCTGGCGTTCGGAACGTGCTGCTCACCCGTGGTAGTCGCGGCGACGCTTACTTCTCCAACGGCGAGGACATCTGGTACGCCAAGCGTGAGTTCAACATCAAGCTGGTTTCTTCCGTCTGCGCCGGCGACTGCACCCTCGCTGCGTTCCTGCACAAGTGGTACAGGGATCGCGACAACGTCGAGGAGGCCATGAAGCTCGCTATGGCCACCGGCGCCAACGTTGCCGAGTCCGTCGGCATCGGCGACTTCGGTCACGTCGACGAGTACAGCAAGCGCGTTGCTGTCCGCAAGCTCGATCGTCAGTAATCGAAACGCGACATATTCGTGCGCATGCGGCGCCCCGGTTTCGGCTGGGGCGCCTTTTTGTTCCGCCACGGGGGAGAGGAGTCCTTCCGTACTTCATCGCTTCCACACCGTTCACCGAGTTGTCCTAGCCTTTTACCGATGCGTGGAATATACTTTCATTAACACGTTGCCTTGTGAAAGGAACATTCATGATTTACACGCTCACTGCAAATCCCGCCATTGACTACAACATCGCCTGCGACGGCCTTGCTGCCAACACCGTCACGCGTACCCGCAACGCCGTCTACACGCCCAACGGCAAGGGCCTCAACGTCTCGTTTACGCTTGACCACTACGGTGTCGACACCACGATCCTGGGTTTCTTCGCCGGCTTCTCGGGCGAGTTTATCGTTAAGGGTGCCGAGGCCCTGGGCGTGCCCGTCAAGCCCGTGTGGACCGACGGCATCACGCGCGTCAACGTATTCCTCAATGCCGGCCCCGACACCGAGTACAACATGGTCAACGCCGGTGCCGCCATCAACGAGGCCAACGAGCAGGAGATATTTGAGCTTATCGATTCGCTTGATGACATGACCTGCCTGGTCATCAGCGGCTCGCTACCTCCCAACACTTCCGAGGGCTTCCTGGCCGAGGTCCTGCGCCGAGTCAAGGCCAAGGGGGCCGAGTTCGTCCTCGACATCTCGAGCCATCAGCTGGCAGACCTCATTGCCATGGAGCCGCTGCTGATTAAGCCCAACGATGACGAGCTGCTCGATATTTTTGGCATTAAGGTGAGCGGTGGCGACGACGAGTCCGTCAAGGGCGCGATGGCCGAGCTGCACGCCAAGGGCGCCAAGAACGTGCTGCTGACCCTTGGTGGCGCCGGTGCGTACTTCTCCAACGGCGAGCACATTTGGTTTGCCAATCGCACCTTCGACGTCAAGCTGCTGTCGACGGTGTGCGCCGGCGATTCCTCGCTCGCTGCCTTCCTGTCCGTGTGGCACGACGCCCCCGAGCGCGTCGAGGACGCCCTGCGCCTTTCGATGGCTACCGGCGCCAACGTGGTCGAGTGCCCCGGTCTGGGCGATTTTGCCAAGGTGGACGAATATATGAAGCACATTGAGGTTCGCCAGGTCTGCTAGCAGCATCGATACGTCGTTGCCGAACACCCGCTTTGGATTACCAAGGCGGGTGTTTTTTGCGCGCTGAACGTATGTGGCGTCTGCTGTCTCGATTTATCTAATCGACGACGCGATTGCGTGTGCGTGTTTTCTCGTTTCTTGTTAGACTTCTTGAGAACCATCGATTTACGCTCACAAGTGCAGGAGGCCATAGGCATGTGCAATGTTTTGCTCAACGGTACGCAACCGTCCGATGCGTCTCTGCGCGTCCTGCGTGCGCTTGAGGCGGCTGGTCTTGAGGCTTGGTACGTGGGCGGTTGGGTGCGCGACGCCCTGATGGGGTGCCCCAGCCACGATGTTGATATGTGCTGTAGCGGCCTGTGGCAGGAGTCCAAAGCGGCGCTCGAGGCCGCCGGCATCGCGGTTGTGGAGTCGGGCATTAAATTTGGCGGAATCACGGCTATTTCCGATGGCGAGCGTATCGAGGTCACCACGTACCGTCTGGATGGCTTTTACACCGATGGTCGCCATCCCCAGAGTGTGGAGCGTGCCGCCTCGCTCGAGGACGATCTGGCGCGCCGCGACTTTACCGTCAACGCCATGGCCTGGCATCCCGAGCGCGGGCTTGTCGACCGCTACGACGGCCAGGGTGACTTGGAGCGCAAGCTGATTCGCGCTGTCGGCGATCCCAAGCGTCGTTTTAACGAGGACGCCCTGCGCATGTTGCGTGCGGTGCGCTTTGCCTGCCGCCTGGACTTTATGATTGAGCCCGAGACTAAGCGCGCGCTTGCCGAGTGTGCGCCGCTGCTCGATGCCGTGGCGCGTGAGCGTGTGGGTATTGAGCTCGAGGGCATTCTTTCGACCGGTCATGGGGGAGACGCGATGCTGCGCTACCCCGAGCTCATCTGTGCCTCTGTGCCTGAGCTGGCCCCGGCCCGTGGCTTTGACCAGCGTAGCGTCTACCATGCCTTTAACGTCTACGAACATATCGCCCGTGTGCTGACGGTGGCAGGGGAGCTTGCGCTGTGCGACGGCGTCGCGCCCTTGTCGAGCCTTATGTGGGCGGCGTTTTTGCACGATGTGTCCAAGCCCGAGTGTTTCACGGTCGATCACGCCGGCAGCGGACACTTCTACGGTCATCCCGAGCTCGGCGCCAAGAAAGCGCGCGTCATTATGGATCGCCTGGCGCTCTCGCACGACCTGGTGCGCGACGTGTGCCTGCTCATCAAATATCACGACAAGCCGCTGCGCCCCGAGCGCTCCTGCCTGCTCAATATGATGCGCGCGCTTTCGGGCGGGGGCGTCGACACGCCGCGTTTGATGGACGAGCTCATGGATCTTAAGCGTGCCGATACGCTCGGCAAGGCCCCGTCGTGCTTCTATTACGTCGAGACGATTGAGGAGATGCGCGCGATGGCGCACGAGCTGCTGAAGGCGGGGGAGCCCTATACGCTCAAGATGCTCGCCATTAACGGCGGCGACCTGATCCGCGCCGGTGTGAAGCCGGGGCCCGAGCTAGGCCAGCTACTCAACGCCGCCCTCGAAGCCGTTATCGAGGACAACATCCCCAACGATCGCGAAACCCTTTTGGTTCATCTCAACTTGAATTAGCTAATTAGTTGACCTGCGCGTTCCATAACCTGTCGACAATTTTTCGGCAATTTGGAATTTCTTCTTGCGCTGATGTTTTTTGTCCCGTAATATATTTCCTCGCAGCACGGCAGTGCAGATGTTATGTGGCCCGTTCGTCTAGCGGTTTAGGACGCCGCCCTCTCAAGGCGGAGATCACCAGTTCGAATCTGGTACGGGCTACCACGCATCTGATACCCGGTCTTTCCACGGAAGGCCGGGTTTTTTATTATCAAACAACTGTCTGTCATTCCCGTTTGAACAAGAGCTTTGCGTTCTGCTTATGGCCCTTACGGGTACAATAACCAAGATATTTTGACTGTTAGAAGGAGTCTCATGACGGAGTCCTCTCAGCATACGTCCAAGCCCCAGGTCGAGGTTGAGGCCTCGGGCGGCGATGACAATAAGAGCGCACGCCGCGGCGCAATCTTTATCGGCGTTGTGCTGGTGGGTTATATCGTCTATCTGGTGGTAACCGGGCAGATGGGGCAGTTCTGGGCTGCTATGTCGAGCGTCCAGGCGCCCTGGCTCGTTGTCGCGTGTCTTTGCATGTTTATGTATCTGTTCTTTGGCATTGTGGCCTATGCGATCGCCGTCTGGCTCGACCCCAATTCACCCGTCGGCATTCGCGACCTGATCTCGGTCGAGGCGAGTGGCATCTTCTTTGGCAACCTGACGCCCATGATGATGGGCTCTACGCCTGCCCAGATCTACCGCCTGACCAAAGCGGGCCAAAACGTGGGCGAAGCGGGTGCCACGCAGTTCACCCGATTTATTGTGTATCAGTTTGGCCTCGTTGCCTGGGGCGCTATCCTATTGCTTGCTCGCATGCCGTTTTTTGCCGAGCGCTATGGCGACATGACGCTGCTGTGCGTCTTTAGTTTTGGCGGTCACTGCTGCATCCTGCTCGGCATCTTCGCCGTTGCGCTCATGCCTAAGACCGTCACGCGCGTCGCCCATTGCATCATCAATTGGCTCGAGCGCATAGGTGTCTCGGCCACTAAGATCGATGGATGGCGCTCGTTTGTCGATGGCGAGATCTACTCCTTCTCCGAGAAGTTCAAGCTTTCGGCCGGACATTTTTCTTCCATGCTGCTCACCGTGTTTATCACCATGCTGCAGCTCGCGTTTTTCTACCTCGTGCCGTATTTCCTGATGCTCGCCTTTGGCCACCACGAGGTCGACTTTTTCTCGGTCATGGCCGCGAGCGCCTTTGTCCAGCTGCTGAGCTCTGCGGTTCCCTTGCCCGGTGGAACTGGTGGCGCTGAGGGCGGCTTTGCTTTGTTCTTGGGTCATTTCTTTGGGTCGGCTTCGACCGCCGGCTATCTGCTGTGGCGTCTCATTACGTTTATCGCGCCGACCATTTTGGCTGCGCCCCTGCTGGGCCTTAAGAGCGCCCACAACGAGAGCATCCATGCGCGCTGGGATCGCGTGATGCGCAAGCTCGGCCGCGAGCCTCAGACGCCCTCTGCGCCCACTAAGCCGCACCCCACGAATGCTGTTACCGTTGATCCCAGGAAGCACGCTCAGAAGGCTTCTGGGACCGCTAAGCCGGCTCATAAAGCCTATGTGCGCCAGACGGGCGACGGTATCCGCGTATCTCCGTCGGCGCTCAATAAGAAGAAGCACCCTAAGTCGCGGTAGGGCAGTCGTGCGTTCTTCATGATGCGGGGCATATTTGAGCTGTATGGGGGATAATCCTCTTACGTAGATTATCTCTCATCTGTTGATGAATGCTCGCATATCGAAGGGACACACCCATGGCCACCAGTAAACCGCGTATTGATCGCCGTATCGTTCGCAGCCGCAATGCCATCCTTTCCGCTTTTGAGCGCTTGCTCATGGAAAAGCCGCTGGCAGACATTACGGTGAGTGCCATCGCGCGCGAGGCCAATGTCGACCGTAAAACCTTCTACGTGCACTTTGGTACGGTTGATGGCTTGCTCGATGCCATTGCCGTCGATGTGGTGGAGATGATTGTCGACTCGGTCGAGAAAACGCTTGCTTCCATGGACGGTGACACCAACGAGCGCGCCCTGGGCGCGGCGGCGACCTTCTTTAAAACCGTTAACGAGGCGCTGTGCAACAACCTGGTGCTCAATCGTCAGCTGATCGAGAACATTCCGCTCGATGATTTTATGGCTCGTCTTCGTGCGCCGCTCGAGCACGAGATTGCCGAGCGCGATCTGCTGCCCCACGGTCTCAAGGACGAGATGTTCGACTACTATCTGGCGTTTTTGCTGTCGGGTATTATCGGAATCTATCGCACATGGGCGCTGTCTGACGGCTCGGTTCCTATCGAGCGCGTCTCGGAGGTCGCCAACGACCTGACTCTCAATGGCCTGTCGAGTCTGGAATCTCGCTTGGATTAGGCGCAGGCTCGAGTTCGCGAGGCGCTTGTCGGGGTGCAGCCCGATCGACCAGGCGACGAGCATCCCGCCGAAGCAGTCGATGACCGGGCTCAGGTAGACCTTCTCGCCGCCCGGGAGCCTGAACTCGGTGATGTCGGTGAGCCACAGCAGGTTGGGCTCGTCGGCGTGGAAATTCCTGTTTATGAGGTTCTCCGGCGCCTTGTAGACCTCGCCGGCGTAGGAGCTGTAGCCTGAGGATCCTTAAAAGAAAGTCCAGTTTATCCTTTCCACCCCAATTGGGAATCCTCCGATGCGCCTTCGCACGCTCGCATGACCTCGATACCGTGCGAGCGTGCGAACTCGACGAGCTCTGCGTTGCGGGCGTTAATGGTGCCGAAGGCGGCGGGGCACACGATAAGGCGCGCGCAGTGGACGAGGAGCTCTTTGGCGCGGGCTATGGTTTTATCCCCGATCGGCTCGAAGGCGCGCTCGGCCACGCATTCCGCCGCCAGGTCGCGCGCTAGCTCGCAGTCGATGTCCCCTTCGTGCAGAACGCCCGTGTAGAACGCCTTGCCCTGCCGGATGAGCTGGCGAAACACAGCCGACCCCGTACCTGCGCCGGCGATGACGAACGTGTGCGCATCGCCGTGCGGGCGTCCAATTTCCACGCTGCCGAAGCGCTCGTTGAAGGTGCCATGTTGAAGGCCGTAGAGCTCGCCAATCGTCTCGCGCGTGAATATGTCCTCGGGTACGCCGGCGCGGAAGACCCGGCCGTCCTTCACGCAAATCACCTTGTCGGCGCTTTTCTGCGCGAGCTCGAGTTCGTGGATGGACATGATGACAGCCACATTCCGCGATTTCGCAAGGTGGCGAAGTATTCGCAGCAGGTCGATCTGGTAGCGGATATCGAGATACGACGTGGGCTCGTCGAGCACGAGCACACGCGGATCCTGCGCGATGGCGCGTGCGAGTATGACGCGCTGGCGTTGCCCGTCGCTTATCTGCATGAAATCGCGCTCGGCGAGCTCTTCCACACGTGCGGTTTTCATGGCCTCGTCGACCCGACTATGGTCGTCGGGCGAGAGTGTGCCCATTCGCCCGGTGTAGGGGTGCCTTCCCGCCTCTACGACATCGCGGCAGGTGAGGAGCTCGGTCCGGGGGCGATCTGTCAGCATAACGGCAAGGTTCTTTGCAAACTCCGCCGTCTTCCATCGGGAAATCTCCCGCCCGTCGAGCTCGACCGCGCCGGCAAGCGGTGCCAGATGGCGTGTGATGGTTTTTAAGATGGTCGACTTGCCCGAGCCGTTCGGCCCGATGAGCGCCACGACGTCGCCCGCGCGAACCTCCAGATCGACGCCTCCGACTACGACCTTCTTGTCGTAGCCCGCCGACAGGTCGCTTATGTGGAAAAGCGGCGCTCCGTCAGCCTGCGTTTCGACCGTAGTTTCGAGGTTCGGCTCCGCTCGGAAGAGGCGTTCCGCGCGCAGTTCCGCACGAGCCGAAAGTGCCTTCTGGCGCTTTCGTGCGAGCTCAGGACTGTCTAAGCATGGAATGTCCCCTCCGAGCGTTTTGGGCCGCGGCACGAATTCCCCCATCTACCTCACCCGCTTCTTCAACATGAGCGCGATAACCACCGGCGCGCCGAAGATGGCGGTGACAGCGCTGATGGAAAGTTCGACAGGAGAGAACAGTGTGCGCGCGATCAAATCGCAGCCCGCGCAGAAGATGGCGCCTCCCAAGAAGCACGCAGGAATCACGCGGATGGGCTTCGACGACTTTAGCACCGACTTCACGAGATGCGGAACCGCAATGCCTACGAACGACACCGGACCAGCGAACGCGGTCACGCAGGCGGAGAGCATGCTCGCTAGAAGGACGAGCGCCACGCGGAAGCGTGCGACGTTCACGCCGACGCTTTTCGCGTAGGCTTCTCCCAGCTGGAAGGCGGAAAGGGGCTTCGATATCGCGAATACGCATGCGCTTACGGTGATCACCACGACCGTGATGACCGCGACGTCGTCCCAGCTCGAACCCGAGAAGCTACCCAAAGACCAGTTGTGCAGGTTCACGATGGACTGGTCGTCGGCGAAGGCGATGAGGAAGTTCGTCGCCGCCGAGCAGATGTATCCCACCATGACGCCCGCCACGATGAGCATGGCCATGGAACTTATGCGCCGTGCAATGAGGAGCACGAAACCGATGGTGATAAGCGAGCCCAGAAACGCTGCGGCCACCATGGCCGGCGAGGACATGGCCTGGTTTGCGCCCAGAAGTACGATCATCGTAAGCGCGACGACGAACTTTGCGCCCGAGGAGACGCCCAAGATGAACGGGTCGGCGATGGGGTTGTTGAAAAACGTCTGCAGCAGGAACCCGGAGAGTGAAAGTGCCCCGCCGAGAAGCACGGCTGAAAGTACGCGCGGCAGTCGAATCTCCCAGATGACCTGGCTTTCCATGGAATTGGCCGCGCCGCCCGAAAGGATGCCGGGGATGTGGTCTGCGGGCACGAGCACGCTCCCGATGCACAGGTTGGTCCCGACGAGCACGATGAGGGCAACAGCGAGCAGCGCCGTCACGACGCGACACCGCGCGGCGCGCCCCGATTCGTCGTATGCCATGGAAAGTCGGCTTCTCATGGTGCTAGCCGAGCTTCTTCAGATAATGGAAGTCGCTCGTGTCATCGCCGGTGAACGCCCCGTGCAGCTCGTCGATAATGTCGGCGGTAGAAGTCATCTGCTGGTACATGTCGGCGCTTGTGACCCAGACGTTGCCGTTCTTCACGGCTTTGAACTGCGACAGTAGCGCGTTTTTGCCTACGAAGTCGTTCAAGGTGGCAACCGATTCGTCGATGGTGCCGTTGTAGACGATGATGTCGGCATCCTTCGCTGTCGCGTAGAAGCGCTCCATTTCGAGCGTTACTGACGAACCTGACGTCGACGCCGTCTGCGCGTCATCGAGCGCGTAGCTGCCGCCTGCAAGCTCGATCATCTGCGCCACGTAGTCGCCCGCCCGCCGCGTGACGGCGGCCCCGTTCGAGTTAATGTAGAAATACGCCACGGTTTTACCTGACGACGCGAGCCCCGACGTTTGCTCGACGCGGGCCTTCTGCTCGTTGAACAGGTGCGTGGCCTCGTCTTCCTTGTCGAACAGGACGCCGAAAAGCTTAATCCACTCGACGCGCCCGAGTGCTTTGGGCTCGCTCGACGACTGTTCGGTGAGCACGACGAGCCCGAGCTTCTGCAGCTTTTCCTTCACATCGGGCGTGTGGTTGATCATGGTGTTCTCGATGGCGAGCGTGCAGCCCGAGGCCGATATTCGCTCGTAGTCGGGCGCGCTGTACTTGCCGCCGTAGGCGATCGCCCCACTTCCGAGCGCGCTTTTGAAGCCCGCGACCGAGCAATCGTCGGCTTTCGTGCCCGACATTAAGATATTGTCGTTCGCATCGAGCGCGTCGACCAGGCACATCGACGCCGACGACACGAGGTACACCTTGTCGGCGGGGCGCCTTATGACCGCGATGTCGGAGCTCAACCCATCAGGTACCTTCGCATCTTGCGGCACCACGAGGAAACGCTCCCCATTCGAAACGCAGATAAGCCGCAGACCGCCTTCGAACTCGTCGACAGTGAAGTGCTCGGCGTATTCAAGCTGAAGCGCCCCCGTCGGCTCCCAGCCGCAGCCCAAATCGGCGTTGTGGAAGTCGGCCGCGGCGCTTGAAACCGTTCCCGCAGGGGAGCCGCCGCTTGCATCGTCGCCCGATTTCTCCTTCATGGTGGATGAGTCGAAGTGGATCGTGTAGTCGATGGTGTGCGGCGTCGACATGGCGACGGTCTCGGCCGACACGGCGATGTCCTCGTCGAGCGTGACGGGTATCTCGAACGTGGAGTTGCCGCCGTCGTTTACGGGTGCGTAGTCCACGCCGTCGACGGTCATCTTGTCGTAGTTCGAACTCGACCAGGTGATGGTCGCGGTGTAGGTGTCGCCATCCTTCACAATTGTGGTGGGTGAGGCGATGCTTGCGCGCCCTGACCCGCCGGAAAGCGAGACGCTCACAGTGTATTCCTGAGAGCCCGCCGTGCCACCGGTCGCGTTCGGGCTCGCACTGCACCCCGCGAAGGGAAGCGCGAGCAGGGCGACGAGAACGCAGGCGATCGCGCGCGCCGCGATGCTGCGGCGTTTCCTGTTTTCCCCCTTGGGAAGAATCGACCGCATGGCGTTACTTCAGTGCGTCGGCGCGCAGATCGACGCCGACGGATTCGAACACGAGCGTGCGGTCGTACCACCGCTCCCTTTTAATGCTCCACGCGGCGCAGGCGGTGTCCTCGTCGAGCGCTTCAACGGGCACGTCGTAGGTGTACTTGCCTTCCGCGTTTTCCACATAGGGGATGAAGTCGGCCTCGCTCGCGGCGGCAGCTTCGTCGCCCGTGCCCATGAAGAGCTTGCCGTAGCCCGTGCCGGAAAGCGTCATCACGCAGTGCATGGAGCCGTTTTCCACGATGAGCTGGGCGTCCACAATCCTGAACATGTTCGAGCTGGAATCTACGGTGATCGGATAGGTGCCGTCGGCCACCTTGTCGGCGGTGATGGGGGCAGCGCTTGCGCCCTCGGTCGCATCGGCCGCCTGTTCGGTCTTTTCCTGGGAATCGGCATCGCTTGCCTTTGCGCTGTCGATTGAATTTCCGCCGCAGCCGGCGAGCGAGAACGCGAAAAGCGCCGCCGACAGGGCGAAGACGAGGGTTTTCTTCAACATGGAGGGGTTCCTTTCAATCGCTTCGACCGCCCGCGCCGTGCGGTGGGCGGGCGGGATGCGAATGCAACGGGCATGCGCCGTCGGTCGGGGAAGGCGCATGCCCGTTGCACGGGGACGCGACCGGCGCCCCCGTGCGCGGCGAGTTTACAGCTTGGCGATGGCGTCGTCCACGCGCAGGCCGTT
>UREM01000044.1 GCA_900546775.1 uncultured Collinsella sp. | reverse complement strand
GGGCCCGTGGGTTATACCCTAAGAGCAAACCACCCTTTTTAAGGGTGGTTCTGATTTGGGTCAAATATGAACGTTGTGTTAATGAGTCGGTGGACGGTGGTGTTTTTCGGTGAGCGGCGTATCCTTCCAACGGTTTATCTAGTGTGTCAGTTGAAAGGAAGAGGGCGCTCGTCATTGTTTGAATGTGAACTGCCGTTTGACCACAAGACGTTGCATCTGGAACTCGAGGATAAGAACTTCGCGGGCGTGATGGAAGGTCATCAAAACGAGTTTAAGACCACGAAATCGCAGGAAGAGCTGGTGGAGGAGTCGCTTGCCAACCCTTACGGCTCGCCTTCGCTCGAGGAGCTTTGTGCTGGCAAGAAGGATATTGTCATCATTAGCTCCGATCATACGCGTCCCGTTCCCTCGCGTGTGACGATGCCTATTCTGCTGCATCACATTCATGCCGCTGCGCCCGAGGCCCGTGTGCGTATTCTGGTTGCTACGGGCATGCACCGTCCGTCGACGCACGAGGAGCTCGTCAACAAGTATGGCGAGGAGATCGTTGCCAACGAGGAAATCGTTATGCACGTCGCGACTGATGACAGCATGATGAAAAAGATCGGCACCCTGCCTTCTGGTGGCGAGTGCATCATCAACAAGATTGCTGCCGATTGCGATCTGCTGCTTGCCGAGGGCTTCATTGAGCCGCACTTCTTTGCCGGTTTCTCTGGCAGCCGTAAGTCCGTCCTTCCCGGTATCGCCAGCTACAAGACCATCATGTACAACCACAACGGTCAGTTTGTGAACGATTCCCATTCGCGTGCCGGCAACCTGTGCCACAATCACGTGAGCGAGGATATGTTTGCCGCTGCCGAGATGGCTCACCTTGCCTTTGTGCTCAACGTGGTGCTCAACGGCAAGCACGAGGTCATTGGCTCCTTTGCCGGCGACATCCACAAGGCGCACGAGGCTGGCTGCGAGTTCGTGAAGAGCCTTGCCGGCGTTGAGCCCGTCGAGTGCGAGATCGCCATTACCACTAACGGCGGCTACCCCCTCGATCAGAACATCTATCAGGCTGTGAAGGGCATGTGCGCTGCCGAGGCCACGCTTCCCGAGGGCGGCGTGATCATCGACGTCGCCGGTTGTGCCGACGGTCACGGCGGCGAGGGCTTCTATCACAACATCGCCGACAACGATCCGGCAGAGTTTGAGCGCGCCTGCATCGATCGTCCTAAGGACGAGACCCTGCCCGATCAGTGGACGAGCCAGATCTTTGCCCGCATCCTGGCGCATCACCCTGTGATCATGGTCACCGACCTGTGCGATCACCAGATGCTCAAGGATATGCACATGACGCCGGTCAACACTATCGAGGAGGCGCTCAAGCTCGCCTTTGAGATGAAGGGTGCCGATGCCAAGGTTGCCGTCATTCCCGATGGCCTGGGCGTTGTCGTCGCGCAGCACTAGTGCGTGGCCCAAACGAATCGTTTATAACCGACAAGAAAGATAAGGTTTTATGCTTACCAAACTCCTCTGCGAATTCGGCGCGACGGCCCTCATGATCGTCTTTGGCGTGGGCGTGCACTGCGATACCGTGCTCAAAGGCACCAAGTATCAGGGCTCTGGCCATATGTTTGCCATCACCACCTGGTCTTTTGGCATCTCGGTCTGCCTGTTTGTCTTTGGCGGCGCCGTGTGCATGAACCCCGCTATGGTGCTTGCCCAGTGCATCGTCGGTCTGGTGCCGTGGGGCAACTGCATCCCCTTCATGCTTGCCGATATGCTCGGCGGCTTTGTGGGTGCCGTGATCGCTTGGTTTATGTATGCCGATGAGTTCAAGGCTTCCGAGGGTGTCGTCGATCCCATTGCTCAGCGCAACATCTTCTCGACCAACCCCACCACCGAGGGCACGAACTATGCCCGCAACTTCTTCTGCGAGGCTATCTGCACCTTCGTGTTTATCAGCGCCATCCTTGCTGCTGCTAGCCGTGCTGGTGAGAACGTTCTGTTGCTCGCCATCTGCGTCGGCCTGATTGTCTGGGCCGTTGGCATGGGCATGGGCGGCATCACCGGCTTCGCCATGAACCAGGCTCGTGACCTTGGTCCTCGCATGGCCTATCAGGTGCTGCCGATCAAGAACAAGGCTGACAACAACTGGAAGTACGGCCTGCTTGTTCCTGGCATCGCTCCGTTTGTCGGTGCCATTGTGGCTGCGCTGTTTGTGCATGGTTTCTTGGGCATGTTTTAGTCCAAGGCTACATAGGTTGTCCGCCGTCCGCATGGGGTAACTTCCCAGCGCGTCCTCGGACATGAAAGAACCCCCGCTGCGCACTTCGTGCGGCGGGGGTTCTTTCGTCCTGCGGAATGCGCTGGGAAGTTACCCCATGCGGACAGCTGCGGGATCTTAGTCGCGTTGGAACAAGCAACCCAACATATAAATCTGAATTTGGATGGGAGGGGCTTGTTGCTGGTAGGGGCGTTGAAGCGCGAGTGACACTTTGGGATGCGTGGCGGCTTGGGTTGGGGCGATGCTTTGGGATGGGCTTCTTACTTAGCTGAAGAGAGGCTTAATGGCTGATAGGTAGTCTTTGGCTACTTCGGCTTTGTCTGCTTGGAAGTTGTGCCAGGCCCACCATTGGACCATTCCTACGAAGCTTGAGGCTATGTGGTGTAGTAGGAAGCTTCGGTCCATGGTGGCGGCGGGGCCGTTTGGGTCGGTGGGGACGGTTTCGGCTGCTCGTGACATGATGGTCTTGCGTAAGCAGTCGGCGAAGACGCGTGAGCCGGCGCCGGCTACGAGGGCTCGTACGCCCTGGCGGCGTTCCCAGAGGTTGTTGAGGATATGTTCGACTTGTACGAGCGGATCATCGAGCGGTGTGCCATCGTCGTCGAGGGCGTGGGTGCAGATGTCGCTCACAAGTTCGGACAGTAGGTCATCCTTGCTCTTGAAGAGACCGTAGAACGTGGCTCGACCCACATGGGCGTGAGCGATGATGTCGCCGACGGTGATCTTGCCGTAGTCCTCCTCGCGAAGGAGCTCGGAGAATGCTGCAACGATGGCGGCGCGGCTTTTTGCCTTGCGGGCATCCATGGCTATGCGTCCGTGTGAACGAGCAGGCAGCGGAGCGTGCCGGAGCAACCCTCGTAGGGGCGCTTACCGGCGCCGTAGCCGACGGCCTCGATGCGGTAGCGGGCCGGCAGGTGCTCGGACGTGCGCAGTGCGACGACGATGGCGGCGCCCGTGGGCGTCACGAGCTCGCCGGCGACCGGTGCGGGCGTGAGGGCGATATTGCCCGCCTGGCACAGGTTGACGACAGCGGGGACGGGAATGGGCATGAGGCCGTGGGCACAGCGGATGGTGCCGTGACCCTCGGAGAGCGACTCGACCACGATGTCCTCAATACCAAGGTCATCGAGGCAGATGGCGACAGAGCAGACGTCGACGATGGAGTCGATGGCGCCCACCTCGTGGAACATGACGGTCTCGGTCGTTTTGCCGTGGGCCTTGGCCTCGGCGGCGGCGAGCGCGGTAAAGATGGCGAGCGCGCGACGCTTGGCGCCATCGCTTAGCTGCGAGTCATCGATGATGGCGGTGACATCCGCCAAAGAACGGTGGTGATGGTGGTGGGCGTGATGGTGACCCTCGTGGCCATGACCGTGGGCCTCATGGTCATGCTCGTGGCAGTGCTCGTGTTCGTGCTCGCCATGATCATGATGGTGGTGCTCATGCTCATGTGTGTGCTCGGTGCCCGCTTCGTTGCCGTAGAGCCAGGCCATGTCGTGGTCGTGGTTCTCGAGCTCCTCTGCCAGCTGAACATCAAAGTCGCAGGCGTCGATGCCATGCTTGTTTACGCGCGTGACAGCGACCGCAAAGCCGTCGACTGGCAGCGTGGCAAGTTGCTCGCGCAGGTGCTCCTCGCTGGCGCCCAGGTCGAGCAGGGCCGCGACGGTCATGTCGCCGCTGATGCCCGAGGTGCCGTCGATGATAAGCGTGTGCTGATGGTTGGACATGAAATGCTCCTTAGCGGGCGCAGGACGTGCCGGCGCTCAGATGATTGATAAGACTTGCCTGGTAGGCGGCACCAAAGCCGTTGTCGATATTGACGACCGAAACGCCGCTGGCGCAGGAGTTGAGCATGGCGAGCAGTGCGGCCACGCCGCCAAAGTTCGCGCCATAGCCCACGCTGGTGGGGACGGCGATGACCGGACAGCTCACAAGGCCTCCGATGACGCTCGCCAGGGCGCCTTCCATGCCGGCGATGGCGATGACCACCTGCGCCTGGGCAAGTTCCTCAGCATGCGCGAGCAGGCGGTGCAGGCCGGCGACACCCACGTCGTAGAGGCGATCGACCTCGTTGCCGTAGAACTCGGCCGTCAACGCGGCTTCCTCGGCAACGGGCAGGTCGCTCGTGCCGGCGCAGGCGACGACGATGCGTCCGTTGCCGTTGGGGGAGGGCTTGCCACCCACGAGGGCGAGCTGGGCGTCCGGGACATATCCCAGGTCGATGCCGTTGCCGAGGAGCTCCGAGGTGCGGGCTGCCTTTTCGTCGTCCAGGCGCGTGACCAGGATGCGCTCCTGGCCGGCATCGAGTAATGCTTTGATAATGGCGGCAATTTGCTCGGCGGTTTTACCGGCGCCGTAGACAACTTCGCCGGCTCCTTGGCGCACCCCGCGCGAAAGGTCGAGCTGTGCAAAGCCCAAATCGGCGGTCGGAGCCGTCTGGATGCGCGTGAGGGCGTCGGCAGGGGTGACAGCTCCGCCGGCAACATCGCTCAGCAGCTGCTCTAGATCTCGCTTATCCATATATGTTCCCTTCGACGGCGCAAAGTTTAGCACTCAAAGGGTATGTTTCCGAACACTAAAGCAGAATTGTTCGGAAACTATAGGACAGACTGATTCAATTGCTAGACGGATTGGCTAGTCGCGCAGGATGATGTCCATGGCGAGCATCAGATTGCGCTCGTCGATGGCAAACGGGGCGGCCTCGCGCGTCTTGGGCTTGGCACAAAACGCGATGCCCGTGCCCGCGGCCTGAATCATGGGGATGTCGTTGGCACCGTCGCCGATCGCGACGGTGTGGGCCATATCGACGCCGCACTCAACTGCCCAATCTAGCAGCTGGATGAGCTTGGACTCCTTGGTCACGATGTCTGCCGCCAGCTTGCCGGTGAGCTTGCCGTCTACGACTTCCAGGCGGTTAGCCAGGCAAAAGTCGATGCCCGCGGCGGCCACGATCTTGTCGGCAACCTCGTGGAAGCCACCGCTTACCACGCCGACCTTCCAGCCCTTGCTATGCGCCGAGCGCACAAGCTCCAGCGCGCCGGGGGTAAATGTCGCACGCTCAAAGGTGCGCTCGAACACGCTCTCGTCCAGGCCGGCGAGCAGCCCCACGCGCTCCTCGAGCGCCTGCTTAAAGTCAAGCTCGCCGCGCATGGCGCGCTCGGTAATTTGCGCTACCTGCTCGCCCACGCCGGCCTCCTCGCCCAACAGGCCGATGACCTCCTGGTTGATGAGCGTGGAGTCGATATCCATAACGATGAGGCGTGCAGTCATGGCGGGCCTTTCCGAGTGCAGTTGTATTGGGGCACATTGTCGCACGCCGCACGCCTGTGCGACGGCCAGGCCGCGTCAATTGTTTCGTCTCCGTCAAGTCTTTGGGCAGGAGCTACTTTTTCGCGGCACATCGACACAGGTGCGATAAGATAGAACGCCATGTCTGGCTGCGCGGTTTACGCAGGCCGGGCAAATCTGTACGACGCCGCCCGGAACGACACGGGGCGGCACAGATCCATAAAGGAGGATCACTGGTATGAGCCAGACCCGTCCCATCGACGAGCATTCCATGCACACCCGTACCTGCGGCGAGCTTCGCCGCGAGAACGTGGGCGAAGAGGTCACCCTCACCGGTTGGGTGAGCCGTCGCCGCGACCACGGCGGCCTTATCTTCTGCGACCTTCGCGACCGTGAGGGCATCACGCAGCTCACCTTCGACCCCGAGCACTCCGACGGCGATGCCTTTAAGATCGCCGAGACCATGCGTCCCGAGTGGCCCATCAAGATTCACGGCGTCGTGCGCGCCCGTGGCGAGGAGACCACCAACACCAAGCTCGAGACCGGCGAGATCGAGGTTCTGACCGACCACGCCGAGGTGCTCAACACGTCCGTCACCCCGCCGTTCCAGATCGAGGACGGCATCGAGACCAGCGAGGACACCCGTCTGCGCTATCGTTATCTGGACCTCCGTCGTCCCGAGATGATGGCCAACCTCAAGCTGCGCTCCGATTTCACCTTTGCCATTCGCGAGGCGCTGCACAACCGTGAGTTCATGGAGGTCGAGACGCCCTCCCTGTTCAAGTCCACGCCCGAGGGCGCCCGCGACTTCATCGTCCCCAGCCGCATCCAGCCGGGTAACTTCTACGCCCTGCCGCAGTCCCCGCAGCTTCTGAAGCAGCTGCTCATGGTCGGTGGCGTCGAGCGCTACTACCAGGTTGCCAAGTGCTTCCGCGACGAGGACCTGCGCGCCGACCGTCAGCCCGAGTTCACCCAGGTCGATATCGAGATGTCCTTCGTGGACCAGAACGACGTCATGAGCGCGCTCGAAGAGGTCCTGTCCGATGCCTTCGGCCGCATGGGCGTCGAGATGCCCAGGCCGCTGCGTCGCATGGACTACTGGGAGGCCATGGACACCTATGGCTCCGACAAGCCCGATACCCGCTATGGCATGCACTTGGTCGACCTGACCGACATCTTCGCCAACTCCAAGTTCAAGGTCTTTGCGACTGCCGCGAACGAGGAGGGCTCTGTCGTTAAGGCCATCAACGCCAAGGGCGCCGGTGCCTGGGCTCGCGCCAAGATCGATAAGCTTGCCGGCGTGGCTTCCACGTTTGGCGCCAAGGGCCTGGCCTGGATCGCTTTCCGCGAGGACGGCTCCATCAACAGCCCCATCGTCAAGTTCTTCTCGGACGAGGAGATGGCCGCCCTGCGCGAGCGCATGGACGTCGAGCCCGGCGACCTTGTGATGTTCGCCGCCGGCCCGCGCCTGCTCTCCGACGAGATCCTGGGCGGCATGCGTTCCCACATGGCTAACGCGCTCGAGATCAAGCGCGAGGGCCACGACTTCCTGTGGGTCGTCAACTTCCCGCTGTTCCACTGGGACGAGGACCGCAAGGCTTACGCTGCCGAGCACCAGCCCTTCACCCTGCCGACCGAGACCGACATCGCCAAGATCGAGGCCAATCCGTTGGCAGCCGGTTCTTGCACCTACGACTTTGTCATGGACGGCTTTGAGGCCGGTGGCGGCGGTATGCGTATCCACAACGCCGAGATGCAGATGTCCATGCTCAGGCTCCTGGGCTTTACCGAAGAGCGCGCCGAGTCTCAGTTTGGCTTCCTCATGGAGGCGCTCAAGTTTGGTGCGCCCCCGATGGGCGGTTTTGCTCTGGGCCTGGACCGCGTGTGCATGCTGCTCACCGGTTCCGACTCCATCCGCGACGTCATGGCGTTCCCCAAGACGGCCAGCGGCTCCGACCTCATGTCGGGCGCCCCGAGTGCCGTTAGCGGCGCCCAGCTCAAGGACGTTAGCCTGCGCCTGATGTAGGCGAGCGGCTACATATTGCTTGCAACGAGGGAAGGACGCGCGCCTTCCCTCGTTTTTTATGCGCCGAGGTTGTGGGGGCATGGGATGGCCGGGCGTCGCGGAAAGTGCGTCCCGGAATCTGCGTCCAGAACGGGTCGCGCTTTCCAAAAGGGGGTCCTCTGGGAAAGCGCGACCCAGAATTCGGCAAAATAATGGGGCACAGTTTCCGGTTGAGCGGTCTAACGGAAACTGTGCCCCAGAATGAGCACTCAAAACGGGACAGGCTTTCCGCAACAACTGTCTGGCGGAAAGCCCGTCCCAGTTTCTTATAGCGAGTCTCTCTGAACGAGCTGCATGTGCATGACGGTGGTGGTTGGCTTGGCACCCTTGATCATGTCGAGCGCAATGTTGGCGGCCATGTGGCCTTCTTCGCGCAGGGGCTGGCGGACGGTCGTGAGCGCGGGGACGCAGCGCGTCGCAATCTCGTGATCGTCGAAGCCGACGACAGAAGCGTCCGCCGGAACGGATAGGCCTGTCTCGTTGAGCGCGGTGATGACGCCAGCCGCGATACGGTCCGATCCGCAGAGCACGCCATCGAAAGCAATCTCGCGCGCGAGGATCTGGTGCATGGCCTGATAGCCGTCTCCGCTGTTCCAGCCGGTATAGATAACGTTTGCGTCTGGGAGGTCTTCGCCCAAGACGGCGCGGTAGCCGCGCAGGCGGTCGACAACAGCGGGGTTGTCTTGCGGTCCCAACACGGCGACGATATCTTTGCGCCCGCGCTCTTTCATAGCGAGCGCTGCAAAGCGTCCGCCCTCTTCGTCGTCAGAGTAGACTGTCGAGAACACATCGCGATAGGGGTGGCCCTCGAGCTGGCCGCACAACACGGTGGGTACACCCAGCTCGCGCAGCACCTCGAGCAGCTCGCTGCCCTTGTAGGGGGAGACGTCGATCACGGCGTCGAACGAGCGGCGCTCAAAGTGCTCGCGTGCGCGGTTGCGCTCATGCGTAGAAGACGCCTGCAAGATAACGGGCAGATAGGACGACTCCGACAGTTCCTCGGTAATGCCGCTCAAAAACTCGCTATAGGTGGGGTCGCTGAAGAGTTCACTCAGGGGCTCGGTCACGAGCACGGCGATGATTTCCGTGCGCCCGACAGCGAGCGCTCGGCCACGAGCGTTGGGGACAAAATTGACTTCCTTGGCCGCCGCGCGGACGCGCTTTTTGGTTTCCTCGCTAATGCGGGGCGAATCGTTGAGGGCGCGCGATGCCGTGGAGCGCGACACGCCGGCAGCTGCGGCAACCTCGGCAAGCGTAGGTGCGGTGCGAACTGGTTGGGTCATGGCGTCTCCTGGAAAATGCGGTCGAAGTTGTCACTGATATGGGCTGGTGCGGATACAGCTTACTATAGTGCGCCTGAACAGCGTTCATGATATCCGGCCACTGGTGGCATTTCACGTTCAAGCTGCTGTTGAACATGGCTTGCACGGGCGGGGCATAGATGGGCGCGGCCGTTGTCCGCCGCCTGGGAATGCTGTTTTGCGCTGAGTTTCGATACGCAGGGTGACATAAGTGTCGTGGTTGTACAACCGGTTGCACCGTTAACCCGACCAAATCGACCGTTCAGCGGACAACCGGTTGCACAGTTTTTTGCATCGCCCGTAAGATAAGGACAACCGGTTGCACAAGAATCACTACGATGACGAAGGAGCATCACCATGGACGCCATTAACGATTGGGAAAACCAAGCGCTCACCCACAGGAACCGCCTGGCACCCCATGCGTACTTTATGGGCTACGAGACCGCCGATCTCGCCGCTACGTACAGCCGCGAGCTGTCGCGCGGATTTGTCCAGCTGTCCGGCTCGTGGCAGTTCCGCCTCTTTGAGGGCCCAGCTGCCGTCTCCAACGAGGAGCTCTCCACGTACAAGCCCGAGTGGGATCACGTGGAGGTTCCGCACCTGTGGCAGGTGGACGGCTATGGCAACCTTGCCTACACCGACGAGGGTTTCCCGTTCCCGGTGGACCAGCCGTTCGTTCCCTCCGACGACCCCACGGGCGTTTACCAGCGCATCGTCAACCTTCCCGCCATCCCCGCCGGCGCTCGCGAGATCATTCGCTTCGACGGCATCGAGAGCTATGGCGAGCTGTACGTCAACGGCCAGTTTATCGGCATGACCAAGGGCTCGCGTCTGTCCGCCGAGTTCGACGTGACCGACGCGCTCGTCGAGGGCGACAACCTGTTTGCGGTCAAGGTCCTGCAGTACAGCGATGGCAGCTATATCGAGGACCAGGATATGTGGTGGGCTTCGGGCATCTTCCGCGATGTGTACCTTATGCAGCGTCCCGCCGCGCACCTGGTCGACTTTAGGTTCCGCACGCACCGCGAGGGCGATGCCGCTCTGATCACGCTCGATACGGTGGCCGAGGGCGCTACCCGCGTCGTGTTTACGCTCAGCGATGGCGAGAACGTGGTCGCTACGGGCGAGTGCGTCGACGGCCATGCCGAGTGCAGCGTTGCCGATGCCCACTTCTGGAACCCCGAGGACCCCTTCCTCTATGACCTTACGTTTGAGGTCTACGACGGTGACGAGGTCAGCGAGTACGTTCCGCATCGCCAGGGCCTTGCCGAGGTGACGGTCGAGGGCAATCATATCTACCTCAACGGCACCTACTTTAAGATGCATGGCGTCAACCGCCACGATCACGACGATCACAAGGGCCGCGCCGTGGGCCTCGATCGCATGCGCCGTGACCTGGAGCTCATGAAGCGACACAACATCAACGCGGTGCGCACCTCTCACTATGCCAATGACACGCGCTTCTACGAGCTGTGCGATGAGTATGGCATCATGCTGGTCGCCGAGACCGATATGGAGAGTCACGGCTTCGAGAATATCGGCAATATCGCCCTGGTCACCGACGACCCGGCATGGGAGCCGGCCTACGTCGACCGCATTGAGCGCCTGGTGATGCAGGAGCGCAACCACGCCTGCATCATTATGTGGTCGATGGGCAACGAGAGCGGCTATGGCTGCAACATCCGCGCGATGTACGCCAAGGCTCACGAGCTCGATGATCGTCCGGTCCATTACGAGGAGGACCGCAACGCCGATACCGTCGACGTCATTTCCACGATGTACTCCCGTGTGTCGCAGATGAACGACTTTGGTGAGCATCCGTTCCCCAAGCCGCGCATCAACTGCGAGTACGGCCACTCCATGGGCAATGGCCCCGGAGGCCTGTCCGAGTACCAGGAGGTCTTCGATCGCTGGGATTGCATCCAAGGCCAGTTTATCTGGGAATGGTGCGACCACGGTTTGGCTGCTGTGACCGAGGACGGCGTTGCTTACGATATGTATGGTGGCGACAACGGCGATTACCCCAACAACAGCAACTTCTGCATCGATGGCATGGTGTTCCCTTGGCAGCAGCCGAGCCCGGGCCTCACTGAGTATGGCCAGGTCATCTGCCCGGTTCGCATGGCTTATGACACCGAGGCGGGCGAGCTGACCGTCACGAACAAGCGCTGGTTTACTACCCTCGAGGATGTCTGCCTGTCGGCGGAGACCCTGGTAGACGGCGATGTAGTGTGCCGCAAGACGCTTATGCCCGGCGCGGTGGCTCCCGGCGAATCCGTCCAGCTGCCACTGGTGATTCGCGAGGCCGCGGTAGGCGAGACCCTGCTGACCGTGTGCGCCTACACCATGGCGGCTCACGCCTGGTGCGAGCCGATGTTCCAGCTGGGCGCAAGCCAGTTTGCCATCGCAAACCATCCGGCGCCGGCCATCGCCGCCCCCGCTCGTCCTGAGCTTACGGTCGAGGAGACCGAGCAGGAGATCCGCATTCACTCCCTCAACGGCGAGCTGACCTTCAGCAAAGTCAACGGTACCGTGAGCGAGTGGAAGGCATCCGGCCGCGACGTAATGGCCTCTGGTCCCCAGGTTGGTTTTTGGCATCCGCTCGTCGACAACCACGCTCAGGAGTATGACTCCCTGTGGAAGGACAACTTCATCGATGTGATGCAGACGTCTACCCGCAAGGTTTCTTGGAAGCAGGACGGCAATGCGGTCGTCGTTACCGTGAGCCAGCGTATCGCTCCTCCCGTCCGCGCGTTCGGCATGCGCGTCGAGCTCGTCTACACCGTGCTTCCGAGCGGTCGCGTCGACCTCAAGGTTTCCGGCGAGCCCTACGGCGATTACTCGGATATCATCCCGCGCATCGGCATCTCCTTCGAGGTCCCCGGTTGCAATCGTGCCGTCGAGTGGTATGGCCACGGCCCGGGCGAGAACTATCCGGACTCGCTGCGCGCCAACCCGGTCGGTCATTACCGCACTACGGTCGACGACATGTTCACGCCCTACGTTATGCCTCAGGACTGCGCCAACCGTGAGGGTACCCGCTGGGTTGCCCTGCGCTCCAGTCACGGTGACGGCGTGTTGGTGACTCGTCCGGCTGATGCCGCCTCCAACCCGTTCTCGTTCTCGGCATGGCCCTATAGCTGCGAGGCAATCGATAACGCCAAGCACGTCTACGACCTTGTCAAGGGCGATACGGTCACGGTCAACATCAACGACCAGCTGCTCGGCCTTGGCTCGAACTCTTGGGGTTCCGAGGTGCTCGATTCCTATCGCACCCGTTTTGAGAGCTTCAGCTTTGAGGTGTCCCTGCGACCGCTGACGTCTGCCGATCTGGCTCAGGCGCTGGCACCCATTAAGGAGGCATAAGCCATGCATGTCTTTAACTCGCGCGCCGATTTCGACGCTCAGATGAAGTCCGTCAAGAAGTGGATGCGCACCGGCCAGGCGCTCGATGGCGTTGCCGACCTACAGCACGACGTGGCTTACTCCATCGGCGACTCGTTGGTTTACTGGTGGGTCTATTCCCGCGAGGCCGCAACCGCCGACCTGGTCGGTCACCGTCGCTACCATGCCGTGCTCGCTCCGCTCGACGGCGGCCTGACCGTCGAGGTCGCCCCCAAGGCAGGCCTCACCTGCACCCGCGCTTACAGCGATATCGATGATCGCGAGCGCTTTGAGGGGGCGGGGGAGACCGTGACGATTCCCGCCGGCGGCGTTGCCGTCGTCGAAATTGACGAGGCCTACCGTGTCGTGGCCGATGCCGCGGATTCCCGCGTCGTGGTACTGCACGTGACGGTCGAAGGTTATTCCTTCCCCAACAAGTAGTATTCGTCCGTTTGGACGTTTGCTTTGCGCCGTTAAGGGGGATGGCTTTGTTGACTCCCTTTTCCCCATTCCCCTTAGCAGGTGCGCCGTCCGTGTTCGCACTTGCAGCTCGGACGGGTTTAGATGACATTTAATAGATGATTGGGAGGGCTTATGAGCTCTGAAAAACGAGGAACGATCGGTTCGTTCGCTCTGCTGGGCATGACGGTCGCCGCCGTGTTCGGTATCAAGAACATCATCAACAACAACGCGGCCATCGGCTTGGCAGCTGCGCCGTCGTTCTTCTTCGCCACGCTTTTGTACATTGTCCCCTATACCCTGGTTACCGCCGAGTTCGTCGGCCTCAACAAGGACTCCGAGTCTGGCGTGTACGCATGGGTTAAGACCTCGATGGGTGGTCGCTGGGCGTTTCTGACGGCGTTTAGCTACTGGTTCGTCAACCTGTTCTACTTCGCGTCCGTCCTGCCCAATGTCATCATCTACGCGAGCTACGTGTTCTTTGGTGCCAATGCCGAGCTTTCGCAGCTGTGGATCACCATTATCGAGATCGTCGTCTTTGCTATCGCCACGTGGGTGTCGACTAAGGGCGCTAAGTGGATCGGCTCCATTTCGTCCTTTGGTTCGACTGCGGCTCTCGGCCTGACCGCTGTGTTCATCCTGCTGTCCCTGGCCGCTGCATTTGGCGGCGTCGAGTTCGCTACGGCTCCTACTCCGGCTAACATGGCTCCCGACACGAGCAGCTTCGCCACTACGTGGGGTTTCTTCGGCACGCTTGCCTGGATCATCCAGGGCGTGGGCGGTGCTGAGTCCGTCGGCGTGTTCCTTAACGACCTTAAGGGCGGCGTCAAGGCCTTCGTGCGTACCGTCGTTGTTGCAGGCCTCACCATCGGCCTTCTGTATGCAGGCGCTTCGCTGCTGGTTAACCTGTTCATCCCCGAGGGCAGCGTTGCCATCTCCACCGGTATCTTCGACGTATTCGGCGCTGTCTTTGCCCACTTTGGCATTCCCATGGAAGTGTCCACGCGCGTCATCGGCTTGATCCTTCTCGCCGCTACGCTGGGCTCCCTCATGATGTGGACCTCCGCTCCCATCAAGGTGTTCTTCACCGAGATCCCCAAGGGCGTCTTTGGTAGTAAGATTGTCGAGCTTAACGAGCATGGCATTCCCGCCCGCGCCGCTTGGCTGCAGTTCGCCATCGTCGTCCCCATCCTGATCATCCCAGCCCTGGGCTCTGGCAACCTCGACGACCTGCTCATGATCGTCACCAACATGACGGCTGCCACCGCTCTGCTCCCGCCGCTGCTGATTCTGCTTGCCTACTTTATGCTGCGCAAGAACTTCGACGCTGCTCCCCGTGGCTTCCGCATGGGTTCGCGTCCCTTTGGCCTGGTCGTCGCTGCGTTCCTGCTCGTAGTCTTCTGCTTCGTGCTTATCTGCGGCACCATTCCGCTCGATCAGCCGCTGTGGCTGACGCTGGTTTACAACGTTGGCGGCGTGGTTGTCTTCCTGGGTCTTGCCGTGATCTGGTACAACCGCTACATCAACCGTCTGCGCGAGACCGATCCCGAGGCCGCCGAGAGCGAGCTGCGCCCCTCCGTCCTCGACATGATGGAGTAGCGGCTAGGATTAATCTACGGCTGTGGAATAAATCGATTCCCTTTCCTAAGGAGGGGCCTTACGAGGGGTGGCGCGCGCAGACGTGGTGTAAGAGCGTCCCGAGGTCCGTCGCTGCAAGT
>UREM01000043.1 GCA_900546775.1 uncultured Collinsella sp. | reverse complement strand
AGGGCGGAGGCGGGGCATGCCCCGCCTCTTACACCACATCTCTGTGCGCTACCAGCAAAGGCTTCAAATCGCTGATTCAGGGCTAGATTTACCCAGCGAAACCCAAAAATCGCTGCTACAAAATTAGTAACAGTACTCATTTTTGCCATTTTTTGGCCACGGCCTTTGTGGCGGACGTGCTGGCGGGTTCGAATCCCATGCACCGGGCGCAAGCAAAAACGGTCCCCTTTCGAGGACCGTTTCCAAATCAGTGGTGGGCGATGAGGGATGTCGCGTGCGGCTGACGCCGCCCGCTCTCGCTTCGGGCCTACGGCCCTCGCGTGCTGCGCTGGAAAACGCTTGCGCGTTTCCTCAGCTCCGCACCCTGGCGGGTTCGAATCCCATGCGCTGGGCCCAAAAAAGAAAGGCCTCCATCGCTGGAGGTCTAACAATTCAGTGGTGGGCGATGAGGGATGTCGCGTGCGGCTGACGCCGTCCGCTCTCGCTTCGGGCCTACGGCCCTCGCGTGCTGCGCTGGAAAACGCTTCGCGTTTCCTCAGCTCCGCACCCTTTCGGGTTCGAATCCCTCTGCGATGGGCCCAAAAATGAAAGGCCCCCATAGCTGGGAGCCTATCAAATCAGTGGTGGGCGATGAGGGATTCGAACCCCCAGCCTTGTGCGTGTAAAGCACCTGCGCTAACCGTTGCGCCAATCGCCCGTGCGGAGAGAGTATAGCAAAACAATCGCCTCATTCATCTCATATCCATTAAAGGTAACCGTCGCGTGTCGCAGCGGAGCTGATTCAGTTGAGATTGCCTGAACATTCCGCCCCTCTTTACGCCCTCGGGTATACTCAAAAGCTACTGATTCGATTTGATACCCAGCAACAGCAGAGGGGATAGTATATGTGCGGTTTTGTCGGTTTTGTCGGTGGGACGGATAACCAATCCGAGGTGCTCACCAAGATGATGGACCGCATCGTCCATCGTGGTCCCGACATGGGCGGCCAGTTTATCGACGGCCGCGTTGCCCTCGGCTTCCGCCGCCTGTCGATCCTCGACCTGACCGAGGCTGGCGCCCAACCTATGGCCAACGAGGACGGTAGCGTCGTCATTGTCTTCAACGGCGAGATCTACAACTTCCAAGAACTTCGTTCCGAGCTCGAGGCCAAGGGCTACAAGTTCCACTGCGGCGCCGACACCGAGAGCCTTCTGCACGGCTACGAGGAGTGGGGCGAGGCAGTACTCGATCGCTTGCGCGGTATGTACGCCTTCGTCATCTGGGACAAGAAGAAGAACAAGCTTTTTGGCGCCCGCGATATCTTTGGCATCAAGCCGCTCTACTACTATCCCATGGCCGATGCGGGCGACGGCGCTCCGGGCGTGCTCTTTGGTTCCGAGATCAAGAGCTTCCTGGACTACCCGCACTTCCACAAGGCGGTCAACAAAAAGGCCCTGCGTCCGTACATGACGCTGCAGTATTCGGCAACCGAGGAGACCTTCTTCGAGGGGGTCTACAAGCTGCCGCCGGCGCACTACTTTACCGTCGATATCCCGACCGGCAAGATGAACATCGAGCGCTACTGGGATTGCGATTACTCTGCCGTCGAGAAGCCGTTCGAGGAGTACGTCGACGAGCTGGACGAGGTCGTGCACGAGAGCGTCGAGGCCCATCGCATCGCCGACGTCAAGGTCGCGTCGTTCCTCTCCGGCGGCGTCGACTCCAGCTACATCGCCGCTTGCCTCATGCCCGACAAGACCTTCTCGGTGGGCTTCGATTACAAGAATTTCAACGAGACTAACTACGCCAAAGAGCTTTCCGATAAGCTCGGCGTCGAAAACGTTCGCAAGATGATTACCGCCGACGAGTTCTTCGGTGCGCTCGAGGACATCCAGTATCACATGGACGAGCCGCAGTCCAACCTGTCTTCCGTGCCGCTGTGGTTCTTGGCCGAGATGGCCCGCAAGGACGTCACCGTCGTGCTTTCGGGCGAAGGCGCCGACGAGCTCTTTGGCGGCTACGCCTACTACGAGGACACGGTCCCAGTCCGCAAGTACAAAAAGATGGTGCCGCTGCCCATCCGTCGCGCGCTCGGTAACCTGGCGCTGCATATGCCGTACTTCAAGGGACATAACTTCCTGGTCAAGGGTGCCGAGATCCCCGAGAAGTCGTTCCTGGGACAGGCTCTGGTATGGCCGGAGCGCGAGGTCGACGACGTGCTCAAGCCCGAGTACAACACCGGCGATGGCGCCTTCGAGCTTGCCGCTCCCATCTATGCGCGCGTGAAGGGTCAGCCCGAGCTGGTCAAGAAGCAGTACCTGGACATGAACATGTGGCTTCCGGGCGACATTCTGCTCAAGGCCGACAAGATGTGCATGGCGCACTCGCTGGAGCTGCGCGTGCCCTTCCTGGACCGCAAAGTCATGGAGTTCGCCGAGCACATTCCCGACCGCTACCGCATCAACGAGAACGGCAACAAACAGGTACTCCGCCACGCTGCCAACAAGTCGCTGCCCGATGAGTGGGCCACCCGTCCCAAGGTGGGCTTCCCGGTGCCGATTGTCTACTGGCTGCGCGAGCAAAAGTGGTACGACTATGTCAAGGAGTACTTCACCGCGCCGTGGGCAAGCGAGTTCTTCGATACCGACGAGCTCATGCACCTGCTCGATCTGCACTTTGCGGGCAAGGGCGATTTCCAGCGCAAGATCTATACGCCGCTCGTGTTCCTGGTGTGGTACAAGCGCTTCTTTATCGACGAGGACCAGCCCGCTGTTCAGGCTGCCTAGCCTCGGCTTACGAACGCCTGCGCGTAACGGCTCCTCCGGGAGCCGTTTTTGCGTGGGTGCGTTTCAGTTACTATAAAAACCGTCCCTGCCAAATGGCTGAGAAAGGTGAAAGATGCACCATTCGGATTCCGCGACCGTGACCACGGTCGATACGCTTGCCAAGCTTCTCGATGTGTGCGGCGAGCTGCGCGCATCAGAGCAAGTTGACGAGCGCGCGGTGACCGGCTGCTCGTTTGATTCGCGCGCGGTCTCGGCAGGTGACGTGTTCTTTTGCAAAGGCGCTGCCTTTAAGCCCGCGTTTTTGAGCATGGCGCTCGATGCGGGCGCTGTCGCATTTGTGTGCGAGGAGTCGCTGGTCGAGTCTCTGGAGCCGCTGGCGCAGGAGAGCGGTGCTGCGATGCTGGTTGTTGATAGCGTTCGCACGGCCATGGCCCTGTTGCCGCCGGAGGTCTACGACCGTCCCGACCACGACGTCAAGATCGTGGGTATCACCGGTACCAAGGGAAAGACCACGGCCGCTTTTATGCTCCAGTCCATCATCAAAGCGGCGGGCGAGTCCTGCGGCATGATCGGCTCGGTGAGTACCGACGATGGCATCGAGTGCTATGAGAGCACCAATACTACGCCCGAGGCCCCCGAGGTCTGGCGCCATATCGCCAACTGCCGCACTTCCGGTCGCCAGTCCATGGTCATGGAGGTCTCGAGCCAGGCGCTCAAGTACCAGCGCGTCGAGAATCTGCCGTTTGACGTGGCGTGCTTCCTCAACATCGGCCGCGACCATATCTCGCCGATCGAACACCCTACGTTTGAGGATTATTTTGAGAGCAAACTCAGGATCTTTGACCAGGCAAAGACCGCCGTGGTGAATCTGGGCACCGAAGAGGTCGACCGTGTGCTGGAGGCAGCGTCGACGGCCGAGCGCTTGGTGACCGTTGGCGTCGAGCATCCCGAGGCAAGCCTGTGGGCGAGCGACGTACGCATGGTCGGCTTTAGCATCGAGTTCAACTTGCATGGCCTGTGTGCCGACGAGTCCGAGGCGGGGGAGAAGATCCTGCTGGGTATCGCGGGAGACTTTAACGTGGAGAACGCGCTGGTCGCTATCGCCGCCGCGCGCGAGATCGGCATCGGTATCGAGGCTATCAAGAAGGGCCTCTCCAAACTGCGTGTGCCGGGCCGCATGGAGGTCGTGGAGTCGAAGGACGGCCGCGTGATTTGCGTTGTCGACTACGCGCACAACCAGCTTTCGTTCCGCTCGCTTTTCTCGTCGGTCAAGCGCGCGTTTCCCGCCAGCCCGGTCATCGCAGTATTTGGCGCTGCCGGCGGCAAGGCGCAGGAGCGCCGCGAGCAGCTTCCGCGCGAGGCCGCACCATATTCCGACCTGATGATCTTTGCCAACGAGGACCCGGCTCACGAGGACCCGATGAAGGTCTGTCGCGAGCTTGCCGAGCATGTTCCCGACGATACGCCGAACAAGATCATCCTCGACCGCGAAGCCGCTGTGCATGCGGCGTTCAAGGCGGCGCGCGAGGAGTACGTCAACCCCGATGCTCCCACCATTGTCTTGCTGCTGGCAAAGGGTGACGAGGAACTCATGCACGTGGGCGACGAGTTCGTGCCCATCGAGAGCGACCTTTCGCTGGCCAATCGCCTAATCGATGTTACCCAGTTTGACTAATGAACCATGATGGCGGCGACGCCCTGAGTGCGCTGTCGCCATAAGCGTGTTCCCTCAATCAAAACATGCCGTCCAAGTCCAAACCCTTCTACGTAAACGGAGTAACCATGTCCCACAACACCCTGCCGACCGTTGCCGAGCTTTCGGGCGAGATGCGCGAGCGTCTTGCCAAGGTTAAGTACGTCTTTACCGACCTGGACGCCACCATGCTCGCGCCCGGCTCGTGCGTGCTGCGCGACAACGACGGCAATCCCTCGACCAAGCTCGTCGAGGCTGTCGTGGCACTTGCCCGCGCTGGTATTCAGGTGGTTCCCACCTCGGGCCGCAACCGTACCATGATCCACGAGGACGCGCGCGTGCTCGGCCTCAACTCCTACATTGGTGAGATGGGCGGCCTGGTCATGTACGACCTCAAGGCCAACGATTGGGAGTATCTGACCGGCGACATGCCTTACGACCCCGCCTGCGGCCTTACTCCGCACCAGGTGATCGAGCAGACCGGCGTGTGCGAGAAGATCCTTGCTCACTGGCCGCACAAGATCGAGTACCACAACGACATGTCGACCGGCTACAAATACCGTGAGGTCACCGTCGGCATGCGCGGCGATGTGCCCGACGACGAGGTCCAGGCCATTCTTGACGAGGCCGGCTGCGGCTTGGTCTGGGCCTGCAACGGCCACCTGACACATCTGTCCAAGCCGACGACGCTCGAGCTCGAACGCGTCGAGGATGGCCGCGCGTTTAACATCAATCCCGCCGGCCTCAACAAGGGCGTTGCCATCGCGCGTTTCTGCGAGCACCTAGGGATCGAGCGCGAGGAGACGCTCGCGCTCGGCGATTCCGAGTCCGACTTCTACATGGCTGACCACGTGGGCACGTTCTGCCTGGTCGAGAACGGTTTGACCAGCGCCGGCGCGCCCGAGTTCCTGGATACCTGCGATAACGCCTACGTCACGCGCGGCAAGATTGTCGACGGCTGGGCGGCAACGGCAGAGCTGCTCGTCGCGGCTCGTTCGTAGCGCGGTCCTATCGTTCTGAGCCATATCTTTTCGAGAGAGAATCTGGTGAGGTAATGTCCGATATCGAGAATCTGGCCGGGGACACGCGCCCCATTGGCGTGTTCGACTCGGGCCTGGGCGGTCTGACGGTTGCGCGTGCGATTGCGACGGCGTTGCCGCACGAGTCCGTCTACTACTTTGGCGACACCAAACGCTGCCCGTATGGCACCCGCACCGAGGACGAGGTGCGTTCGTTTGCACTGCAGGCGGGCCGTTGGCTGTCGAAGCACGACGTCAAGATCATGGTCATCGCCTGCAATACAGCGACCGCTGCGGCCTTGCGTTTGGCCCAGCAGGTGCTCGACGTCCCCGTCATCGGTGTGATCGCACCGGGCGCACGCGCGGCAATCAACAGCACCCGCACGCGCCGGGTGGGCGTGCTCGCCACCAACCTCACCATTCGCTCGGGTGCTTACACGCGCGCCATTCAGGACCTGGATGCCGGTGTTGACGTATACGGCTGCCCTGCCTCGAGCTTTGTCGAGGTCGTTGAGCACGAGCTCGCCTCGGGTGCGCATCTGCAGGAGCAGTGGCTTGAGAACGAGGACATCTTCGATACGCCTGCCGTGCGTGCGCTGGTGGGTGCCACGGTTGAGCCGCTGCGCGACCACGGTATCGATACCGTGGTGCTCGGCTGTACGCATTTTCCGCTGTTGGTGGGACCTATCCGCCATGCGCTGGGGCCTGGGGTGCGCGTCGTGAGTTCCGCCGAGGAGACCACGCGCGAGCTGACCGATATCCTCACGCGCCGCGAGCAGCTGGCGGGCGACGCCGCCGAGCCGCAGCATCGTTTTGCAACGACGGCCGATAACATTGCCGAGTTTGCGGTGGCGGGCAGCTTTATCTTTGGTCAGCCGCTCAAGAGCATCGAACATATCGATATCGATGAGCTGAAATAGATGTAAGGCAGCCGCCAAAGCCTTCGCCACATCTTTTGCCGAAAGGATATTTCTATGGAGTACATGCAGGTTAACCGCGCCAACGGCCGCGCCGCCGATGAGCTGCGCCCCATCAAGCTTACTCGCGGCGTTATGAAGCACGCCCACGGTTCGTGCCTGGCCGAGTTTGGCGATACGCGCGTGCTGTGCGCTGCCACCATCGAGGAGGGCGTGCCGGGCTGGCGCAAGGGCGCCAAGGCCGGTTGGGTAACGGCGGAGTACGCCATGCTGCCGGCATCGACCGGCAAGCGCTGCAAGCGCGAGTACGCCAACCGCAAAGGCCGCTCCATGGAGATCGAGCGCCTCATTGGTCGCAGCCTGCGTACCGTCGTCAACATGAAGGCGCTCGGCGAGTACACCGTCACCGTCGACTGCGACGTGATCCAGGCCGATGGCGGTACGCGTACGGCGAGCATTACCGGCGCCTGGGTGGCGCTGCACGACGCCCTCGCCATGTGGGTCGAGGCAGGCAAGATCGAGCGCATCCCGCTTACCGGCCAGGTGGCTGCCATCTCCATGGGCGTTGTCGACGGCAATACACTGCTTGACCTCGATTATTCCGAGGACAGCCACGCCGAGGTCGACATGAACCTCGTCGCTACCGACACCGGCGAGATGATCGAGCTCCAGGGTACCGGCGAGCAGGCGCCCTTTGACCGTACGCGCCTCAACGCCTTGCTCGACCTGGGCGACAAAGGCATCGCCGAGCTCATCGAGCTCCAGCGCCAAGCCCTCGCCTAACCTGCCAAAAAGGGACAGGTTTATTTTGGCAGGTTTTATCTGGGAAAACGTCGAAGTATAAGACTGCCGTTGATTGAGAGGGGAGAGGCAGGGGCCCTCGTCGCCCTCGGCGCGGCATTGCTATAGAGACAAGGAGACCACTCATGGCACTTGAGAAGATCGACATCGACACCCTCGACCCGGCGGCGACCATTGTCGTGGCAACGGGCAACGCCCATAAGCTCACCGAGATCGAGGCCATTTTGGGCAAGGTCATGCCCGAGGTGCGCTTTGTGGCGCTCGGCCAGCTAGGTGATTTTGAGGATCCCGAGGAAAACGGCACGACGTTTTTGGAGAACGCCATCATCAAGGCGCAGGCTGCCGTCGAAGAGACGGGGCTCATGGCCATTGCCGATGATTCGGGCCTGGTCGTCGACGCGCTGGACGGCGAGCCGGGTGTGTATAGCGCGCGCTACGCGGGCGTTCACGGCGACGATGCCGCCAACAACGCCAAGCTGCTCGTGAATCTGGAGGGCGTGGCCGACGAGGACCGCACTGCGCGCTTTATGAGCGTCGTCGCGCTCATCGACACGGACGGTTTGGTCACCTATGGCGAGGGCGCCTGCGAGGGCGTTATCGCGCACGAGGGCCGCGGCGATCACGGCTTTGGCTACGACCCGCTGTTCCTGCCGGTCGACACGCCGGGCAAGACCATGGCCGAGCTGACGGCGGACGAGAAGAACGCCATCAGTCATCGATTCCATGCGCTCGAGCACCTATCCGCCAAACTGACGGGCGAGGAGTAGTCGTGCGTGCGGTAGTGCAGCGCGTGCTCAATGCCGGCGTGACAGTCGACGGCGAGTGCGTGGGCCGTATTGGACGTGGCTACCTGGTGCTGCTGGGCGTGGGCCACGGCGATACGCGCGCCGAGGCCGATAAGCTGTGGGGCAAGCTCCGGGGCTTGCGCATTAACGAGGACGAGAACGGCAAGACCAACCTGGCACTTGCCGATGTCGACGGCGAGGTTCTCGTGGTGTCGCAGTTCACGCTGTTCGCCGATTGCCGTCACGGCCGCCGCCCATCGTTTACGGATGCCGGCGCCCCCGATGTCGCCAACGAGCTCTACGAGTACTTCCTGACGCTCGTTCGCCAAGATGTCGAACACGTGGCGCACGGCATCTTTGGCGCCGATATGAAAGTCGACTTGGTCAACGACGGCCCATTCACCATCGTCCTCGATACCGACAATCTGTAAGTAGCCAAATTAGCTACTTGCGCGTGGTCGCAACAGGGTGCTATAGTATTAGAGTTTTGTCTATCTTAGGGGTATTATCCCCTTTTTGAATTGCACCTTCTGGAGGCCCTGTTCATGGAAGAGATGGAAGTCAATCACGTCGACGACATCCACGAGAAGCTGACCGATATGGTGGGCGATCGCGTCAAGGTGAAGGCCAACATGGGCCGCACCCGCGTCGTCGAGCGCATGGGCACCATCAAGAGCGTCCACCCCGCTGTCTTTATCGTCGAGGTTGACGAGCGCCGCGGCCGCAAGTCGCGCCAGTCCTACCAGTATATCGATGTCCTCACCGGGCAGGTCGAGCTGTTCGACCCCGAGAGCGGCGAGCACATTTTTACCCCGCTCGGCAATCAGCTCGAGGAGCACTAGCGGTGACCGATTGGTCCCTGACCCTTTCCGCGCCGGCAAAGATCAACCTCTATCTGGGGGTTCATACCGAGCGCGACGCCCGCGGCTACCATAAGGTTGATTCCCTGATGGCAGCCGTCGGTCTTGCCGATACCGTGACGGTCGCGCCTGCGTCGGCGCTGACCGTCCAGACGGTTCCGGCATCAGATTTTCCCATGCAAAAGAATACGGCGTATCGGGCTGCGGTTGCTATGGCCGAGCATTATGGTCGCGACGCCAACGTATGCGTTACGATCGAAAAGCGCATTCCGCTATGCGCCGGCCTGGGCGGCCCCTCGACGGATGCGGCCGCGGTCATTGTCGCCTTGGCGGAGCTCTGGGGCATCGATCGCACTGACCCCGCGCTCGATGACATCGCCCGCGGCATTGGCGCCGACGTGCCGTTCTTTCTGCACGCGAGTCCCGCATTCTACGTGGGCGGGGGAGACGTACTGGCCACTGAGTATCCTGCGCTTCCGGCGACACCCGTCGTATTGGTCAAACCGCGCGAGGCGAGCGTTTCAACGGTTGAAGCGTATCGGCGCTTTGACGAGGCCCCGGTGCCTGCAGACAAGCCCGGCGCGATAGCTTCTGCCTTGCGTGCTGGTGATGCCGAGACGGCATATGCGCTCATCCATAACAACCTGGGTGTCATTTCCGCACAGATGGAGCCGCAGATACAAACGGTTCTCGATTGGCTGCGTAAACAGGACGGCACCGTTGCTGTAGATGTGTGCGGATCGGGCGCCTGCTCGTTTGCCATTTGCGACACCGCCGCCACGGCCGAAAGGCTTGCTGACGCTGCCCAGCAAAATGGCTGGTGGGCCTGCGCGACTGAGCTTATTCCCAACACGGTTCAAATCGACGCGCCAAAGAAATAAAATTTTCTCTAGCACGCGGCGAAAATCTTTGTTACTATAGTCGAGCTAACGGGTTGTGGCTCAGTTTGGTAGAGCACTGCGTTCGGGACGCAGGGGTCGCTGGTTCAAATCCAGTCAACCCGACCAGAGCATGAGGAGGGACCGCTTCTTGCGGTCCCTTTTTTTAGCTATTGTTGTGATACCGCGATACCCGCGGTATACTCATTCGAGCTTGTCTCGCTGTATTGTGGAGGTCTAAATGTTTGGACTGAGGGCTCCTGAGCTCATCATTATTCTCGTCGTTGTCCTGATTATCTTCGGGCCCAAGAACCTGCCGAAGCTCGGCAAGTCCCTCGGCTCTACCGTCAAGAATATCCGTGAGGGTATGGAGGGCGACGATAAGGCCGAGACCAAGCAGGCCGAGGAGGTCGTGGTCGAGCAGTCCGAGGAGGACAAGGAGATCGCTGAGCTCGAGGCCAAGCTCGCTGCTGCCAAGAAGAAGCAGGCAGAGGACAGCGACGCGGACGCAGAGTAGTCCCATCCCTTTGGGGTGAGCACCTGACCGGCTTGCCCGCAGGCTAGCCGGTCTTTTTCGTTTTGTTGACAGTTGATTGTTTGATCAGAGTTGGGGAGATATCCGTATGGACGCAAGCCAGATCGTACTGACCGCTGAGGGCCGCCAGAAGCTCGTCGAGGAGCTCGCTTGGCGTGAGGGCGATTACGCCAAGGAGATCGTCGAGGACATCAAGGAAGCCCGCGCGTTCGGCGACCTTTCGGAGAACTCCGAGTACGACGCCGCCAAGGACAAGCAGGCCCAGAACGCCGCTCGTATTGCCGAGATCCAGGCCATCCTCGCCAACGCTCAGGTTGCTGCCACCACAGGTGATCTGACCGTCTCCATCGGTTCCACCGTTTCGCTGATTGATCCCAACGGTGAGGTCATGGAAGTCACGCTCGTCGGTACTACCGAGACCAACTCGCTCGAGCACAAGATTTCCAACGAGTCTCCGGTCGGTCACGCCATCATCGGTCACGGCGAGGGCGACTCCGTCGAGGTCGTTACGCCTTCCGGCAAGACTCGCGTCTACACCATCGCCAAGATTGCACGCTAGACCACGGTCCCGCGTAAAGGTTTGTTTTCGCTCCCTGGGACCGAATCCTGGGGAGCGTTTTAGTTTGAGGAGCTAACTTATGGCAGAGAACCAGAACGCCGCAGATCAGGCATCGACGCTCAACGACGAGCGCGCCACCCGCCTGGCCAAGCGCGCCGCCCTGTTCGAGGCGGGCCAGAACCCCTATCCCGAGCACTCTGAGCTTGAGGACTACGTTGCCGATATCGAGGCTAAGTATGCCGAGCTTGCCGATGGCGAGGACACCGAGGACGTCGTGAAGATCGCCGGCCGTGTGGTCGCCAAGCGCGGTCAGGGCAAGATCATGTTCATCGTCGTGCGCGATGCGACTGCCGAGATTCAGCTGTTCTGCCGCATCAACGACATGGACGAGGCTGCCTGGAATACGCTCAAGTCCCTCGACCTGGGCGACATCCTGGGCGTGACCGGCGTGGTTGTGCGCACCCAGCGCGGTCAGCTTTCCGTTGCCCCTAAGAGCGCGACCCTGCTTGCCAAGGCCGTTCGTCCGCTGCCCGAGAAGTTCCACGGTCTTTCCGACAAGGAGACCCGCTATCGCCAGCGCTATGTTGACCTGATCGCCAACGACGACGTTCGCGAGACGTTCCGTAAGCGTTCGCAGATTCTCTCCACCTTCCGTCGCTTTATGGAGTCCGACGGCTACATGGAGGTCGAGACCCCCATCCTGCAGACCATCCAGGGCGGCGCTACTGCCAAGCCGTTCATCACGCACTTCAACGCGCTCGATCAGGAGTGCTACCTGCGTATTGCCACCGAGCTGCACCTCAAGCGCTGCATCGTCGGTGGTTTTGAGCGCGTGTTCGAGATCGGCCGCATCTTCCGTAACGAGGGCATGGACCTTACCCACAACCCCGAGTTCACCACGATGGAGGCCTACCGTGCCTTCTCCGACCTCGAGGGCATGAAGGCGCTCGCCCAGGGTGTCATCAAGGCGGCTAACAAGGCCATCGGCAACCCCGAGGTCATCGAGTACCAGGGCCAGACCATCGACCTTTCTGGTGAGTGGGCCAGCCGTCCCATGACCGACATCGTCTCCGACGTGCTCGGCAAGCAGGTCACCATCGACACGCCGGTCGAGGAGCTTGCTGCCGCCGCACGCGAGAAGGGCCTGGAGATTAAGCCCGAGTGGACCGCCGGCAAGATTATCGCCGAGATCTACGATGAGCTGGGCGAGGACACCATCGTCAACCCCACGTTCGTGTGCGATTACCCCATCGAGGTCAGCCCGCTTGCCAAGCGCTTTGAGGACGACCCGCGCCTGACGCACCGCTTTGAGCTGGTCATTGCCGGTCACGAGTACGCCAACGCATTCTCTGAGCTCAACGACCCGGTCGACCAGGCCGAGCGCTTTGCCGCCCAGATGGCCGAGAAGGCTGGCGGCGACGACGAGGCCATGGAGTACGACGAGGATTACGTGCGCGCCCTCGAGTACGGTATGCCTCCCGCGGGCGGCATCGGCATCGGTATCGACCGCGTGGTCATGCTGCTCACCAACCAGGCTTCCATCCGCGACGTGCTGCTGTTCCCGCACATGAAGCCCGAGAAGGGTTTCCAGTCCGGTGCCGCTGCCGCCAAGGCTGCCGAGGCCGGCAACGCTGCGAGCCCGTTCGTTGAGTCGCTTAAACCCACGCTCGATTACTCCAAGATCGCCGTTGAGCCGCTGTTCGAGGAGTTCGTCGACTTTGATACCTTCTCCAAGAGCGATTTCCGCGCTGTGAAGGTCAAGGCATGCGAGGCCGTCAAGAAGTCCAAGAAGCTGCTGAACTTTACGCTCGACGACGGCACTGGCACCGACCGCACCATCCTCTCCGGCATTCACGGTTATTATGAGCCCGAGGACCTGGTCGGCAAGACTCTGCTCGCCATCACCAACCTGCCTCCGCGCAAGATGATGGGCATTCCCAGCTGCGGCATGCTCATCAGCGCCATCCACGAGGAGGATGGTGAGGAGCGTCTCAACCTGATCCAGCTCGACGTCTCCATCCCCGCCGGCGCAAAGATGTACTAATTGGTTCCGCCGTTCTACCGAACGGCGGACCGGCCGACGCTGCGCGGGCCGCATTTGGACAATCTGACGTTCAATTTCAAGGGCGCGACCAGAAGGTCAGCGCCCTTTCGTTTCACGTCACCTTGTCTCAAATGCGACCCGCTCGCTGACGTTGCCAATACATCGGCGTTGCCTTGGCCGTCAATAGTCATTGGGGACGTTCTTAAACGACTACCCAACGGCTATTGAGCACATGGCTCGCATGGCAGCCGTCTCTTTTATGTTTCCTTTAGCCGTCGCTGCCTAGGATGGGGGTTAGTCGGTAGGAAGGGAGCGTCTATATGGACGACGCGAGCGAGCGTGCAATCGAAGAGGACATGCTCGATCAGTTCAATTACTTTGACGATGAGGATGAGGAGCTAATCGATCGTCGCGAGCCAGCGCCGCTTGATTCCTTTGATCTGGTCGATGAAGAGGCTGATGAGGTTGAGGATGAATCGACGAAACCCCCACAGCCTTCGCACCATGATTCGTTGCTCTCAAGAGTCCCCATGCACCACGGTGTCCGTGCCGGCGCCCTCCATATGAAAACCGACTGGCGCCAGATCGTGACGGCAGGCGATGAGCTTGCCGTCGATGCGCCGCTCACCGATAAATCATCCATCATCTGCCGCACCGGCATGCTTATGCTGGCAAGCGGAACAGGTGCCTGGCGCGTGCGCGATACCATGAATCGTGTTGCTGCCGTACTCGGCGTCACGATTCACGTCGACCTGAGTCTCCTGTCGTTTGAGTGCACCTGCATCGAAGGCGGCCACTGCTTTAACGAGGTCGTCAGCCTACCCACAACGGGAGTCAATACTCATCGCATTTGGATGATGGAGAGCTTCTTAAAGGAAATCGAGGTTTACGGGCGCCGGTTTACCGTGCATGAGTACCACGAGATGCTCAAGACCGTTGAGAGTTCAAAACCCGATTACACTCCCTGGCAACAGGGCCTTGCGGCGGCCTGTGCTTGTGGCGCCTTTGTCTTTTTGCTCGGCGGCGGCCCTATCGAGATGGCTTGTGCATTTGTGGGCGCTGGTGTCGGCAACTTTGCTCGTTCCCATATTCTCAAGCAGGGCCTTGGCCAGTTTGGCGCGCTGACGATCGGCGTTGCACTCGCTTGCGTCTCGTATCTGCTGGCATTGCTCGGTCTTGGACAGGTCATACCGGGGGCAATGTCGCACCAAGAAGGCTATATCGGCGCCATGCTCTTTGTGATTCCCGGCTTTCCCCTCATTACGGCAGGCCTCGACATCGCTAAGCTCGATATGCGAAGCGGCATTGAGCGTCTTTCGTATGCCGTGTCGATTATTGTGATGGCGACCCTTGTGGGCTGGATGGTTGCCGAGTGTGTGGGGCTGGCACCGGATGATTTTGCTCCGCTCGGCCTTTCGCCGCTTGCCCTTACGCTCCTGCGCGTGGTGATGAGCTTCGTTGGCGTATTCGGCTTCTCGGTGATGTTCAACAGCCCGGTAAAGATGGCCGCGGCAGCTGGGCTGATCGGCGCCGTGTCCAATACCTTGCGCCTTACGCTCGTCGATGCGCCGGCGCTGTTTCCCTTCCTGGGCCTGAGCGTAGGTATGCCTCCCGAGGCGGCAGCGTTTATTGGCGCGCTGGTATCGGGGCTGCTCGCGAGCTTAGCCGAAATCAAGCTCACCTACCCACG
>UREM01000042.1 GCA_900546775.1 uncultured Collinsella sp. | reverse complement strand
AGTCATTGGGGACGTTCTTGAATGACTAGTCATTCAAGAACGTCCCCAATGACTACATGAAAGCGCCCCCAGGCGGATGTGCTTGAGGGCGCTTCTTGCTTGACTAGCTTTCGATATAGTCCTTCAGCTTGCTCGAGCGGCTGGGGTGGCGGAGCTTGGCCAAGGTCTTGGACTCGATCTGGCGGATACGCTCGCGCGTGACGCCAAACTCGCGGCCGACTTCCTCGAGCGTACGGGGATGTCCGTCGACAAGGCCAAAGCGCAGCTCGATAACCTTGCGCTCACGATCGGCAAGCGAGTCGAGCACCTGAGTGAGCTGCTCCTGCAGCATGGAGAAGCTGGCGGCATCGGGCGGAACGATTGCCTGGGAGTCCTCGATGAAGTCGCCCAGCTGGGAATCCTCTTCCTCGCCGATGGGGGTCTCGAGCGACACGGGCTCCTGCGAGATCTTCTGGATCTCGCGGACGCGGTCGGCGCTCATGTCCATCTCGGCACCGATCTCCTCGGGGGTCGGGTCGCGGCCCAGGTCCTGAAGGAGCTGTCGCTGCACACGGACGAGCTTGTTGATGGTCTCGACCATGTGCACGGGAATACGGATGGTACGGGCCTGGTCGGCGATAGCACGCGTAATAGCCTGACGGATCCACCACGTGGCGTACGTGGAGAACTTGAAGCCCTTCTGGTAGTCGAACTTCTCGACGGCGCGAATCAGACCGAGGTTGCCCTCCTGGATCAGGTCAAGAAACAGCATGCCGCGACCGACATAGCGCTTGGCGATGGAGACAACCAGACGCAGGTTTGCGCTGATGAGTGCCTGCTTGGCTTCGAGGCCCACGTTCTCAATGCGCGTAAGACGACGCATCTCGGCACGCGTGAGCTCGAGCTCACCGGCATCGGCGGCCTCGAGTTTCTCGGTGGCCTCAAGACCGGCCTCGATCTTCATGGCCAGATCGACCTCTTCGGAGGCGGTCAGCAGGTCGACCTTGCCGATCTCTTTGAGGTACATACGAACCGGATCGCCGGTCAGCATCACCGTGGAGGCATCGATGCCACGCACGCGGGAGCGTGAACGGGACGTGCGCACGGTGCGCTTCTTCTTGCTCTTGGAAGAACCCATCTCGGCATCGGCCTGACGGGCCATCTTGAGCTCGTGATCGTCGAGCGAGCCGGAATCGTGCTCGTCGTCGTCATCGAAATCGTCGGTATCGGTATCGTTATCGTCATCGTCGACGTCCATGGGGGCGTCGTCGTTACCGCTCGCGGAGATAATCTGGATGCCGCTGTTGCGCAGCGCGGAATACACCGCGGTGAGCTGCTCGTCAGAAACATCGATATCCTTCAGGGCGACCTGAATCTCGTCCTCGGTTACCGAAGTCCTGTTTGAGCCGTTGCCCATGAGCTTTGCAACGTAGGATTCCAGCCCAGTACCCGTGCTCTCAGTCTTTTTTGGCACAGATTCTCCCTTCATAGTCCACAGGACTCAATACTTTAGCACACACATAGGCGTCTATACCCAAAAGAGGACTGGATATAGGCGAGAATACGCTGGTTGACCACAACATCTAGGCCTGTTCGGTGCCTGCGGCCTCCAGACCGATCAAACGGAACGGGTCCGCCACGCCGCCGATCGACTTTTGCAGCTCGCGTTGACGCTGCGAATCCTGCGCGGCCTGCACGGTCAGCGCGCGACGGGCCTCATCATCGAGCGAACGGTCCTGGCGCAGCTTGGCCTGTGCGGCACGCATGCGGCGCTTGATGGTGTAGAGTTCGAGCGTATCAAGCATGAACACGATGTTCGTCTCGGTGGGGTGCTTACTCGTCGCCGAGATACGCCCGGCACTCACAAGCGTTGCCGCCTCGGGACACACCGAGCGCGCCGCATCCATGCAGGCTGCAGGATCGGTTCCCGGCGGCGTCGCCAGCACGGCCCACGCGATGGACTCGTGGCGCGGATCCACCCACTCGATGGAGCAGATACGGTCGGCATACGTGCGGAACAGGTCGGGGTAGCTCGTGAGCATCGTCAACAGCTCGCGCTCCCCTGCCAAGGACTTGCGCTCAAGATCAGTAAGAACCATCGGCGCCGCCGCAGCCGGAGCGCCCGAACCATCAGTCACAGGCACAGCACCCATACCATCAGGCACATCGATCGGCGGCAGGTCGTCGACGACCTCCACGGGCGCGGCACCGTAGGCATCGAGCGGGACGTAGTCATACGGCTCTTCTTCGACCGGCGCGGACACCGGCGGCGTCGCGCCCGATGTCCAAGCGTCACGACCGGCATCGCGAGAACTCGACGCCCGACTGCCCGTCCCGCCGGACCGCTCAGCCTGTGCTCGCTGGCGCTCATAGTTCTGCTCACGACGTCGCTCGGCATCCTCACGCTTGGCGACATCGCGAAACACGCGACCCGAACTCGCGCGAACCGTCTCCAGATCCAAACCCAGCAGATCGGCAATCTGGATAAAGTATGTGTCGATCATATAGCTGTCGCGCAGCGGATAGATGAGCGTCAGCGCATCCTCGAGCGCCTTGGCACGACCGCCCGGTGTGGTAATGTCGCTCGACTCCTGCAGCGAACGGTAGACAAAGTCCATGAGGGGCTCGGCGGCATCGATGCGCGCCTGAAGCTCCTGGCCGCCATGCGCCGTGATGAACTCCATGGGGTCGTTGCCGTCGGGCAGCACCACGCAGCGCAGGTCCATCGAATCCTGCTCGATAAACTGAATCGCGCGGCGAGCGGCCTTTTGACCGGCGGCGTCGCCATCGAACATATAGACAATGCGCTTGGCAAAACGGGTGAGTGTCTTAACGTGATGTTCCGTGAGTGCTGTGCCCAGCGTAGCGACGACGTTTTTGATCCCTGCCTCCCAGCAGGCGATGCAGTCGGTATATCCCTCCACCACGATGGCGGTATCCTGCGCGACGATAAACTCCTTGGCCCAGTTAAAGCCGTAGAGGTTTCGTTTTTTATGAAACACGCTCGTCTCGGCGGTGTTGAGGTACTTTGGCTGACCATCGCCCATGATGCGCCCGCCAAAGGCGATATTGTGACCTTGCTCATCAAAGATGGGAAACATCACACGGTCGTAAAAACGGTCGGCAAGCTGTCCGCGCCCACGGCTCACGGCCACATTGGCGTCAATCATCTCCTGCGGGGTAAAGCCCGCCTGCGACAGATGCGAAACCAGCGCGTTGCGACCCGGTGCAAAGCCCAGGCAGTAGCGGCGACAGACATCTCCGCCCATGCCACGACTGGCAAAGTACTCGCGCGGACGGCTGTCCTTACCGCGCATAAGCATGGTGTGGTAGAACTGAGCCGTCTCGGCGCACAGGTCATAGATGCGGGCACGCTTGGTGCCGCGATCGCGCTGCGCACCGGTATCGTGCAGTTCAATGCCCGCACGATCGGCCAAATAGCGGATCGACTCGGGAAAACTCAGGTTCTCGCGCTTCATGATATAGGTAAAGACGTCGCCGCCCTCGCCGCAGCCAAAGCAGTGCCACACCTGCGTAGCAGGGATAATGTGAAACGATGGGGTCTTTTCGCCATGAAACGGGCAGCAGCCCCAAAACTCATGGCCGCGGGGCTTGAGCTCAACCGTTTCCTGCACGATGGCAACCAGGTCCGACGCCGCGCGTACCTGATCTTTTTCCTCATCGCTAATCACGGATACTCACCCCTTGCTCACCCAAGTTATGACGGATATCGTCGATATTACCCTCGACGGTCGCGATCAACTCGTCCAGGGAGTCGAACACGCGAGACGGACGCAGCCAGCGCGTAAACGCCAGCGACACAGAAGCGCCATACAAGTCGCCCGCATACCCGATCAAATTGGCCTCAAGATGCGCCGAGGCGGCATCATCGGCATACGTCGGCGGCAGACCCACATTGACGGCGGCAGGCCACACGGTATCGTCGACCAGCACCAGGCCCTCGTAGACGCCATCGGCAGGAACTTGGATGCCCTCGGGCACCTGGATGTTTGCCGTGGGAAAACCCATGTCGGAGCCCTCGTGACGGCCAGCCGCCACAACACCTCGCAGCATGTACGGACGACCGAGCAGCTCGGCAGCCAGCTCCACATGACCCTGACCCAGCTCATGGCGAATGCGCGTGGCGCAGATGGTCTGCCCGTTAACGCAGAGCAGATCGTGACCGTAAACGTCAACCCCACGCTCAGAGCCCCAGGCGCGTATCTCGGCAACGCCCGAAGCGCCGCCGCGGCCGAGCCTAAAATCGCTACCTACACGAATGGAGCGAATGTCGATAACGCGCGACAACAGCGCCAGAAACCCGACATGGTCGAGTGCCGCCACGGCGGGCGTAAAGGGAACGGCCACCACCACATCGACCCCGGTTTGAGCCAGGGCATGCAGGCGGTCGGCCGTCGTCATCAGTTTTTGAGCGGGCGAGGGGCTCACCACAACGTCCGGATCGGGATCGAAAGTGACCACGACCGCCTTGCAGCCGTGGCCACGCGCATCGCGAACGACCGCGTCGATCAGTTCGTGATGTCCCCGATGCACGCCATCGAACACGCCAATGGCGATCGAGGCAGCACCCAAGTGCTCGCACTCATCAAACGCATCGGCAGTGACGATGCGAGCCTCGTCCGACTCGCCTTCAAAAAAGATACGCGCAAGCTCGCGAGCGGACAACATCATCGAACACCGCCGATTGCCTGCGGAAACACGTGCTCCATGACAAAGCGGCCACCCTCGATGCGGGCGAGCGCCTTGAGTCCCCCATCGAGCACCAGCGCAAACGGCGCTTTCGAAGCATCGAAATCGGCAAGCGCACGCTCAACGGGAATGCGTCGGCCGCAGAGCAGGTCTTCGGCAAGATTGCCCGGCAAGTCAACACGCGTGGCGCCCAGGGCCGCAATGGGATCCAGGGCAAAGCCAGGCCCGGACTCGGGAGAAAGCTCCTCGACCGCATGACAGGCGCCAATGGAAACAACACCGGAGGCCGTGCGGCGCAGCGCGGAAATGTGCGCGGCGCTCTCGCAGGCGCGGCCCAAGTCGCGAGCGAGCGCACGGATATAGGTGCCCTTGCTCACCGAGAACGCCACGGTCCACACACACGTATCACCTTCGCCGCCCACGGCGATCAGGTCGGCGGCATAGACCTCGACGGGGCGCGGAGGTAGGTCCACCGCATTGCCCTCGCGAGCAGACTTGTAGGCGCGAACGCCATTGACCGAGATAGCCGAAAACGCCGGCGGCACCTGCATCTGCGGACCCAGCATAGCGGCCAGGCGCTCACGGGCATAGGCAGGATCGCGGAGCTCGTTGGCAACAGCCACCGTGCGGACCGCCTCGCCCTCCGCATCATCGGTATTGGTCTCGGCGCCAAACGAGATGTCGGCGACATAGCTTTTGGTATCGAGCGTGAGCATGCCCAGCAGACGGGTGGCCTGGCCCACACCCACCACCATGACACCCGATGCCATGGGGTCGAGCGTGCCGGCATGGCCGACGCGTCGCTCATGGAGGGCGCGTCGGCACTGCGATACCACATCGTGGGACGTACAGCCCACCGGCTTATCGACGGCGAGCAGCATATTAAGTTGAGAAGGCGTACGACGAGCCATGTACCATCCAAAATGTTAGAGCTCGACGGTCACCGTAGCGGGATCCTCCCCTACCAGCTCGGCCAGCATGGGGAGTGCCGCGGTGAGCGTCTCGAGAATCGTTCCGTTGTTAGAGAAACCAGCGGCCGCGGGATGCCCGCCACCGCCAAAAGCAGCAGCGATCTCGGAAACATTGAGGTCGCCCTTGGAGCGCAGGTTGCCGCGCACCCTGGTATCGCCGTCGATGCCCTTTAGGAACAGACAGACCTCAACGCCCATCACCGAACGCACCACATCGACCAGGCCATCGCACTCGTCCGAAGTGACGCCGCAGGCCTCGAGGTCGCTCTGATACGCATAACTATATGCCACGCGACCGTGCGCCACGGTCTTGATGCGGCCCATAACGATGGACTTAAGATGCAAGAACTCTACGCGCATGCTCTGGTAGACCTCGAGCGCAACGCGCGCCGGATCGGCACCGTGAGCGACCAGGCGCGAGGCGGCATGGAACGCGGCGGCATCGGCGTTTTGATACTGAAAACGACCGGTATCGGTCACCAGGCCGCACAGCAAGCAGGTCGCGACACCATCGCGAGCCACAATGCCACAATTGTCCAAAAAGCGGTCGATGATCATGGCACAGGCCGCGGCATCGACGCACCTCAGGCTCAGCTCGGCAAATTCCTCGCGCGCCGGGTGGTGATCGAAGCACACCACATGCGACGAGCGGCGGAGCACCTCGGCGGAATTATTGAGACGCTCGACGACCGGCACGTCCACCGAGATGAACAGGTCCGGATTGCCGGTATACGCAGATGCCGGTACCAGGCGATCGGAGCCTTCCATAAAGCGGTAGATGCGCGGAACCGGATCATCGTCTGCCAGCAGCAGCGCAATGTCCTTGTTGGGGAAAAACTTCATGAGCGAAAGGCCCAGACCCAACACGGAGCCCAAGGCATCGCCATCGGGAGAAGTATGTCCCGAAATCGCAATGGAGGACGCACCCTCGATGAGCTCGAGGATGCGTCGCTGAATATCTGCAGACTCGCACGAGGCGAGGTCGGCGGAATTAGTCATCTAAAGCTGCCTCCTGGGCGGCATCCGCTATCGGATAGCCGTCCTCGTCCTTTTCGATCGCAAGCGTGGCGGGAACGTTTTCCAGCGCACGCGTGATGCGCTCGGCCTCATCGGTCGAACGATCGATGCGAAAATCGAGCTCGGGCGTGACACGCCAATCGAGCGAGCGAGCCAACAGGCTGCGAATACGGCCCTTAGCGCTTGCGAGCGCCTCCATGACCTCGTCGTAGCGGCTCGCATCGCACGACACGAACACACGCGCGAACGAACGGTCCACCGCGACCTCGACCGCGGTCAAAGTAACCAGGTCAAGACGCGGATCGGAAACCTCAAAGAGCAGGATATAACCGAGCTTCTCGCGAAGCTGCTCGCCCAGACGACGGGTTGCCTGCGTTTGCTTCATAGCGCCACCCCCTACTCGGTACGGGCAACCTGGTCGATGCGGTAACCCTCGATCTGGTCGCCGGGCTTGATGTCCTGGAAGTTCTCCAGGCCAATGCCGCCCTCGGAACCGCTCTTGAGGCTCTTGGCCTCGTCCTTGTAGTGGCGCATCGAGGCGATCTTGCCGTTGAAGACCACGATGCCGTCGCGCACCAGACGCACGGAATCGGTCGCGGCGATCTCGCCCTCTTCGACACGGACACCGGCGGCGATACCGACTTTGGGCACCTTGAAGGTGTCCAGGACGGTCGCGGTACCCGTGGAGACCTCGACCTCGGTGGGCTTAAGCATGCCGATACGGGCAGCGTCGAGTTCCTCGAGGCACTTGTAGATGACGTCGTAGCAACGGATCTCGACGCCCTCGCGCTCGGCAGCGGAGCGGGCCTTACCGTCGGGACGGACACCAAAGCCGATGATGATGGCGTTGGAGGCGTCGGCCAGGACGACGTCGGTCTCGTTGATGGCACCAACGGCGGAGTGGATCGTGTTGATACGAACCTCGGACTGATCCATCTTGTCGAGCGAATCCTGAAGGGCCTCGATGGAACCCTGGACGTCGGCCTTGATGATCAGGTTGAGCTCCTTGACCTCGGCGTCTGCAATGGTCTCGAAGAGGTTCTCGAGCGTGACGTGCTTGACGCGGCTCTGCTCCTCGATACGGGCCTTGAGCGAACGCTCGTCGGCAAGGGCGCGAGCCTCGCGCTCGTCCTCGAACACGCGGAACTCGTCACCGGCGTTGGGCACGGACTGCAGGCCCAGGATCTCGACGGCGTCGGAGGGACCGGCCTCGGTGACGGTGCGGCCCTTGGGGTCGAGCATGGCGCGGACGCGGCCGTAGGTGAGGCCGGCGACCAGCGTATCGCCCACGTGCAGGGTACCGCGGGTCACGAGCACGGTAGCGACCGAGCCGCGGCCCTTGTCGAGCTTGGCCTCAAGGACGTTGCCGGAGGCAAAGGTGTCCGGGTTGGCCTTGAGCTCGAGTACATCGGCCTGAAGCAGCACGGTCTCGAGCAGATCGTCGATACCGATCTTCTGCTTGGCCGAAATGTTGACGAACATGTTCTGTCCGCCCCACTCCTCGGGGATGACACCGTACTCGGTGAGCTCCTGGCGCACGCGGTCGGGGTTGGCGCCCGGCTTATCGATCTTGTTGACGGCGACGACGATGGGTACGCCGGCGGCCTTGGCGTGGTTGATCGACTCGACGGTCTGGGGCATGACGCCGTCGTCGGCAGCCACGATCAGAATGACGATATCGGTCACCTTGGCACCACGGGCACGCATGGCCGTAAAGGTGGCATGGCCCGGGGTATCGATGAAGGTGATCTTGCGGTCGTTGATCATAACCTGCGAAGCGCCGATTGCCTGGGTAATGCCGCCCGCCTCGCCGGCAGCGACGCCGGTGTGACGGATGGCGTCGAGGAGGCTCGTCTTGCCGTGGTCGACGTGGCCCATGACGGTGACGACCGGGGCGCGCGGCTTAAGGTCGGCGGGATCGTCGTAGAACGAGAAGGTGTTCTCCTCCTCGGGGGTGATGATCTTGATCTGACGACCCAGGTCGTCGGCAACGAGCTCGACAAGGTCATCGGACATGGACTGCGTCATGGTGAGCGGCGTACCCAGTAGGAACAGGCGCTTGATGATGTCGTTGGCCGGAACGTCGAGCGCCTCGGCGAGCTCCTGGACGGTAACGCCCTGGGAGACCTTGATGGCGTCGAGCTCCTCGGGGTTCACGCCCTGGGCCAGCGCCTCCTCTATCTTGCGCTCCTCCTGAGCCTTGGCAGCCTCGCGCTCGCGCTTCTCCTTGCGCTTCTTGCGGCGACCGGTGGACTCGCGAGAGGCCTCCTCGACGGCAGCACGAGCCTCCTCGAGTACCTTCTCGCGGCTATACTCCTCGGCCTCGCGAGCCATGCGGCTATAGTGGTCCTCTTCGTTGTTGTGACCGCCCTTGCGCTTCTTGCCCTTGCCCTGCTTATCGGGGTTGGGGAAGTCCATGCCGGCAGCGACGTTGTTGCTGGCGTTGGTGCGATGGCTGTGCGGACGGCTCTCGGAGGCGTTGCGCTCGGAGTTGTTGTCAGAGGCGTTGCGATCGTTACGACGGCCACCGCGGCGGTCGTTGTTGCCGCCACGACGGTTACCGCGCTCGGCGGCGCGCTCAGCTTTGGCCTTGTCCTCGGCGTCCTTCTTCTCCTTGAGCACGGTCTCCTGTGCGGCGATCTGGTCGAGCAGCGAACGGAAGCGCGAACCGGAGTCGGAAGCGGGAACGGCGCGGCGCTGGGCCTCGCGGGCAGCTTCCTCCTTCTCGCGAGCAAGGCGCTCCTGCTCGGCCTTCTTCTTGGCCTCGGCCTCGGCGCGGGCAGCCTCCTCGGCAGCCTGGGCTGCGGCAAACTGGCGGCGCTCCTCCTCGCGTGCCTTCTCGGCGGCGATGCGCTCGCGCTCGGCCTCGGCGGCGCGGGCGGCTTCCTCGGCGGCAGCTGCCTGCTCCTCGGCCTGCTTGGCGGCCTCGACTTCCTGAGCGCGGGCCTCGATCACCGAGGCGAGCTGCTTGCGGACCATGGCGACATAGGCGTCCTCCAAGGTGGAGGAAGCGGACTTAGCAGGAATCTTCATATCGGCGAGATGACCCATCAGTTCCTTGGAGGTCATGCCGAACTCTTTGGCCAGGGTGGACACACGGACTTTTGCCATATGACTTCACCTACCCTTTCTGGCACCTTGGGTGCCTAGAGACTGAACGAGCGTGGGAGACGCGCCGGGACCCACCCGGCGCGACCGCGCGCTAGATCAGGTCCTCCGCATCATCGAAGGCGTCGGTGTCGTGGACACCGCAGAAACGGGAGCCGGGACGGGCCTGGTTGCGGCACTGGATGCCGTCCTCGGACACGTACTCGCAGCGGCGGACGTCCTCGTCCTCCTCGTCACCGATCAGGTCGGCGGCGGGCTCCTCGTGAACGGGAACGTTCTTGAGGATGTCGGCGGCAAGCGTCTCGGACTTGATGTCAATGTGCCAGCCGGTCAGGCGCGCGGCGAGGCGGGCGTTCTGGCCCTCCTTGCCGATGGCGAGGGACAGCTGGTCGTCGGGCACGATGACGCCGGCGTAGGCCTTCTCCTCGTCGATGAGGACGCGGGTGACCTTAGCGGGCGACAGGGCGTTGGCGACGTAGACGGCAGGATCGGCATCCCACAGGATGACGTCGACGCGCTCGCCACGGAGCTCGCCCACGACAGCGCGAACACGGCTGCCCTTGGGGCCGACGCAGGCGCCCACGGGATCCAGACGGTCGTCGAGGGAGTGGACGGCGACCTTGGAACGCTGGCCGGGCTCGCGGGCGATCGACTTGATCTGGACGGTGCCCTCATAGATCTCGGGCACCTCCTGCTCAAACAGACGACGCATGAGCTCGGGGTGGGTACGGGAGATGACAATCGGCGGACGGCTGTGCTCGCCACGAACCGGCTGCAGGTTGGAGTTGGGGTCGCGAACGTCGATGATCACGGCCCTGATGTGCTGGTTGTGCAGGTAGCGCTCGCCCATCGGACGCTCGTTGCGCTCGTTCTCGTAACGGCGCTGATCGAAGTGCGGAAGCTCGGCCTCGACGCCCTCGCGAATCTTGACGATCGTGAAGTCGGGCGTGGATTGCAGCACGGTACCGCTGATGAGGTCACCGATGCGGCCGGAGAACTCCTCGTAGATCTGCTCGCGGGCGGAGTTGCGCACGATGGCGTTGATCTCGGCCTTGGCGTGCTGGGCAGCGATGCGGCTCGTGTTCTTGGGGGTGACGTCGATCTCCTCGAACTCGGTGAAGTTGCCCTCCTCGTCCATGGAATCGTCGATCGGCTCCAGGCGGTAGACGTAGATCTTGCCGGTGGTGCGGTCGATGGTCACCTTGGCGCCCCACTCAAGATGCAGGATCTCGGCATAGCTCTTGGCGAGCGACTGCTCCAGGCGGTCGATCAGGTAGAGCTGGTCGATGTGCTTCTCCTGGCAAAGCTCCATCAGGGCGGACATCATGTCGGATGCTGCCATCTTACTTTCCTTCCTTCGCGGGCTTGAAGTCGTAGGTGGGCTTCAACTTGCACTTTTTAACATCAGAGAAATCGAGGGTGACGGACTCGCCGTCCTCGAGCTCGAGGGTCACGTCGGTCTCGGTCGCAGCGGCAATCTTGCCGGCGTACTTGCGACGGCCCTCGGTGGCGGTGGAGGTGAGCTCACAATTCTCGCCCACAAAGCGGGCAAAGTCGCGCGGACGGCGCAGCGGGCGCGCCATGCCCGGGCTCGACACCTCGAGCGTATAGCTCGAAGAGATGGGGTCGAGCTCCTCGATTACATCGCCGACCCATTTGGTGTTGGCCGTGACGTCGTTGAGCGACAGGCTCTGACCCTCAGCACCCTCGATACGCACGCGCACGCAGGGGGCCTTGGTGGCGCCCACGAGCTCGACGTCGACGATGTCGACATCGTGCTGGGGAGCGACGGCCTCGAGCGCGTCGATGATCGCCTGCTCGGTCTTGGTCTTGACCATTGCGGCACCTCCATCCATACAAAAAAGAAGCGGGGCCGAAACCCCACTTCTTTCAATACAACTTCATTTGCAAGCAAACTATACCAATAGCTGCGGAAACGCGCAAGCACAGTACGAATCTGCAGGTCAGCGTGCGCACAGGTTCTCCACAAGAATAGAACAATTGACCGCGGGCGCTTTGGGCAGGCAAAACAAAACGAGGGACGACCCAACCGGACCGTCCCTCGTTTATTGCATGTCAGCTTTACACGCAGAGCCTATTTGACCACCAGGTTGACCAGCTTGCCGGGCACGCAGATGGCCTTGACGATCGTCTTGCCCTCGAGCCACTTGGCGACGGCGGCCTCGGCGGCAGCCTGCATCTCCTCGTTGGAGGCGTCGCGGGCGACGTCGATGCGGCCACGGACCTTGCCGAGCACCTGGACGACGATCTGCACCGTATCCTCGATGGACTCGGCCAGGTCGAACTCGGGCCAGGCGGCGGTGTAGGCGTTGCCCTCGCAGCCGAGGGCCTCGTGCCACAATTCGTCGGCCCAGAACGGGCAGATGGGGGCAAGGACGCTCACGATATCCTTAGCCACGCCGTAGCACAGCGCCTTGTCGCGGGCGGCACCCTCGGTGGCGTTGAGGTAGGCGCTCGCCGCGTTGACGAGCTCCATGACGGCCGAGATGGCGGTGTTGAACTGGCCACGATCGAAGTCCTCGGTGCACTTGGCGATGGTGCGATGGCGCTCGCGGTAGAGCTTCATCGCTGTCTCGTCGAGCGCGGACTTGTCAAAGGCCACGTTGGCGTCGCCGGACTGGACGAGCTGCCACACGATACGCCAGGCGCGCTTAATGAAGCGGTTAGCGCCCTCGACGGCCTTGGGATCCCAGTCGAAGTCCTTCTCGGGCGGGGCGATAAACAGGATCGCCAGACGCATGGTGTCGGCACCGTAGGGCTCAATGACTGAACTCGGGGGCACGACGTTGCCCTTGGACTTGGACATGGTGTCGCCGTTCTCGTCCTTGACCATGCCCTGGCACAGCAGGTTGGTAAAGGGCTCGTCAACGCTCAGCAGGCCCAGGTCGCGCAGCGCCTTGGTAAAGAAGCGACTGTAGAGCAGGTGCAAAATGGCGTGCTCGATGCCGCCGATGTAGTTATCGACGGGCATCCAACGATCGGCGGCCTCACGGGAGAAGGGCAGCTCGGTGTTGTGCGGGTCGGTATAGCGCAGGTAATACCAGCTGGAGCAGGTGAAGGTGTCCATGGTATCGGTCTCGCGCTTGGCCGGGCGACCACAGACCGGGCAGGTGGTCTCGTAGAACTCCTTGCACTCGGCGAGGGTCTCGCCGGCACCCAGGTCCAGGTTCTCGGGCAGCGTCACCGGCAGCTGGTCCTCGGGCACGGGCACGATGCCGCAGTGCTCGCAGTGGATGGCCGGGATGGGGTTGCCCCAGTAACGCTGACGGCTGATGAGCCAGTCGCGCAGGCGGAACTCGACCTTGCGACGGCCGCAGCCCATGGCCTCGAGGTCGGCCACGATGGCAGCCTCGCCCTCAGAGTGCTTGCCGCCGCGCATGCCGGTGTACTTGCCCGACTGGACGAGCGTGCCCTCGGCAGCGTGGGCGCAATCCCAGTCGACGTTCTCGGCATGGAAGGTGTCGATGGTCTCGCCGCTAGCCTCGACGGCAGCGCGATCCTCATCGTCCAGGATGATCGGCACGATAGGCAGGTCGTACTTGCGGGCGAACTCAAAGTCGCGCTGGTCGCCGCAGGGAACGGCCATGACGGCACCGGTGCCGTAGTCGGCAACGACATAGTCAGCAACCCACACGGGGATCTTCTCGCCGTTGACGGGGTTTACCACGTAGCGGCCCGTAAAGGCGCCGTGCTTCTCGAGGGTGCCCTGGGCGCGCTCGACGGCAGAGATATGCTTGGAGTCCTCGACGATCTTGGTGACGGCCTCCTCGTACTGAGTGCCCTCGACGAGCTCGTGCAGGCGCACGTACTCGGGAGACAGGACAAAGAAGGAAACGCCAAAGAGCGTGTCGGCGCGCGTGGTGAAGACGGTGATCTTACCCTCGTCGCCCTCGATGGGCTCGCCATCGGTGTCGCACAGGGTAAAGTCGACCTCGGCGCCCTCGGAGCGGCCGATCCAGTTGGCCTGCATCTGCTTGACGCGCTCGGGCCAGCCGGGGAGCTTCTCCAGGTCATCGAGCAGCTCCTGGGAGTAGTCGGTGATCTTGTAGTACCACTGCTCGAGGTCACGCTTCTCGGGCTCGGTGCCGCAACGCCAGCACTTGCCCTCGGTTACCTGCTCGTTGGCCAAAACGGTCTTGCAGGTGGGGCACCAGTTGACCGGGTTCTTCTTGCGGTAGACCAGACCCTTTTCCCACATCTTTTCAAAGATCCACTGACCCCAGCGATAGTAGTCGGGGCTACAGGTCTTAACGGTACGATCCAGATCGTAGGAGAAGCCCATGCGCCTCATCGTGGCGAGCGCCTGGTCCATGTTCTTATACGTCCAGGCGGCAGCCTGCGTGTTGTGCTTGATGGCGGCGTTCTCAGCGGGCAGGCCAAAGGCGTCAAAGCCGATGGGGTGCAGCACGTCAAAGCCGCGCATGCGGGCCTGACGGGCCATGGCATCGCCGATGGTGTAGTTGCGCGCGTGGCCCATGTGTAGGTCGCCCGACGGATACGGGAACATCTCGAGCACATACTTCTTGGGCTTGGTGGCGTCGGTGTCGACGGCAAAGAGGTTCTCGTCGTCCCACACCTTCATCCACCTGGACTCAATGGCCTGCGCGTCGTAGACAGGGATCTCGTCCTTATGATCTGTGCAATCGCACATATCAGCTCCTTTAATCTTAGCTGGGGTCGGTCGGCTTAGCTTTATTCGCTACTGCGAACAGTCCTGCGCAAGACGAAGAGCACATTTAGTGCTCTTCTTTGCGTGCGGAACTTGTAGCGAACAAAGCTAAGCCGCCCGACCCTAAGGTTGACTCGACTGATAATAGCAAATACGACAAGCGAGATGCCTGCGACTTGCAGGCATCTCGCTTTATCTAAATAACGTGGTTGAGGCTCAACCTTTATGTGCAGGTCTTATCTTATCGATACGTTACGCTCTGTTGGGAGTCCTTGACTACGACGTCGTGGGCTCCGCCTTCGACGATCGAGGTCGAGGAGACCAAGGTCAGACGTGCCTTTTCCTGGAGCTCGGGGATCGAGAGGGCGCCGCAGTTGCACATCGTGGACTTGACCTTGTAGAGCGTGCCGCCAACGCCGTCCTTGAGGGAGCCGGCGTAGGGAACGTAGGAATCGACGCCCTCGACGAAGCTGAGCTTCGCGGCGCCGCCCAGGTCGTAGCGCTGCCAGTTGCGGGCACGCGCAGAACCCTCGCCCCAGTACTCCTTCATGTACTGACCGTTGACGTTGACGCGCTCGGTCGGGCTCTCGTCAAAGCGGGCGAAGTAGCGGCCCAGCATCATAAAGTCGG
>UREM01000041.1 GCA_900546775.1 uncultured Collinsella sp. | reverse complement strand
TCAATGCCGCCTCGTTTCAAGGCACCTTGCTCGCTCTGGCGGGTTTTCGCTGTCGGTAATGAATCATCGGCTATTTCGTTGCTGGTCAATATAAGATATTGCTTTGCGTTAAACGTAATTCGATTGTTTTGAGGGTAGGGGATTGATTTGGGTCGTACTGGGGGTATGACGCCGCCTTTGCGTTGGCGGTTGGGTGTTGCTGGTGGGGTAGCGCTGGCTGTGCTGCTTGTTGACCAGCTGACCAAGCTTGCGGTTCGCGCCGTGGGCGACGCTTTGCATGTGACCGTCATCCCCGGTGTCGTCGACTTTATGTTTGTCTGCAATATCGGTGCTGCCTTTAGCATGGGCGAGGGGCATGGCATCGCGTTTGCCGTGCTGGCGTTGGCTGTCATTATTGCTATTGCCGTGTACTTGTTCCGTGCGCCTCAGCTCGCCCATCTTGAGGTTGTGGGCATGGCGATGGTTGCGGGTGGTGCTATCGGTAACGCGATCGATCGTTTGGCCTTTGGCTTCGTGACCGATTTTATTGCCACCACCTTCATCGACTTCCCCGTCTTCAATGTGGCCGATATCGGCATTACGGTCGGTGTGGTGCTGGCGCTCTTCGGTTACATGTTCTTGAGCCCCGCGGCTCGTGAGGTCGATGCGACCGCCGAGCTTAACGCCCGTGACGAGGCCCGCGCCAAGCGCAAGGCTAAACAACGTGGGGAGCGTGCCCGCAAGATTCGCGAAAGGACTGAGCGCTAATGGCCGACATCCATATCCTTGTTGCCGACGATGCCGCTGGTCAGCGTCTTGACGCCTATCTGGGCGCCAATGACGGCTGCCCTACACGCTCTGCCTGCGTACATCTGATTGAGGGTGGGGCCGTAGTGGTCAATGGTGAGACCTGCCTGTCCAAAAAGTACGCCGTACGAGCCGGTGACCGTATTTCGGTTGATTTGCCCGAGCCGCACGATCCCACCGACGTGATTCCCGAGGCCATCCCGCTCGACATTCGCTATGAGGACGACTACCTCATCGTGCTCTCCAAGCAGCGCGGCCTGGTGTGCCATCCTGCTCACGGCCACGAGAGCGGTACGCTTGCGAACGCCCTGGTCTACCACTGCGGCATCGACCATCTGGGCACCGTGCAGGGCGAGGACCGCCCCGGTATCGTACATCGTTTGGATCGCGATACCTCGGGTCTTATGCTTGCGGCAAAGGACGACGACACCCAGCGCGCGCTCCAAAATCTTATCCGTACGCGCACGCTCGACCGCCGCTACATTACGCTCGTTCACGGTCATATCGCCATGGATGAGGGCACCATTAACACCGGCATTGCCCGTTCTACACGTGACCGTGTCAAGATGGCGGTTTCCGATGATCCTTTTGCGCGCCAGGCCATCACGACCTTTAAGGTCCTTGAGCGCTTTGATTCCACGCGCTTTGATGACGGCTACACACTCGTTGAGTGTCACCTGTTTACCGGTCGCACGCATCAGATTCGCGTGCACATGCGCCATATCAACCACGCCTGCGTGGGCGATCCGCTCTACGGTAAGTGCGATGCGCGTGCCGATCAGGGTCTGACCAGGCAATTCCTCCATTCCTGGCGCGTGGCGTTCGATCATCCCGTGACGGGAGAGCGCCTTGAGTGCCGCGACGAGCTGCCGTGGGATCTCGCCGCCGTCCTCGACGACTTAGCCCCGCGTTCGCTTGGTCGCACTGCTGCCGGCGACGAAATCGTACCGCAGCTCGGCCTGCTCGAAGCCTAGCCAGTATTAGGTGGTTTCTTGAACTCGGTAAGCCTGCGGTAAGATATACGGTTGTTTACGTAACGCGTTGCTGGGAGCCTGCATGCTCGCCTTTTTACAAACCAACACACCCATCGTGATCTTCAACCAGATTGTGGTTACGCTGCTCACGGTCTGCTTTCTGTACCAGGTGGTCTTCTTTGTCATTGGCGCTCTTCGTGGCGAGGTCGCGCCCCCTAAGGCCAAAAAACTCCACCGCTATGCCTTCTTCATTGCGGCGCATAACGAGGAGGCCGTGATCGCCAACCTTGTTCGCTCTATCAAGGACCAGGATTATCCGTCCGAGCTTATCGAGGTCTTCGTGGTCGCCGATGCCTGCACCGACAACACCGCGCAGCTCGCGCGCGAGGCCGGTGCCATTGTTTACGAGCGCAATGACCTGGCCCGCAAGGGCAAGAGCTGGGTCATGGACTTTGGTTTCGATCGCATTCTCAACGAGTATCCCGACACGTTTGAGGGCTACTTTATCTTCGATGCCGACAACGTTATCTCCCGCGATTACGTCTCCAAGATGAATGATGCCTTTGACCAGGGCTTTCACGTGGTCACGAGCTATCGTAACTCCAAGAACTTCGGCAGCTCTTGGATTTCGTCTGCCAACGCCACCTGGTATCTGCGTGAGGCCCGCTTCCTCAACAACGCGCGTAATATCTGCAAGACTTCCTGCGCTGTCTCGGGTTCGGGTTACCTCATCTCCGCCAGTGTTATCGAGGGCATGCACGGCTGGCAGTTCCATACACTGACCGAGGACATCCAGTTCACCACGTTCTGCGCCATTCACGGCATTCGCATCGGTTATGCGCCGGCGGAGTTTTTTGACGAGCAGCCCGTGACGTTTAAGGCGTCCTGGAAACAGCGCATGCGCTGGACCAAGGGCTTCTACCAGGTCTTTTTTACCTACGGCAAGCATCTGGTCAAGTCGACGTTTCGCTATCATCGCTTTGCCGCATATGACATGTTTATGACCATCGCTCCGGGCATGCTGCTGTCCCTGATCTCCATGCTCGCCAATGCGACATTCCTGATCGTGGGTGGCCTTTCGCATGGTTTCTTGGCTACCGAGGTCGAGATGCAGGCTTGTGCCGCCTCGCTTATCATGACGTTCGTGATGATGTACCAGACCTTTTTTATCCTGGCGCTGCTCACGACCATCTTTGAGTACAAGCACATTCATTGCGCTCAAAAGTGGCGCCTGGTGACCAACCTGTTTACCTTCCCGATCTTTATGTTCAGCTATATCCCCATCACGGTTGCCGCGCTGTTCCTGAAGGTCGACTGGGTGCCCACGCAGCACGCCGTTAACGTTACCCTCGACGAGGTCATGCAGGGCGCCAAGTAACCACGACCAGAACCACCGCAAAGGGGGTGCACCTTTGTGGTGGTTTTTGCTTTTGAGCAGCTGCTCATGGAGGTGCACGATGTTCTACATCCCATTTTGGTTCTGCGTCTTTGCCGGTGCGGTGGTTGATGCCCGTGAGCGGCGGTTTCCCAATGAGCTTGCTGGCGCGTGCGCCGTGGCGGCGTTTGCGGGCGTTTGGCTCGACCTCGGTTTGAACACAACGCTTGACCACGCAGGTCTTGCCGTCATCGTGTATCTTGCTCTCGTTCTGACTGAGTCCCTCTGGCGTCGTCTTCGCCAAATCCCGGGCATCGGCATGGGAGATGCTAAGGCACTTTTCGCGCTTTGCACGCTCGACCCTATGGGTGGCATCGTGGCATTTGCCGCCGCGCTCCTGGTCCTTGCCCTCTCCTGCCTCATCACAAAATCGCGCTCCTTGCCATTGCTCCCGTTTTTGGTGCCGATTTTTGCCATAATCGAGGTTGTGGGCTGCACTTTGTAACCGATTGCGCATCCTTCTTAAGGAGCATGCCATGGCAACTAATCAAGAAACGACCGTCATTAAGGCGCGCATGGACCGTATTCCCTCGGCGTTGTCGCCCGAACTTTTCGAGCGCATTGCCACCGATCGTGCTTCGGGCTATGTTAACCCGTATCGATGCAACGACGATCAGGTCATTCGTCGTATTGATCGCGCCTCCGACAAAGGCACGCTTATGCGTCCGGCGTTTATGCGCGATACCGAAAAGATACTTCATCTTCCGGCGTACACCCGTTATGCAGGTAAAACGCAGGTCTTTAGCTTCCGTAGCAATGACGATCTGTCACGCCGCGGTTTGCACGTGCAGCTTGTCTCCCGCATTGCGCGCGATATCGGTCGCGCCCTGGGGCTCAATTGCGATCTGATCGAGGCGATTGGCCTGGGCCACGACTTGGGCCACACGCCCTTTGGCCATGCCGGTGAGCGATTCCTCAACGATATTTACCACGAGCGTACGGGTCGCTACTTTTTCCATAACGTGCAATCAGTCCGTGTGCTCGATGCACTGTATGGCCGCAACGTGTCGCTCCAGACACTCGATGGCGTGCTGTGCCATAACGGCGAGTACGAACAGCGTGTTTTTGAGCTTTCGGACATGGGTTCCTTTGACCAGTTCGACCGAACCGTCGATGAATGCATTGCCACAGGCTATAGCGCGATTGAGCACCTGCGTCCCATGACGCTCGAGGGCTGTGTGGTGCGTATCTCGGATATCCTCGCCTACGTCGGTCGTGATCGTCAGGATGCGATCGCGGCGGGTCTGCTTTCGCCCGACGCTTTTGACGATGGTCGGGGCGGCGCCTATAACAGCTGGATCCTCACGCACGCTTCCATCGATATCGTTGAGCATAGCTATGGTAAGCCGCGCATCGAGATGAGCGAGGACCTGTTTGAGGAAATTCGTCGAGCCAAGCGCGAGAACTACGAGAAGATCTATAGCAAGGGCGGTATCGAAGGCGATTCCGAGGAGGAGCTGCGCGAGGCGTTCGAAAAGCTCTACGACCGTTGCCTGCTGGATCTAAACAGTGGCGACGAGTCCTCTTATATCTTTAAGCACCATATTTCGCGCATTGAGCAGCAGCTTTCCTACTATCATCGTACCTATGCCTGGCAGGACGACAAGGATCAAGCCGTGGTTGATTACATCGCGAGCATGACGGACGGTTATTTCTGCGAGCTGACGAGCAAGCTGTTCCCGGGTCTAAAGTTTCCGCATCGTACCTATATTAACGAACGGTAGTTCGTATTTATTCGGTATACTGTTTGTGGAAAACGTTTTTGATTGATGCACGGGATGGCTATGGACGACCTTTTTTCTGCTTCGACGCGCGAGCGTTCCTTTCAGAATGCGCCGCTTGCGGTGCGCATGCGCCCCAATTCGCTCGACGATTATGTGGGCCAGCAAAAGGCCGTCGGTAAGGGCTCATGGTTGCGTGCCGCGATCGAGCACGACGTGCTTTCGAGCGTGATTCTGTACGGGCCGGCCGGTACGGGTAAGACGACGCTGGCCCACATTATCGCCAACCATACCAAGAGCGAGTTTGTTGAGGTCAGCGCCGTGACGGGCACTGTGAAGGACCTGCGCCGCGTAATCGATGAGGCTAAGACCCGTCTGAACACCTACGACCGCCGCACCATTCTGTTTATCGATGAGATCCATCGCTTTTCGAAGTCGCAGCAAGATGCCCTGCTGCATGCGGTCGAGAACCGCACCGTCATTATGATTGGCGCCACGACGGAAAACCCGTACTTTGAGGTCAACTCGGCATTGCTCTCGCGTGGTCGCGTGGTGGAGCTTGAGCACCTCAAAGACGAGGATATCGCCACGCTTATTGAGCGTGCGCTCGAGGCGCCGCAGGGTTTGGGCGGCAAGTTCTCGGCCGATGAGGATACGGTCAAGACCATTTGTACGCTGGCTGCGGGTGATGCACGCTCGGCCCTGACGACACTTGAGCTGGCGAGCGAGATTGCCGTCACGCGTCCCGATACCGAAGGGATGCCAGCGCCGGCGGCGGGGGAGCGCTATCCCATCACCGTGGATGACGTAAAGATTGCCAATCCGCGCCGTGGGTTTTCGTATGACAAAAACGGTGACATGCACTACGACATTATCAGTGCGTTCATTAAGTCCATGCGCGGCAGCGACCCCGATGCCACCATTTATTGGCTCGCGCGCATGATCGATGCAGGGGAGGATCCTAAGTTTATTGCACGCCGTATTATGATTCAGGCTTCTGAGGATGTTGGCAATGCCGATCCGCAGGCACTTTTGGTGGCACATGCCGCGTTTAAGTCTGCCGAGGTCATTGGCTATCCCGAGTGCCGTATTAACCTGGCTCAGGCTGCACTCTATGTGTGCTTGGCGCCTAAATCCAACGCGTGTGAGGCTTCGATCGATGCGGCGCTTGCCGATATCCACTCTAGTGGGCTTCGCGAGGTGCCGAGTTATCTGCGCGATCGCCATCGCCCGGGCAGCGATGAATACGGTGTGTATAAGTATCCGCACGATTATCCCGAAGGCTGGGTCGACCAGCGCTATTTGCCCGAAGGCTTAGAACGCGGTGCATTTTGGCGGCCTGCCGGCCGTGGTTGGGAAGAATGGCGCGTAGAACAAAGCGAACGTGACCGTAGCGGGAATGCACCGAAGTAGCTGCTGATAATTTTGTCCCACGTTGCTGCTCTTGGCATGTTCGGTCCCCTTTGGGGTACCATGGAAAGCGTCTGTATTTCGATTCCTTTGGGAGGCTTGTATGAGTCCCATTCAAATCGCCTTGCTGCTGCTCGCCGTTGCCGGCGTGTGGGCTATCGTTGAGCTCGCGCTTACCCTGCGCAAGACCCGCACCGTCGTTGATTCGCTCGACAAGACGGTGAGTGACCTTAACAATACGCTCGCCGAGGCACAGCCTGTGGTGGCAAAGCTCGATGGCGCTGTCGATGAGCTCACCCCCGCGCTGGCACAGGTTGAGCCGCTCCTCAAGTCGAGCAAGACTGCCGTTGATGCTCTGACGTCCAACCTCGTTGAGGTTGAGGCGGTCGTTCGCGACATCTCCGAGGTCACGGGCAGCGTGGCCGAGGCCAGCAATGCCGTATCGAGCGTGACTGATTCTGCTGCTGGCGCCGTGCAGAAGCTCTTCAATAAGGTGAAGGCTCCTGCAGCCGACGCCGATCGCAAGCTCGCCGCTGCCGCCGCCGAGGCCGAGCAGCCTACCGAGCGCGTTCTGATTGGCGATGACGATGCCGCTGCTGACGACGATGATGTTCAGAAGCCCGCTGCTAAGCCTGCTCAGTATTACACTTATACGCCTGCCGAGACCTCCGAGGAGTCCTGCGATGAGTAGCGAAGCAACCTGCCCCATTACGCTGAGCGTTGCCGGTGATCCGCGTCTCGCGCGCTTGGTGCGCATGACGGCCGCCAACGTCGGCGCCCTGTGCTCTATGTCCGTTGATCGCATCGAGGACATTCGTATGGCTGCCGAAGAAGCCTTCATCTTTGGCTGCACGGCTGTTGATTCCGACGATATCTCGATCAAATTCGATGTCGACGAATCGCATGTGGGCATGACCTTTACCTTTGGCGACCAGGCGACTGTCGATGAGGATGACCAGGCTGCCGTGTATGCCGAGCTCATTTTGGCGAGTGTGTGTGACTCTTACGAAAAGACTACAGCGCCCCTAACGCTTTCCCTCGACCTCAAGGCGGATATCTAATATGACCGAACGCTCCCGGAGCGGCAAGACCGCTTGGGACAAGGAGAAAACCCGCGAGCTGTTTCGTCGTTATAAGGAGACCGGTGATCCGGATGCTCGCGAGCAGCTCGTCATGTCCCATATGAACCTGGTAAGGTTTCTTGCCAACAAATTCAAGAACCGCGGCGAGCCGCTCGATGACCTTTTGCAGGTCGGGTACTTGGGCTTGCTCAAGGCTATCGATCGCTTTGATCCCGAGCGCGGACTCGAGTTCACGACGTTTGCCACGCCCACCATCTTGGGCGAGATTAAGCGCCACTTCCGCGACAAGGGCTGGAGTGTGCGCGTGCCGCGTCGTCTGCAGGAGCTCTCTGCCAAGGTTAACCAGGCCACCGATAAGCTTACCAACGAGCTTCAGCGTTCGCCCAAGGTTGAGGAAATCGCCGATTACCTTGGCGTGACCGTCGACGAGGTGCTCGAAGCCATGGAATCGTCCTCGGCCTACACCTCGGTGCCCATCGAGGCCCCCGGCGCGTCCGACTCCGACGATGCTCCCTCGATTCTCGATCGCTATGCCGACGACGACAACGAGCTCGACTTTACCGATGACCGCCTGGTAATCGAGGAAGCCATTCGCGATTTCTCGCCGCGCGAGCGTGAGGTGATCGAGCTACGCTTTGTGAAGGGCATGACCCAGATCGAGATTGCCAAGAAGCTGGGCATCTCGCAGGTGCAGGTTTCGCGTCTGCTGCGCCGCACGCTTAAGAAGATTCAAGATAAGATTGACCCCGACGGAGTGATGGTTCGTTCATGAGTGAGCACCCCCAACAAATCGACCGCACGCTTCGCGATACCCGCATTCTGACGCTGCGCATTTGGGGCGTCGTCGGCTGCATTGTCATCGCTGCCGTCATCTTTAACCTTATGGGCATCCTGGCACCGGTCATCGAGTTTTTGGCAGTCGGTTCCATCATTGCTTTTGTGATGTCCCCGATCACCAACTGGCTCGAGCATCATGGCGTGAATCGCGGCATCGGTTCGCTTATAGCGCTTATTGTTGTTGTTGCCGTGCTCGTCGGTGTTGTTTGCATCTTGTCGCCGATTCTTTTTGGTCAGATCATGGAAGTCCTGAGCCGCCTGCCCGAGCAGCTTCGTGTTGCGGGTGGCGACCTCAACGAGATGGTCTCGCATGTCAAGATGCTCAACAACACGCCGCTCATGGAGTATTTGGACGATAATCTTTCGTCGCTGGTTACCGTGGCATCGAAGTATGTGTCTCAGATCGCTGCCGAGCTTGGCCGCGGTGTGTTCCCGCTCATCACCAATACGGCCTCGCAGTTGTTCGTGATCTTCCTTGGTCTGGTGCTTGCCTACTGGATGGCCTGCGATTATCCTCGCATGCACCACGAGATTTGCACCATCATCGGTCAGGAGAAGGAGACTTCGTACCGCTTTATGGTCGCCATCCTTTCTCGCTCTGTCGGCGGCTACATGCGCGGTATGGTCGTGACGTCCATCTGCGGTGGTTTCCTCGCCTTTATTGGTTTTATGATTATCGGCCATCCGTATGCGGCGCTCATGGCTATCTTTACCGGCATCATGCATTTGGTTCCGGTCGTCGGCCCCTGGGTGAGCGCGGCAATCGCCACAGTGCTCGGTTTCATGTTCAGCCCCATGTTGGCGTTGTGGACGCTCATCGTGACGATGGTCGCGCAAAACGTCACTGATAACGTGATTTCGCCTAAGGTCATGCAGAGCTCGGTGCAGGTGCATCCCATCATGAGCCTCACGGCGCTCGTTATTGGCTCGGCACTCATGGGCCCCATCGGCATGATTATTGCCATCCCGCTGTGTGCGGCCCTCAAGGGTATCTTCGTGTACTACTTCGAGAATGAGACCGGCCGACAGCTTGTGGCCTATGACGGCGCCGTGTTTAAGGGCACGCCGTACCGCGATGCCGATGGCAACCCGGTCGCCGCCTACGACGCGCTCGGCGACGACACCTTCATCTACGAGTCCGAACTCATCGGCAACGAGACTGCGCCCGAGGCCAAGGCCATGCCCAAGCCCGAGCTCGATAATCCCTGGATTAAGATCTCTGGTCTGCAGCCCGATGCCACGGGCTTCTTCAAGAACCCCTTTGCCAAGGACGATGACTCCAACACTGACGACGATACCAAAACCGGCATCGACGGCTCCATGGACGACTCGGATTCTAAATAGGCCCCATTAACGTTTCTTGAAGTTGTAAATGACAAGAAACGCGAGCAAAGCGATTGATAAGGGACCGGCAACATAGAAAAAGAGAATGTCAATTGCGCGTAAAGTGTAATAAGCCTTATCGCCGGACATTACTGCATACAACACGTAGCCAAATGCTGGTTGGTTTGCGTACCAGCAGGAGAAAGCCAATAGCGTTAAAAGTGCCGCTAACAGAAGTGCATTGAGGAAAAATCGTTTGCTTTTCATCGATCGCTCCTTCCGGGTGACTCTTATATGTAATTCTACAGCAGTCCTTTTTCAAAGGATCGCACAGTACTAAATAACGTGCACTTTCGCTGGAGGGTCGCTGTTTGGCGGCCCTCTTTTTTGCACAGGCGCGGTGGGATGGTAATATCGTTACGTTTGAACTGTTTCGATGTGAAACCGAGGAGATTCCCTCTATGAGTGCTGACTACCCGTCAATGACTACGGCCGAGATCCGCTCCAAGTTCCTCAACTTCTTTGAGGAGCGCGGTCTTAAGCTCTATCCTTCTTCGTCCCTCGTCCCCGACGATCCTTCGCTGCTGCTTGCCAACGCCGGCATGAACCAGTTTAAGGAGTACTACCAGGGCAAGAAGACCATGAAGGAGATCGGCGCGATCTCCTGCCAGAAGTGCGTCCGCACCAACGACATCGACTGCATCGGCGAGGACGGCCGTCACCTGTCCTTCTTTGAGATGCTCGGCGACTTCTCCTTTGGCGGCGTCTCCAAGCAGCAGGCCTGCGCTTGGGCCTTTGAGCTCATCACCAAGGAGTTCAAGCTTCCGCTCGACCGCCTGTACTTTACCGTCTTTACCGAGGACGACGAGACCCACGACGTGTGGCGCTCTCTGGGCGTTGCCGAGGATCACATCTCCCGCCTGGGCGAGGACGACAACTTCTGGGCCGCTGGCCCCACCGGCCCCTGCGGTCCGTGCTCCGAGATCTACTTTGACATGGGCGAGGAGGTCGGTTGCGGCAGCCCCGACTGCAAGCCTGGCTGCGACTGCGACCGCTTCCTTGAGTTCTGGAACCTCGTGTTTACCCAGTACGACCGCCAGGAGGACGGCTCCATGCCGGAGCTGCCGCACCGCAACCTCGATACGGGCATGGGCCTGGAGCGCATGGCCGCCATTATGCAGCACAAGACCGCCAACTACGACGGCGATCTGATGCAGCACCTCATCAAGCTCGGTGAGGAGATCAGCGGCAAGACTTATGACGCCGATGACTATTCCGGTGCCAGCCGCTCGCTGCGCATCATCGCCGACCACTCCCGTGCCGTCGACTTTATGATCTCTGACGGCATTCTGCCCGGCAACGAGGGCCGCGAGTACGTGCTGCGCCGCCTGCTCCGCCGCGCCGTGTTCCACGGCCGCTTGCTGGGCATCGAGGGAGCCTTCCTGACCAAGTTCATCGACGAGGTCAACGCCCAGATGGGCGAGGCCTATCCCGAGCTGCTCAAGAACGTCGCGCTCGTTAAGGGCATCGTCGCCTCCGAGGAGGAGCGTTTCTCCACGACGCTCGACAACGGCCGCGTTTACCTGGACGAGGCCCTGGCCGCGCTCGCCGAGGGCGCTGTGCTTCCGGGCGACGTTGCCTTTAAGCTGCACGACACCTTCGGTTTCCCCATTGACCTGACTGTCGAGATCGCCGGCGCCGCTGGCCATGACGTCGACATGGACGGCTTCACCGCCTGTATGGAGGACCAGAAGGCCCGCGCTCGCGCCAACGCCAAGGGCGATGCCTGGGGTAGCTTCAACGACGTGTGGGTCGAGCTTTCGGACAAGGTCTCCGCGACCGAGTTCGACGGCTATGACAACGACGTCATCGAGGGCGCCAAGGTTGTCGCCATCGTGCGCAACGGCGAGTCCGTCGAGTCCGTTGCTGCCGGCGAGGACGTCGAGGTCGTGCTCGACCGCACCCCGTTCTACGCCGAGATGGGCGGCCAGCAGGGCGACGCCGGCGAGCTTTCCGCCGAGGGCGTTGCGCTGACCATTTCCGATACCAAGAACCACAACGGCCTGTATGCCCACGTTGCTCACGTCGCCGAGGGCACGCTGACCGTCGGTGCTACCGTGACCGCCGCGCTCGACGCCGAGCGCCGTGGCTTCCTGCGTCGCAACCACACCGCCACGCATCTGCTCGACGCCGCGCTTAAGCAGGTCCTGGGCGAGCATGTCTCCCAGGCCGGCTCGCTGGTGACGCCTGAGCACCTGCGCTTTGACTTCACGCACTTCGAGGCCCTGTCCTCCGAGCAGCTCAAGGCTGTCGAGGACCTGGTCAACCAGCAGATCTTCGCCTCCAAGCCGGTCGTGACCCGCGTCATGGGCATTGACGAGGCCAAGGCCGCCGGTGCTGTCGCCCTGTTTGGTGAGAAGTATGGTGACGTCGTCCGCGTTGTCTCCGTGGGCGCCGAGGACCAGCCGTTCTCCCGCGAACTCTGCGGTGGCACGCACGCTGCCAACACCGCCGAGATCGGCCTGTTCAAGATCATTTCCGAGTCCTCTACGGGCTCCAACGTCCGCCGCATTGAGGCCGTGACCTCTAAGGGTGCTCTCGACTACATGGCCGACCGTCTGGCGCTCGTCGACGCCGCTGCTGCTGCGCTCAAGTGCCGCGTGGATGAGGTTCCCGCCCGCGTGGAGAACCTGCAGGCCGAGCTGCGCGAGACTTCCAACAAGCTCAAGAAGGCTCTGACCGGTGGCTCTTCCGACGCCATCTCCGGCGCCATCGAGGGTGCCGTCGAGGTCAATGGCTACAAGCTCGTCGTCGCTGAGCTCCAGGGCCTTGAAGCTGCCGACCTGCGCAACGTGTGGGATACCGTGCACCAGAAGGTCGCCGGCCCCGTCGCCTGCGTCGTCGCTAGCGTGACCGAAAAGGGCACCCCGGCCCTGCTCGCTGCCGGCTCCGATGACGCCGTCAAGGCCGGTTTCCACGCCGGTAACGTGATCAAGCAGATCGCGGGCCTGGTCGACGGTCGCGGTGGCGGTCGTCCCAACATGGCCCAGGCTGGCGGCAAGAACGCTGCCGGTATCGCCGATGCCCTCGCGGCTGCCAAGACCGCGCTCGGCGCTTAAGTAGTCGCTGTGGTCGCGCTCGCACTGGACATAGGGGAGACCAGGATTGGCATTGCCGTCTCGAGCCGTGATGGCAAGATGGCAATGCCTGTCAAGGTGCTTCCGGCTGCCGAGGTCACTGGCATGGCAAAGACGTTTTGCTACCTGGTCGAGGACTATGAGCCCGACATTCTGGTAAGTGGGCGTCCCCTGACCATGGCCGGTGAGCCCGGTCCCCAGGCCGAGCGTGTTGCCGCTGTTGCGCAAAATATTGCCGACGAGCTCGATCTTCCGTTGGAGTTTGAGGACGAGCGCCTGTCCTCGCAAGAGGCAAAGCGTATCCTGCGCGAGCAGGGCCTCAACGAAAAACAGATGAGGGGCAAGATTGACATGATTGCCGCCAGCCTGTTTTTGCAGACGTGGCTTGATCGTAAAAACGAGGAGGTTTCGCATGCCTAGCGCTCCCGATCCGCGCCAGCCGAATCGTACACGTCAGCCGTCGTCGCGCCCTGCCCAGCCTGGCCAGCGTCCGGCACAGCCGACCCAGCGCGCAGCTCAGTCTGCCGCGCGCCCGGTGCAGTCCTCCTCTCGTTCGGCCCAACTTGTTCAACGGACGGGTCAGCAGCCTTCTGCTCATTCGGTTCAGCATCTGGCCTCTCATGCGGCTCAGCAGCCCACTGCTCGTACGGCCCAGCCTGCAGGCGGTACCCGCTTTAAGCAGCAGGTACCTACCCAGCGAACGCAGGCCCCGCAATCGCATTCTCATCACGCTCGCGGCACGCATGGCGTTGCTCCGGCGACCCGTTCGAGCTACAACACGCATGCTCGTCGCGGTGCCCAAAAGAAAAGCTCCCCGGTGTCTATGATCATCGGCGTTGTGGTGGCCGTAATCGCGCTTGCTACTATCGCTTTCTTTGTCGTGCCTGCCGTCAAGGGCTTCTTTGCCGGTGAGGATACGAAGGTCACGGCTGGTCAGCAGGTTACGGTGACCATTCCCGACGGTGCTTCGGGCGATGCGATCGCCTCGATTCTCTCCGAGAACCATATCGTCGAAAATCTCAAGGATTACTACGCGGCGGTGAAAAAGCTCAACGCCGATATGTCGCTCAAGCCTGGTACTTATTCGTTCACCACACTCATGGATGCGACCAAGGTTGTTCAGCAGCTCATGGAAGGTCCTAACGCGGGCTCCAATGCGCTGACTATCCCTGAGGGTCTGACAGTCGATCAAGTCGCCGACCGTGTGGCACAGGCCTACGACAGCATCTCTAAGGAAGACTTCCTCAACCAGGCTAAGGCCTCCAATTATGTGGACGACTATAGCTTCCTTAAGGGCGCCGCCAACGATTCGCTCGAGGGTTTCTTGTTCCCCAAGACTTATTCGTTGGGTGATTCGCCGACGGCCGATGACGTGATTCGTGCCATGCTCGATCAGTTTAAGACTGAGTACAAGTCGCTTGACTTTTCGAGCTGCGAAGCCAAGATCAAGGAGCGCTACGGTGTGGAGATGTCCGACTACGACATCGTTAACTTGGCCTCTATTGTTGAGCGCGAGGGCCTCAACGCCGACCAACGTGCGCACGTGGCCTCGGTCTTCTACAACCGCCTTGCCGGCAAGCTCGACGGTCTGCGCTATCTCAACAGCGATGCGACCATGATGTATGTCACCGGCGGCGAGGTTACCGCCGACGACCTGCAGAGCGATAGCCCGTATAACACCTATAAGCACGAGGGCCTGCCGCCCACGCCCATCTGCTCTCCGTCGCTCGAGGCGCTCAAGGCTACCCTTGAGCCGACCGACTCCGATGACCTGTATTTCTACATTACACAGGACGAGGAGTATTTCTCGCAAACCTACGAAGAGCATCAACAGTCTTGGAATTAGCATGAGGATTTTTAGCCCCAAACGATACGTTGCCTCGGTCGACCGCATCGACCTTGATACCCTGTGGGCCGACGGCAAGCGCGCCATCTTGCTCGACCGCGATAATACCCTGGTGCCGCGCGATACCGAACAGGTTCCCGCCGCCGTCTCTGCTTGGCTCGACGCCGCTCGCGCCAAGGGATTTAAGCTGTGCATGGTTTCGAACAACTGGCATCGCGACCAGGTCATGAGTTCGGCACGCGAGCTGGGCCTCGAGGCTATCAGTCATGCCATGAAGCCGGCGCCGTTTGCCCTCAAGGCCGGTCTTAAGCGCCTGGGCGCCACGGCTGACGAGGCTGTGCTGATCGGCGATCAGCTCTACACGGATGTGTGGAGTGGCAACTTTGCCGGCGTTGACACTATTCTGGTAAAGCCGCAGGCAACCCAGGACCTGTGGTATACGCAGATCTTCCGTATCTTTGAGCGCCGGGCCCTGCGCGACCTTCCCTGCGAGGAATAGGTCTCGCTATGTCCCGGCACACCAAACACGGCTGCGACCATATCTTCTTTATCGGCTTTTTGGGCGCGGGCAAGTCGACGCTCGCGCGTAACGTCGGCACCATGTTCAAGCGGCGTTTTATCGATACCGACCGCCTAGTCGTGCGTCGATGCGGCAAGTCGGTTACCGAGATATTTGAGACCGAGGGCGAGGATCGTTTTCGCGAGCTCGAGACCTCGGCACTCCGTTCGCTTCAAAGTGAACGCAGCCTGCTAGTATCGTGCGGGGGTGGCATCGTCGAGACGCCGGTAAACATTGAACTGATGCACGAGATGGGTACATGCGTGTACCTCGAGGGCGACTTCGAGGACTCGTTGCGCCAGATTCGTCGGTGCGACACGCGCCCCGATTTCCGCTCGCCCGAGCACGCTGCGCGCCTGTTTGAGCATCGCCGTCCGCTGTATCGCCGGGCCGCCGATATTACCCTTGATATTCGCAACAAGTCCTTCGAGGACGTTTCCTACCTTTGTGCCGAGATGCTTTTGGAGCGTGGACTGCTATGATTCGCCGTCAACTTATCAATTTCCAAAACCGCAGCGTCGATGTCCGCGTCGGATTGGGCGCGTTCGAGGAGCTGCCGCGCATGTTTGCCTCGGCTGTGGGCAAGCCTAAGCGCGCGATGGTGGTTTGGAACGACGCCACATCCGAGCGATTTGGCGAGGTTGTCGAGCATGCACTGGTTGACGCCGGTTTTGCCGTGTCGCTGCTCGTCCTCGAGGTTTCCCCTGCCGGTGCTACGCTGGCTGATGCCGATACCGTCTTTGGCGCCCTGTCGGCTAACGGCATTACCTGCGACGATCTCGTTGTCGCTGTCGGCGACACGGCGAACTGCTCGGTCGTTTGCTGGTGTGCCAATCAGTGGTGCGGTCGCACCGAGTGTGCCTTGCTGCCGACGACGTTCGACGCCATGCTCACGGTCGCGACGACCATGAAGTCGCTTGTCGCCTCGTCGGCGAATGCGCTTCCCGCTATCGCGTTCCGTCCCGAGCCGGGCTTGGTCGTGTGTGACCTCGACCTTGTACGCGAGGCGGACCCCGAGGATCTCAAGCTCGGCTATGCGGTACTTGTTGGCACCATGCTTTCGAGCAGCAAGTCCCGTTGGAATCAGTTTGTCGAGACCGTCCCCGAGATTCTCTCGGGCGAGGAGGTCGCGCTCGTCAATGCCGTTCAGTGGTCTCAGACTGCCCGCAAGGACGTACTGATGGCCACGAACCCGAGCGCCCGCCATGCGCTCGATTTTGGCAAGACGGGGGAGCGTACCCTGCGCGCCTGCTTGGGCGATGCCGCTTCGCAGGTCCCTGCCTACCAGCTGTTGTCCGAGGGCATGCGCTTTGAGGCACGCCTTGCTCACGATGCCTGCGACTTCGATATCGATTACGTCTTTGAGGTCGATGACTGCCTGGAGGACTTTGGTATCGAGGAACTTGCCTTTGATCTGGAGCCTGCCGCATATATCGAGGAGTTCCGCAGGCAGCAGTTTGCCCGCTCGAACCGCAGCATGTTGCCGCTGCCCGCGGCACTCGGCGCCATTCGTCTAACGAGCGTTGAGGACGAGGTTCTTGAGCGCCATGCTCACGCCTACTTGGCTTCTCGCAAAGAACTTCTCTAAGTTTTATTGACATCCATCGTCTTTCGTATCATGTTGAGGGAGGGGTTTTCAATCGGTTGCGTATCGCTTGCGATCTCGTTATTCGTTTGAGGCCCGTCCCGCTTTATTGAGGACAACAAGAGAGGAATCTGCATGTCTGAGTTTGCTGCCGGTCCCGTCGGTCGTATCGAGCGTGTTCGTGCCCTGATGGTCGAGCGCGGCTACGACGCCATCGTAGTGCGCGACGAGGCCAACCTTCGTTGGCTTACGGGTGTGAAGGGCGTCTTCGACTACACCTTCGAGTTCCCGCACGCTGCATTTATTACGGCCGACCGCTGCCTGTTCCATACCGACTCGCGCTATCTCAACAGCTTTGAGGAGAACACGCCCGCTGGCAGCCCCTGGGTCTATGACATGGACG
>UREM01000040.1 GCA_900546775.1 uncultured Collinsella sp. | reverse complement strand
CCCGTTCCGGGAATCTGCCCCCGCGCACAGAAGGGGATTCCTTTTGCCAAAAAGGGACAGGTTTATTTTGGTAGGTTTTTCCTGCTTGAATTTGAAACATTCCGTTCGGTCAAAGCGTATCTATGGTGAGGGCCTCAGCAAGAAACATCAGCATCACCGGGAGGTGATTATGGAAGAACAAGCTTTTAGACAGGCGGTCGAAGATCACCGGGATGTCGTGTTTCGAATCGCATTGACGTACCTGCGCGATCGCGCCGATGCCGACGATGTTGCTCAAGATGTCTTTCTTAAGTTGCTCAAATGCGATACACAATTTGAGAGTTGGGAACATCTTCGTCGATGGCTTATCCGGGTCACGATCAATGAATGCAAATCTCTCTTTCGAAAGCCGTGGAGGCGCGTGGAGGATATTGAGAACCTGGCCGATTCGCTTTCGACGGCGCAGGAGGAGACCAAGGCGGTCCTGTCAGACGTTATGCGACTTCCGGAGCGATTCCGTATCCCCATCGTGCTCTATTACTATCTGGGCTTCTCGACTTCAGAGATTGCCGAGTTGCTGCACGTACCAGCCGCGACAGTTCGAACGCGTTTAGCTCGCGGCAGATCGAAACTCAAGTTCATCCTAGAGGAGGGCGACCGTGAAATCCAACCAAATCAAGCAGGCCTTCGAGTCCGTCCAAGCCGATAGCGATCTTGCTGACCGTGTTCTTTATGCCGCTGCTGGTGAGCCGCTTCGCCGAAAGGGTCACGCGAAGCCTCTGTATGTTGCCGTGATCGGATGCCTTGCCGGAGTGCTGGCGACCGGAGGGGTCGCCTACGCTGTTGTCAATTCCAGTTATTTTGCCTCTGCCTGGGGAAACCATGGCAACGGAGAGTCCGTTACCTGGACAAATGGCGGCTCGTCGGGGACGAAATATACCTACACCAGAGAGTTTGGTGATGGTATCGCGCCCCAAAGCCTGGAGGGTGCAGTCCAGAAGGTCAATCTGTCCGTCGAGGGCAACGGCTATACGCTCGACATTCATGAGATGGCAATCGACGAGAACGGTTGCGGTGCTGTGACGTTTACATTGTCCAATCCGAATGGCGTTAACTACTACAAGCCGGCGGCAGAGCTTGGCGAACTTGTTCTCTATGGTGAAGAAGAAGGGGGCGTCAGTACACCCAGCATGAACTTCGGCGAGGAATGGGCTGATACACGCTGCACCATTGATAAAGACACATCAAGCGTCACGGTCGTTAACGGCACGATGTACTTTGCATCTTGGAATCGCGATCGAGATTTACGACATGCGGTCACCTGGAATATCAGTTGGACGGAGGGCAAAGGTGAGGATGCGAAGGTGATCGAGGTATCGACGCCAGAGTTTAACGTCGGAGCGCACGTCGATACAAAGGAGCTCCGCTCCGACGACTCGCCTCTCGAGATCAGCCCGTTTTCCATCCAGACGCACATCGATGATCTGGGCTATGAAGCAGTTGATCATAAACTGACCGTCAGCTACAAGGATGGATCGGAGCAGATTATCGAAGATGACGACGCAGGGGCGTACAATTTCTATGTTTCGATGGCGCGCAATAGCGGAGAGAACATCTGGGTTCCGACAAGGCTCATCAATGTCGATCAGGTTGTATCGGTAACCCTTGAGGGAACGAGGTGCACATCAACAGGAGAGACCGAAACAGAAGTACCCTTTACCATCGTCTACTCGTAAGGCTTGAGGCCGCTTCCCACTAGGAGAAGCGGCCTATTTTGCGTTATATGGACGGTTATTTTGAGCGATATTCGCCTGAATTTCGGAAGTATGCGGCAAAATCTCGATGGGCCGACCACACCGCATATGCTCAAGCGCTCTACCTGCGGGTTTATTATCGCAAAACCCCGGCGTGCTCGGCAGGTCCAGAATTTGCTGCATACTTCCGAAAGCGCCGCCGATTTCCCTATGACAGATGAGGGCGGATCACCGCTGGAGCGCGACGTTTCCGCAGATAAAACCGACCAAAACAAACCTGTCCCTTTTTGGCAGGTAACGTTGCCCCGACGAGCGCGTCGGATTCCCGGTCCGGGCGGCCCGCTGTTTAAGTTTGTCGCGAGTTCCGCACGCAAAGGAAAGCACTTAATGTGCTTTCCGTCTTGCGCAGGACTGTAGAGCAGCAAACTTAAAACCTGGGCCGCCCGGTCCGGGAATCCTCCCAAGCGCACAGGAGGGGATTCCTTTTGTGTAGGCTTTGCGGAAATGTGCCAATTTTGGGATACGCCCGGCAGCGTGGTCTGTTGACGGCACAGCTAACGCCACGTATCCTATCGAACTGCGTGTTTCGTAGGGGGATGCTGACCCCTCGATTCAAGCCGTTGCACTTTACAGAAAGCTGGAATCATTCGAGAAGGAGTACGCTTTGCCTACTATTAACCAGCTGGTTCGCCAGGGCCGTCGTTCCGTGCCCAAGAAGTCCAAGAACGCTGCTCTGCAGCACAACTCCCAGAAGCGCGGCGTGTGCACCCGCGTCTTCACCACGAGCCCCAAGAAGCCGAACTCGGCTCTTCGTAAGGTTGCCCGTGTTCGCCTTGTCAACGGCATCGAAGTTACTGCTTACATCCCGGGTGAGGGCCACAACCTGCAGGAGCACTCCATCGTGCTCGTCCGCGGCGGTCGTGTCCGTGACCTCCCTGGTGTCCGTTATCACGTCATCCGTGGCGCCTACGACGCTGCTCCGGTCCAGAACCGTATGCAGGCCCGTTCCAAGTACGGTGCTAAGCGCCCCAAGGCTAAATAAGCCAGATAACGTTTTGATACTTTCGCCGTGTGCCGCCTAAGCGCCGCACGGTAGACACTTAAGGAGATTTCACATGCCGCGTCGTGCAGCAGCTAATCGTCGTGAGGTTCAGCCTGACGCCGTTTACAACAACCGCCTGGTGACTCAGCTCATCAACAAGGTCCTTCTTGACGGCAAGAAGGCCACCGCTGAGCGCATCGTTTACACCGCTTTCGAGATCGTTGCCGAGAAGTCCGAGGGTGGCGACGCTCTCGCTACCTTCAAGAAGGCTATGGACAACGTCAAGCCCACGCTCGAGGTTAAGCCCAAGCGTGTCGGCGGCGCTACCTATCAGGTCCCGATGGAGGTCAACTCCCGTCGTTCCACCGCTCTGGGTATCCGCTGGATCGTCAACTTCTCCCGCGCTCGCAAGGAGAAGACCATGGCCGAGCGTCTCGCCAACGAGATCCTCGACGCCTCCAACGGCCTGGGCGCTTCCGTCAAGAAGCGTGAGGACGTCTTCAAGATGGCCGAGGCCAACCGCGCGTTCTCTCACTATCGTTGGTAAGTTAAGGTAAGGAACTAACATGGCTAAGCCTAAGTACAAGCTTTCCGATACCCGTAACATCGGCATCATGGCCCACATCGATGCCGGTAAGACCACCACGACCGAGCGTATTCTTTACTACACCGGTAAGACCCACAAGATCGGTGAGGTCCATGAGGGCGCTGCCACCATGGACTGGATGGTTCAGGAGCAGGAGCGCGGCGTAACCATTACCTCCGCTGCTACCACCTGCTTCTGGAACAAGGACGGCAAGGACTACCGCATCCAGATCATCGACACCCCGGGCCACGTTGACTTCACCGCCGAGGTCGAGCGCTGCCTGCGCGTCCTCGATGGCGCTGTCGCCGTCTTCGACGCCGTTGCCGGCGTTCAGCCCCAGTCTGAGACCGTTTGGCGTCAGGCTTCTACCTTCAACGTTCCCCGCATCGCCTTCATCAACAAGTATGACCGCGTGGGCGCTGACTTCTTCAACGCTATCGAGACCATGAAGGATCGTCTCGACGCTAACGCCGTGGCCGCTCAGGTCCCGATGGGCGCCGAGGACAACTTCTGGGGCGTCATCGACCTGGTCACCATGACTGCATGGGACTTCAAGGCCGACGAGAAGGGCATGACCTACCCCGAGCCGATGGACGAGATCCCGGCTGAGTTCGCCGACATCGCTGCCACCAAGCGCGAGGAGCTCCTCGACGCTGCTGCCAGCTTTGACGACGAGCTCATGGAGAAGATCCTCATGGAGGAGGACTTCACCGTCGAGGAGCTCAAGGCTGCTCTGCGTAAGGGCGTTCTGGCCAACGAGCTCAACCTCGTCTTCGTGGGCTCCGCCTACAAGAACAAGGGCGTCCAGGAGCTGCTCGACGCTGTCGTCGACTACCTGCCCAGCCCGCTCGACGTTGAGGCCGTCACCGGTACCGATCCGGACACCGGCGAGGAGATCCAGCGTCATCCTTCCTTCGACGAGCCCTTCTCCGGCCTGGTCTTCAAGATCATGACCGACCCGTTCGTCGGTAAGCTCACCTACGTCCGCGTTTACTCCGGCCGCGCCGAGTCCGGCTCCTACGTTGTCAACGCTTCCAACGGTCAGCGCGAGCGCCTCGGCCGCATCCTCGAGATGAACGCCGCCGAGCGTATCGACCGTGACGACGCTGCCGCCGGCGACATCGTCGCTTGCGTCGGATTCAAGAACTCCACCACCGGTGACACCCTGTGCGCCGAGGGCAAGGAGATCGTCCTCGAGAAGATCGAGTTCGCTAAGCCCGTTATCGACGTTGCCATCGAGCCCAAGACCAAGGCCGAGCAGGACAAGATGTCCCTGGCTCTGACCAAGCTCGCCGAGGAGGACCCGACCTTCCAGGTGTCCACCAACCACGAGACCGGCCAGACCATCATCGCCGGCATGGGCGAGCTGCACCTCGAGATTATCGTCGACCGTCTGCTCCGCGAGTTCAAGGTTGACGCTAACGTTGGTAAGCCCCAGGTTGCCTACCGCGAGACCGCTGGTCACGACGTCGAGAAGGCTGAGGGCAAGTTCGTCCGTCAGTCCGGTGGTCGCGGTCAGTACGGCCACGCCGTCATCAAGCTCGAGAAGATGGAGGAGGGCTTCGGCTACGAGTTCGTCAACGCTATCGTCGGCGGCGTCGTGCCCAAGGAGTACATCCCGTCCATCGACAAGGGCATCCAGGAGGCCCTGAACACCGGTGTTATCGCCGGCTTCCCGGTCCTCGACGTTAAGGTCACCCTGTTCGACGGTTCTTACCACGAGGTCGACTCCTCCGAGGCCGCCTTTAAGATCGCCGGTTCCATGGCTATCAAGGACGCCCTCAAGAAGTCCGACCCGCAGCTGCTCGAGCCGATCATGGCTGTCGAGGTCGAGACCCCCGAGCAGTACATGGGCGACGTTATGGGCAACCTCTCCGGTCGCCGCGGCAAGATCGAGGGCATGGAGGATCGCAAGAACAGCAAGCTCATCCGTGCCAAGGTGCCGCTGGGCGAGATGTTCGGTTACGCTACCGACCTTCGCTCCCAGACCCAGGGCCGTGCATCCTACACGATGCAGTTCGACTCTTATGAGCCCGCGCCCAAGTCCATCGTGGACGAGGTCATGAGCAAGAACGCCTAAGTTCGAGCTCCCTGTTACGTAATCCGCGAGAGCATCTCTCGCACTCTTTGGAGGTTTAAGTTGGCTACCCAGAAGATCCGCATTCGCCTCAAGGGCTATGATCACGAGGTCGTCGATCAGTCCGCGAAGCTCATCGTCGAGACCGCTCAGAAGACCGGCGCTCGCGTTTCCGGTCCTGTCCCCCTGCCCACCGAGCGCAACCTGTACACGGTTATCCGCTCGCCGCACGTGAACAAGGACTCCCGTGAGCAGTTCGAGATGCGCACCCACAAGCGCCTCATCGACATCCTCGACCCCACCTCGGGCACCGTTGATTCGCTTATGCGTCTCGACCTCCCCGCTGGCGTCGACATCGACATCAAGCTCTAAGCGATATCGCTCATAGCTTAAAGGGCCCCGCTGCCGTTACGGTAGCGGGGCCCTTTTGTTTTGCATGATGGGTTTGGATCGCCGGGTAAGGCTGCCGAGCGGCTGGCTGTGGCGACCTACTCACTCAAGGGGCGCAATGACGCTTCCTCAAAATGGAAGGATCGCAAGCCGTCTTCTGTTTCGATGCACGCGCGACCAAAGGCATCGACCGTTATAAAGATGCCTCGCGCCAGCTCGTCACCGGCAGGGAAGCGGGCGATAACGTGCTTTCCAATCCAATTGAGGTGAGCGACATATTCGCCGTGGACGGGCGCGAGCGGTCCGGTGTTTTCTTCCATGGCGTTGAGGCGTTCTGCCCAGGCATCTACAGCGTCTATAACTGCGTGATAGACCTCATCGAGGAGCATGTCGACAGCAGGAACGTTCTCGTTAAGGTCCGAGAGACCGATTGCCGGCAGGCCGCCATCGGGCACCTCTTGGGGCGCATAGTTCACATTGACACCAATGCCGCAGACGGCGAAAGGTTTGCCTTCGTTATCGCGTGCGGCCTCGACCAGAATGCCGCCGAGTTTGCGTCCACGCGCGACCAGGTCGTTGGGCCATTTGAGGCCAATCTCGTTTGCAAGACCCTGTTTTTCGAGCGCCTCGAGCACCGCTAGGCCGCTGACGGCAGCAAGACCAGAGTACTTCGCAGGATTAACGCATGGACGCAGGACAATCGAAAGCAATAGGTTGCCGGCGGTTGAATCCCACTTGTGGCCGCGCCGGCCGCGTCCTGCTGTCTGAGCCCGGGCGGCAAGTCCTGTGCCGTGCGGCGCTCCCTGTTTTCCTGCTTCGAGCAGGTCATCGTTGGTCGATCCGGTTACGTCGACTATCGTTAATTTGGCATCCATAACGGCTGCTTCCTCCTTAATGAATAAGTGAATAACGCAATGGTGTCGAGAGATAGACACAATGTGAAGCCTGTGTCGCATTTGGGCAATTTAATGTTAACACGTCAACAACGACTGAAATGCGCTATCCTCTCATGGTCGATGTAAACACGTCAACAACTCAAAGGAGGTTAGTGATGGGTTTCACGATTCTTGGAACGGGCTCGGCGCTTCCTAAGCGCAGTGTTTCCAATGACGAGCTGTCCGAGTTCCTCGATACCTCGGATGAGTGGATTTTTACCCGCACAGGTATCAAGAGCCGCCACGTCTGCACCACCGAGTCACTTGATGACCTTGCCGTAGCGGCGAGCGAGCGGGCGCTCCAGGTGTCCGGAATCGACGCGAGCCAGTTGGATTTGATCGTCTGCTCGACGACGACGGGTGACCATCTTGTTCCCGCTGAGGCGTGTGCCGTTGCTGAGCGACTAGGCGCGACGTGCCCTGCCTTCGATGTCTCGGCGGCCTGCGCCGGCTTCGTATTTGCGCTCGATGTTGCCGAGGGCTATATCGCCCGAGGACGAGCCAAGCATGTGCTTGTCGTTGCCGCCGAGCAGATGACGCGCGCGCTCGACTGGACCGACCGCGCCACCTGCGTGCTCTTTGGCGATGGGGCAGGCGCCGCGGTGATTGAGGTCGGGGGAGACAGCCCCCTTGCCGTTGAGCTTTCGACGGCGCCCGACGTCGAGACGTTGCGCGTTCCCGGACTGGTCGGCACCTCGCCGTTTAAGGCCTCCGTAGATAGCGAGAGCGTGCTGTCCATGAATGGCCGCCGTGTGTTCAAGTTCGGCGTCAACGCCATCTGTGACACGGTTCATAAGCTTGCGAGCGATGCGGGCATTTCGGTCGAAGACATCGACCATTTTGTATTCCATCAGGCTAACGAACGAATCCTGAGCCAGGCAGTCAAGCGCCTCGGCGTGCCAGGCGAGCGCGTGGTTCGAACGCTGCGCGAGACCGGCAATATTTCGAGCGCCTGCATTCCCTTTGCGCTTGATCGGCTGGCGCGCACCAACGCACTGAATGCGGGCGACACCATCGCCCTCGTTGGATTTGGCGCCGGCCTGGATATAGGTGGCTATCTGCTTCGTTGGAAGTAGTCGCACATAGGAAATAAAAACGCCCCTAGGGCACAACCAAAGGAGAACTACCATGGCAGATCAGAAGACCTTCGAGCGCGTTTGCGACGTTATCCGCGAGACCGCTGGCCTTGACGACGTCGAGATGAAGCCCGAGTCCACGCTCGAGGAGATTGGCCTCGACAGCCTGGGCACCGTCGAGATTCTCGTCGCCGTCGAGGACGAGTTTGGCATCCAGCTCGATACCGAGGAGAACCCCAAGACGGTCGGCGAGTTCGCCGATACGGTCGAGGCGGCATTGGAGAAGTAGAGATGCTCAAGACTCCTCTCTGCGATCTGCTCGGCATCGAAAAGCCTGTATTCCAGGGTGGCATGGCCTGGATTGCCGACGCCTCGCTGGCATCTGCCGTGTCCGAGGCGGGCGGCCTAGGCATCATCGCGGCTATGAATGCCGACGCCAACTGGCTGCGCGACCAGATTCACGAGCTGCGCGCCAGGACGGATAAGCCCTTTGGCGTCAACGTCATGCTCATGAGCCCGTTTGCCGACGAGGTCGCGCAGGTTGTAATTGACGAGCAGGTGCCGGTCGTCGTGACGGGTGCCGGCAATCCCACCAAGTACATGAAGGCTTGGAACGACGCGGGCATCAAGGTCATCCCGGTTGTTGCCTCGGTGGCGCTGGCGCGTCTCGTGGCGCGCCGCGGGGCCACCGCCGTGGTTGCCGAAGGCACCGAATCGGGTGGACATATTGGCGAGACATCGACGATGGCACTGGTGCCGCAGGTTGTCGATGCGGTCGATATTCCCGTGGTTGCGGCTGGCGGTATCGCCGATGGCCGCGGGGTGGCGGCCGCCTTTATGCTTGGCGCCGCTGGCGTCCAAGTGGGCACGCGTTTTCTCGTTGCCGATGAGTGCACCGTCTCCGAGCAATACAAAGAACTGGTGCTCAAGGCGGGAGACACCTCGACGCGCGCGACTGGCCGTTCGACAGGACATCCGGTGCGTGCGCTCAAGAGCCCCTTCACCAATGCCTACGCCAAAAGTGAGGCGGCGGGCGCAAGTGCCGAGGAGCTTGGGGCCATGGGCACGGGTGCTCTTCGCAAGGCCGCAAAGGACGGTAATTACGAAGAGGGCTCGTATTTGTGTGGACAGATTGCTGGCATGGTCAACGAACGCCAGAGCGCACGCGAAATCGTCGACGATCTGGTCGATGGCGCCGAGCATGTTCTGAAGGGTGTGTGCGCATGGGTAGCGTAGCGTTTCTATTTGCCGGTCAGGGTGCCCAGCATCCCGCGATGGGCGTCGACCTCATCGAAGCATCGCCGGCGGCTGCCGAGGTGTTCGCCATTGCCGACGAGGTGCGCCCGGGGACTAGCGAGCAGTGCCGGAGCGCCTCCAAGGAGGAGCTCTCGCAGACCGAGAACACGCAGCCTTGCGTGTTTGTTCACGACCTGGCAGCGGCTGTCGCCCTGCGCGAGCGCGGCGTGGTGCCTGCCGCCTGTGCGGGATTCTCGCTGGGCGAGGTCGCTGCACTCACCTTTGCGGGGGCATTCGATACGCGAGCGGGTTTTGAGCTCGTATGTGAGCGCGCGGCATTGATGGCCATGGCGGCTGAGCGTCACCCCGGCGGCATGCGCGCCATCATCAAGCTCGATGCGGCGCAAGTCGAGCACCTGGCTGCGCAGGCCGACGAGGACTGCTGGCCGGTCAACTACAACAGCCCCCAGCAGACGGTTGTGGCTGGAGCGCCCGATGCGTTGCAGACCCTCGACGTCCTGGTAAAAGAGGCTGGCGGTCGCGCCATGAAGGTCGCGGTGTCGGGTGCATTCCATAGCCCCTATATGGCCGAGGCGACCTGTGGCCTTGCTGCATATATCGAGGCCGGTCACGCGCCGTCCCCGTTGCTCATTCCTGTTATGGCAAACATGACGGCAGCGCCCTATCCGGCCGACCCGCAGGCGGCATCGGAGGTGCTGGCCAACCAGGTGAGTCATGCCGTGCGCTGGGTCGACACGCTGCGCGCCCTGCAGGATCAAGGCATCGACACGTTTATTGAGGTCGGCCCTGGCAAAACGCTGTCGGGCTTGGTCAAGCGTACGCTGAGCGACGTTCGCGTGTATTCGTGCGAAACGGCCGAGCAGGTCGCAGCTATTGCCGACGAGCTCGCATAGTCCACAGAGCTGTAACCCGAAAGGAATGACATGGGCAACTTGAACAATGGCGCGCTCGAGCGCAACGACTCACGTCGCGTGGCGCTGGTTACGGGCGGCTCGCGCGGTATCGGCCGCGCCTGCGCTATCGGTCTGGCGGAGGACGGCTTTGATATCGCCGTCGTCTATGCCGGCAGCGTCGATGCGGCGTGCGAGACGTGCGAAGCCTGCGAGGCCGCTGGTGCCACAGCTCGTGCATATCAATGCGACGTGGCCGATCCCGCTGCCGTCAACGCGTGCGTGGAAGCGGTCCTCAACGACTTTGGCTCCATTTGGGCGCTCGTCAACAACGCTGGCATCACCTGCGATGGCCTGCTCATGCGCATGGGCGATGACGCCTTCGACCGCGTGCTCGATGTCAATCTCAAGGGCACGTTCAATACGACGCGCGCGCTCACCAAGACCTTTATGCGCCAGCGCGGCGGCTGCGTCGTCAACATGAGCTCGGTCGTGGGCCTGATGGGCAATGCCGGACAGGCCAACTACGCTGCCTCCAAGGCGGGCGTGATCGGCTTGACCAAGGCGGTAGCGCGCGAGCTTGCGCCCCGCGGCGTACGAGTGAACGCAGTCGCCCCCGGGTTTGTCGAGACGGATATGACGGCAAAGCTCTCGGAGAAGGTGCGTGCGGCGTGCGAGGAGCAGATTCCCCTGAGGCGCATGGCGCGCCCCGAGGAAGTGGCCGGCGTGGTGCGCTTTTTGGCGAGCGATGCGGCTGCCTACATTACGGGCGAGGTCGTACGCGTCGACGGCGGAATGGCGATGTAGAAACCAGGGCCGAAGAACGGCTTGGATGAGGAGACCATGATGGAACAGAGAGTTGCAATCACCGGCATCGGTGCCGTATCGCCGCTCGGCAACACGGCGCTTGCCACCTGGGCGGCCATGTGCGCCGGCACGTGCGGCATCGGCCCGATCACGCACTTCGATACCGATGCGTTTGCCGTCAAGGTGGCGGCCGAGGTCAAGGGCTTTGACGGCAACGAGTACTTTGGCAAGCGTGATGCAAAGCATCTGGACCCCTGCGTTCAGTTTGCGATGGCGGCTTCGGACGAAGCCATGCACGATGCGGGCTTTGATGTCGAAGGCGCCATCGATCGCGAGCGCCTGGGCGTCTACGTGGGTTCGGGCGTGGGCGGCATGACGACGCTCGTCGACAACGTTCATACGATTGCCGAACGTGGGCCCCGCCGCGCATCGCCCTATATGATCGCGATGATGATCCCCAACATGGCATCGGGCAATATCGCAATCCGCCACAAGGCAAAGGGCCCGACCCTGCCCGTGGTGACCGCGTGCGCAACCTCGGCCCATGCGGTGGGCGAGGCGTTCCGCGCCATCAAGCACGGCTATGCCGACGCGATCCTCGCGGGCGGCGCCGAGGCTGCAATTATCCCCGATGCCGTTGCGGGCTTTACGTCCTGCCGCGCATTGACCACCAACCCCGATCCCGCGACGGCCTGCCGCCCGTTCGATGCAGACCGCGACGGCTTTGTGATGGGCGAGGGCGCCTGCGTGCTCGTGCTCGAGAGCATGGAACATGCGCAGGCGCGCGGTGCGCACATTTATGCCGAGGTCGTGGGCTACGGCAACACCGATGATGCCTATCACATCACAAGTCCCGATCCCGAGGCTGCCGGCATTGCCCGTGCGATATCGCTGGCGGTGGCCGAGGGCGACGTCAAGCCTTCCGAGGGCCTCTACATCAACGCCCACGGCACATCGACCAAGCTCAACGATTCGTCCGAGACGGCGGGCATTAAGCGTGCGCTCGGCGAGGACGCGGCGCGCGCCGCGCACGTTTCGTCGACTAAGTCGATGACCGGTCACATGATCGGTGCCACGGGTGCCATCGAGGTCATGGCCTGCGCCATGGCGCTCGAGCAGGGCGTGGTGCCGCCGACCATTAACTACCACACGCCCGATCCCGCCTGCGATCTTGACTACACGCCCAATCGCGCGGTTCGCGCCGACCTTACCTGGGCGCTTTCGACCAACCTGGGCTTTGGCGGGCACAACGCCGCCATCGCGCTGCGTAGATATACGAGGAGCTAGAGCATGGATTCCAAAAGACTTGCTGAGATAGCCGATGTTATGGAGGACCGCGGCCTCACGCGCGTACGCGTTGAGGAGCCCGATGGCACCGCGGTCGAACTCGAGCGCGCGAGCGCCGCGCAGCCGGTTGCCGTGCCCATGCCTATGCCGGGTGCCGTGACTGCTCCGGCGGTGGCTCCTGTCGCCATGCCTGCCGCCGCACCGGAGCCCGCCGCGCAGGCGCCTGCCGCCGCACCGGAGCCCAAGGGCACCGAGGTGACCGCTCCCATGGTCGGCGTTTTCTATGCTGCCCCGGCGCCGGGCGACGAGCCGTTTGTGCACGTGGGCTCCAAGGTCAAGGCCGGTGAGACCCTCTGCATCATCGAGGCCATGAAGGTTCTCAACGAGGTGACGGCCGAGGCAGACGGCGAGGTACTCGAGATCTGCGTGGCCGACGGTGACCTCGTGGAGTTTGGCAGCTGCCTCATGAGGATCGGATAGGTGATATCCATGAACAAAGAAGAGCTCAAGAAGCTGTTGCCGCATCGCGAACCGATGCTTTTGCTCGACGAGGCCGAGCTGGTGGGCGACGAGGCCCACGGCAAGATCACGATTACGGGTGACGAGTACTTTTTGCAGGGGCATTTTCCGGGAAACCCGGTGGTCCCCGGCGTGATTCAGTGCGAGATGCTCGCCCAAAACTGTTGCGTGCTGCTGATGGGCGATGAGGAGGCGCGCGGCGCGACGCCGTTCTATACGAGTCTGGACAAGGTGCGCTTTAAGCGTCCGGTGCGCCCGGGCGACACGGTGGATCTGGTGTGCTCCATCACGCGTGCGCGCGGGCCGTTCCGCTTTGCGACGGGCACCGCGAGCGTCAACGGTGAGGTTTGCTGCCGCGCCGATATGTCTTTTGCACTCATGCACGAAAGTTAAGGAAGGCTTCATGTTCGACAAAGTGCTCATCGCCAACCGCGGCGAAGTCGCGGTCCGTGTTATCCGCGCGTGCCGCGATATGGGCATCAAGACCGTCGCTGTTTATTCCACGGCCGATGCGGACGCGCTGCACGTGCAGCTTGCCGACGAGGCATATTGCATCGGCGGTCCGCGTCTTGCCGAGAGCTACCTCAACGACGATGCTGTGCTCACCTGTGCCGTGAAGTCGGGGGCAAAGGCGATCCATCCTGGCTATGGCTTTTTTTCCGAGAAGGCGAGCTTCGCGCGCGACTGCGACAAGTATGGCCTGGCGTTTGTCGGTCCTTCGGCCAAGGTGATCGACAGCATGGGCGACAAGGACGCCGCACGTCGAACGGCTGCCGCGGCGGGCGTGCCCATCGTGCCGGGCTGCGATTTGCTCAAAAGTCCCGAGGAGGCAACGGCCGAGGCTGAGCGCATTGGCTGCCCCGTGCTCATCAAGGCGCGTGCGGGTGGAGGCGGCCGCGGTATTCGCAAGGTCGAGCGCGTGGAAGATGCGGCAAAGGCGTTCATCGAGGCGCGTGCCGAGGGCGAGGCCGTCTTTGGCGACGGCGAGTGCTACATGGAGAAGTTCGTCGCGCCGGCGCACCACGTTGAGGTGCAGATTATGGCCGATAAGCAGGGCCATGTGTTTTCGCTCGGCGAGCGCGAGTGCTCGGTTCAGCGTCGCAATCAAAAGCTGATCGAGGAGAGCCCCGCGCCGTGCCTCGACGGACACGACGACATTCGTGCTCGCATGCACAAGGCAGCGCGTGACTTGGCTCGTGCCGTCGGCTACGAAGGAGCCGGTACCATCGAGTTCCTGTATTCGGACGACGGCAATTTCTACTTTATGGAAATGAACACGCGCTTGCAGGTGGAGCATCCGGTTACAGAGTTTGTGACCGATACCGACTTGGTCAAGTGGCAGCTGCGCGTGGCAGCCGGCCAGCCTCTGCCCTTTGAGCGGGAGGACATGCCGGTCCGCAACCACGCCATGGAGTGCCGCATCAATGCCGAAACGCCGGACTTTCTGCCGTCGTGTGGAACGGTCACCGCGTTGCGTGTGCCGGGTGGTCCGCACGTACGCTGGGATTCCGCCATGTTTACCGGTGCGAAAGTTCCGCCGTACTACGACTCTATGCTCGGCAAGCTCATCGTGTGTGCGCCCACGCGTGACGGCGCCATTCGCAAGATGCGCTCGGCTCTGGGCGAGCTCGTGATCGAGGGCGTGAGCGAAAACAGCGAGCTTCAGCTCGACGTGCTGGCAAACGACGAGTTCTTGTCGGGCATGTATCACACCGATCTGATGGGGCATCTCTATGCTGATGAATAGAAAAGCGAAGACGGTCAACGTCCTCGAGGGGCCGATGACCGAGTCGTGCGCCGAGTTTCCTGCGCGCCACGTGTTTATCAAGTGCCCGGAGTGCCGCCGTGTGATCGATGAGGCACGCCTGCACGACAACCTCGAGGTTTGCCCTCGTTGCGGCAAGCACTTTCGCGTGAGCGGTCGCGCGCGCATGCGCATGACGGTTGACGAGGGCACGTTTGAGGAATGGGATGCTAGTCTGGCGCCGGAGGACTTCCTCTCGTTTCCCGGCTATGCCGACAAGCTCAAGAGCGCGGGCGAGCGTTCGGGCGAACGCGATGCCGTTGTGTGCGGCGGGGGCAAAATCTGCGGCTGCGATACGGCACTCTTCTTTATGGACGCTAACTTTATGATGGGCTCGATGGGCTCCGTGGTGGGCGAGAAGATCTGTCGCACATTTGAGCATGCGACCGAGCTGGGATTGCCAGTTGTCGGCTTTACCGTTTCGGGCGGTGCGCGCATGCAAGAGGGCGTGACATCGCTTATGCAGATGGCCAAGATTTCTGCGGCGGTTAGGCGCCACAGCGAGGCGGGCGGCCTGTATATCACGGTGCTCACCGACCCCACGACCGGAGGCGTAACCGCGAGCTTTGCCATGGAGGGCGACATTATCCTGGCCGAGCCCGATGCCCTGACGGCATTTGCCGGCCCGCGCGTGATCGAGCAGAACATGCACAAGCGCCTGCCCAAGGGATTCCAGCGCTCCGAGTTTTTGCTGGAGCACGGCTTTTGCGATGCCGTTGTTCCGCGTGGCGAGATTGCGCTCACGGTAGGTGAGCTGTTGGCGCTGCACGAAGGGCACGCGCCCGGCCTGGGGGCACCGCATGAGATCGTGCATGCGGGTCGCCGCGGCAAAAAGCTGGGACACTTGTTTAAGCGCTCGGCCGCACCAAAAACCGCGCTCGAGATTGTCAAGCAGACCCGCTCGGCAGATCGCGTCACGGCGGGTGAGATGATCTCGCTGGGCCTGGATGGATTTGTGGAGCTGCACGGGGACCGCTACTTTGGCGACGACGCTGCTGTGGTGGCTGGCATTGGCTGGAAAGACGGACGCCCCGTAACGGTCATCGCCATCGAGCGCGGCACCACGACCAAAGAGCGCATGCGTCGCAACTTTGGTATGGCACATCCCGAGGGCTACCGCAAAGCGCGTCGCCTTATGCGCCAGGCCGAAAAGTTTGGTCGACCGGTTCTGTGCCTAGTCGATACTTCGGGCGCGTTTTGCGGCATCAGTGCCGAGGAGCGCGGCCAGGGCGAGGCGATTGCCCAGAATCTCATGGAGATGAGCGGCCTTAAGACGCCGATTGTCTCGGTGGTGACAGGCGAGGGCGGCTCTGGTGGCGCGCTGGCGCTATCCGTGGCCGACCGCATCCTGATGCTCTCGAGCTCGGCCTATTCGGTCGTGAGCCCCGAGGCCTGTGCGTCGATCCTGTGGAAGGATACCGACCGCGCGAATGAGGCCGCCGAGGCGCTTAAGCTCACGGCCCCCGATCTGTTGGCACTCGGCATCATCGACGGCATTGTCGACGATAGGGGCCTGTCACATGAGGAGATTGCCGGTGCCGTCATGTCCTCGGCATTTGATGCCTTCGATACGCTTGGGCGGCTCGACGACGCGACCCTCACAAACCTCCGCTACGAAAAGTACCGCGCAATCGGTCAGTACCGCACGATGTGACAAAGGGACAGCCCGCATGTCACATTGGGAAAGGCGTTCCATGCCACAAGTTTCTAACACCTCGTTTGCAACGACGGTCTCATCAAACGCCATGGCCGTGGTGGACTATCTGTCCAAAAGCATGATGTCGGCGCTGCCGTTTATTGTCTGTGCGGCGTTGTTCCGCACCGTCGCCGTCATTATGGGCGAAGGCATGCTGGGCCTGTGGTCTGCCGATTCCGAAATCTATCGCCTGTTCTACAGTTGGCTCTATAACGCCGGCTACTACTTTTTGCCCATCTATCTTGGTTGGGCGGCCGCCCGCCAGCTCGGTTGCTCGGAGCAGCTGGGCATGATGCTGGGCGGCGTATTGATTGCGCCTGATCTGCTTAAGCTCGTCGATGCCGCATCGACGACGGGGGCATCGATGACTTCCGTGTATGGCCTGCTTCCCGCACCGGTCAATGATTACACGACGACTGTTATTCCGGTTCTCATCTCGGTGCCCGTGCTATGGCGAGTGGAGTGTTTCTTTCGGCGCGTTATCCCTCAGGCCGTGGCGTTTTCGTTCGTTCCGTTTGCGACCATGCTTGTCATGGTTCCGGTTTCGCTGTGTATTACGGCACCGGCAGGCAGCTATCTGGGCATGCTGTTGGGCCAGCTTATGTTTATGCTTGGCAATTCCGGTGGCATCGTGTCGCTGCTCACGCTCATGGGGCTTGCCGCGGGCTGGGAGTTCCTAAAGATCGCGGGCGTCAGCAACGTTGTCCTATCGCTCGCCTATGCGCAGTTTATGAGTGTGGGAACGGATTCGTGCATCCTGATCGCCGCGACGATGGCAACGTTTGCCGTTTGGGGCATGCCCTTTGGCGCGTCGCTCCGCGTTGCAGATAAGGACGAGAAGGCGCTCATGCTGGGCTATTCAATCTCGGGTGTTCTTGGCGGCGTAAGCGAGCCGGCGCTGTACGGTTGCGGCTTTAAATATGGCAGGTGCCTGACGTGCATGGCCATTGGCGGCGCCGTCGGAGGCCTTGTTGCGGCCGTGGGCCACGTTACGGCCTATACCGTCGGCATGACGAATGTCCTCATGGTCATTGGCTTTGCCACGGGCGGCATCTCGAACCTGCTGTGGTGCTGCGTTGCCGGCAGTGTGGCATTTGCGGTGTCTGCGGCGCTGAGCTACTGCTTTGGCGTGGTGCCGGCGAAGGGGCAGACGACGGGGGACGGAGCTGATTCACCCGAAACCTCGAAGAGCGTGGCCGAAGCAAGCGCATAAACCCGTGCGACAAAGGGCAATTTCTTTGTCATGTTCCAAGGTCGTGGCCCGTGTGGGTTGCGGCCTTTTTGTATCTGTGGGGCAAAGTGGCTACACTACAATCCGTTTGAGCAATAGATATATAGGTAGTACCGTGGGGGCGGATATAGATGGTTGAGTGGATTGTTCGTCGTGCGCAGGGCGACCGTGCGCGCGTGGGCACGTTGACGGGCATGGTGTGTATTGTCGCCAATGTGGCACTATGCGCTGCGAAGGGTGCAATTGGCGTGCTGTCGGGATCGGTTTCGATCGTGGCGGATGCCATGAACAACCTGTCCGATGCCAGCTCGAATATCGTGAGCGTGCTGGGCTTTAAGCTGGCGAGCAAGCCGGCCGACCCCGAGCATCCTTACGGCCACGGTCGCTACGAGTATCTCTCGGGATTGGTCGTGGCGGCACTCGTGCTGCTGATTGGCGTTGAGCTGGTGAAGTCCTCGGTCGAGCGCGTCATCCACCCCGAACCTGTCGAGTTCTCGCTTGCCCTGGTGGCAGTTCTAGTGCTTTCGATGGTCGTAAAGCTCTGGATGGCGGCCCTTAACCAAAAGCTCGGTGACCGCATTGAGTCCGAGACGCTGCATGCGACCGCGCAGGATTCCAAGAACGATGTTCTAGCCACGGGCGCCGTGCTGGCGTGCGCGATTGTTTCCCAGGTGACGCATATCAATCTTGATGCATGGGTTGGACTTGCCGTTGGCGCCTATATTGGTTGGAGCGGTTTTGAACTCATCCAGGATACGGTGAGCCCGCTTTTGGGCCAAGCGCCCGATCCTAAGCTGGTCAAGCACATTCGAGACAAGATCATGAGCTACCCCGGCGTTTTGGGCGTTCACGATTTGATGGTTCACGACTACGGCCCGGGCAGGAAGTTTGCAAGTGCGCACGCCGAGATGGCGGCCGAGGTCAGCCCGCTGGAAAGTCACGACACGCTCGATAACATCGAGCAGTCGTTTAGGGTCGAAGACGGCATGATCGTCACGCTCCATTACGACCCCATCGTGACCGACGATCCCAAGGTGGCGAGCATGCGTTTACGCATTAACGCCATGGCTCAACAGATCGATAGCCGCCTTTCAATTCACGATCTGCGCTGTGTGCCGGGCCCTACGCACACCAACGTGATCTTTGACTGCGTGCGACCCTCGGATCTGCAGATGAGTGCCGAAGACGTAAAGCGCGCGCTGGCACAACGGGTCGAATCGGAATATCCCAAGTCGATTGCCAAGATTACGATCGACGAGGACTATGTCGGCCATACCCACGAGTAGGGCTGTGCCGGCAAGGTAACTGAAGCAGAAGGGGAGAGCATGAAGCGTCTCTATCTACTCCGCCACGGCCAGACGGAATTCAACGTCAAAAAGCTGGTCCAGGGCCGCTGCGATTCACCGCTGACCAGCCTGGGCCGTCAACAGGCACAGGCAGCCGCCGCGTGGCTCAAAGCCAACGGCGTCGTCCCCGACAAAGTGATCTCATCACCCTTAGGCCGAGCCATGGACACGGCAAGTCTCGTCGCATGCGAACTCCTCGGTCCGGACGCCGCTGCCGAGCCCTGCGAAGGCATCATCGAACGCTGCTACGGCTCCTTCGAAGAGGGCCCGCACGACGCGCTACCTACCGACGTCTGGGATCCCGGCGAGGATCTGGTCCCCTTCGGAGGAGAAGGAAGCCGCGCGCTGCAAGAGCGCATGGTAGGCACCCTCACCAATCTCATGGGCTCCGAGGGCATCGAAACCCTCCTAGCAGTAAGCCACGGCAGCGCCAGCCGCAAATTCATCAAGGCTGCAGCTCCAGAGGGCTTCGAGCTCCCAGCAAAACTCCCCAACTGCGCCATCATGATTTTCGATTTCGATGAGGCAAAGCTACAAGTAAAAGGCGAGCCAATGCAATGCAAGTTCACCCTCCAGCAAATAGTGGACCCCCAACAAAGTAATTAGCTGAGCGAGCAAGGTTTAGCAGACATCAACGTGGCGTTCCCAGCGTGCGGCGGAGGGGGCGGGCCTGAGACATATTAAGGTTGTCGCGAGTTCCGCACGAACAGGAGAGCACTTAATGTGCTCTCCGTCGTGAGC
>UREM01000039.1 GCA_900546775.1 uncultured Collinsella sp. | reverse complement strand
GGCATCATGCGCCATGACCGAATATGCATCGGGGCCACCGTGGCCCTCGGCCTCCACGGCGTCGCGATACAGCTCTTGGCGCAACCACGATGTGAGCGCACCCGCCGTATTGGTCCCCGCGCAGATCCCGTAAGTTCCGGGAATGATAAACGTCCCTGGCCACAGGCGGGCATCATCGACCATATGATCAGCTAGGTAGATGAAATACGCCGTGCTCCCCAACTGAACCATCATATCGCCGGGACGAAATACACCCGTCGAAATGGCCTCGGCACCAGAGTCGCCCGTTCCCACTAAGACAGGTGTCCCTGCCGCGAGCCCCGTCGCCTCAGCCGCACACTGCGTAATCACCCCGGCAATATCGGTAGCCGACATTACCTCCGCCATCTGGTCAGGCCGGCAGAAACGAGCACATTCCCGAGCATCAACCTTCCAAGTGTAGCGGTCATATAGGGGAAGAAAATCCTCCGCTAAATAACGGTCCACCGTAAAACGCCCCGTCAACTTTGCGCATAGAAACGATGACGCCGTCAGGAACTTCGCGGCACGTTCGTGCACCTCGGGCATATTCTGCTTAAACCACAAGATCTTGGGAGCAATATCTGACGAACAGGGATCGTGCCCGAAAAGCTCGCGTGCGCGATCTGACCCATATTCGGAAAGGAGCTCGTCAATCTGCGGCTTCGAACGTGCATCGACTCCATACAAAATCGCGGGCGCCAGCGCGTTGCACTCGGTATCGACCGGCACGCAGTCGCAACCCAATGCGGAAAGGCCCACGCATCCAATCTGCGCCGCGTTAACCCCCGATCGCACCACCAGCTCGCGCGACAAGCGGCAAAAATCGCCCCACCAAACTGCCTCCGCATCATGCTGATACCATCCATCACGCGGGTTGTCCGTCTCGTGTCCACAAGAGGCTTGGCAAACGATGTTGCATCGATTATCGATTAAAACGCCTTTAGAGGCGCTTGTCCCAATATCAATACCCAGATAGAGCGCCATAGGTGCCTACTCCCCTCGCGCCGCACGAGCGGCAGCCATAAAACGAACTACCCGCTCAACATCAACCGGGGCATCCAGCTTTCCGTCGCGCTTTAAGCACGTGCCGACAAACGCGCCATCGTAGTGAGCAAATACGTCAGCCACGGTATTTTCGCGACAACCGGTGCCACATACCACAGGTACTTCGCCAACACGCTCGCGGACCTCATCGGCAAGCTCGCCCGAAGCACCACGACCGGCAGCCGAACCGCCGATGACCATCGCATCCGGTAGGCAATTAAAGAGAAGTGAATCGGCAATGTCCGCAGTCGTGCGGTCGTTGAGATAAACCTCCCCCTCGCTCGTGATGAAATGAAAAAGCTTGAGGTCGTCCAGGCGCAGCGCCGCCTTGCGACGCATGGTGTGAGCGAAATCTCGGTTAATCAGCCCGAGATCACCGGCCCAGGCACCGCAAAAATTGCAGCGCGTGAACTGCGCATCGACGGCAGCGCACAGCTCGATTGTGGCATCACCATCGTAAATTGCCTCAGCTCCCCAAGGGGTCGACAAATCATGGGACAGAGTCCCGATTACATAGCCCATCGATGCAAGGGTTGAGGGAGAAACGTGCTGCTCATAGGGCATCGAGAGCTCATTGGTAATCAAAATGCCATCGACACCGCCCTGCTGCAACGCCTCGAGATCGCGCTTGGCGGCTTCCACGACCTGCGATACGCTTCCGCCCGGGTAATACAGCGGATCGCCCGGCAGAGGACGCAGGTGCAGCATTCCGATAACCGGCTTTTCGTTCTTGAACATCGAAGTTAGAAACGACATAACGTGCTCCTTCATAGGGTTATTGCAGGGACGTTACTCCCCTAGCACCTCGACGTACACTTTTCGCTTCTGCGGACCGTCAAACTCCGCAAGATAGATGTTCTGGGCACTTCCGCACACGATGTGGCCATCTTGGACGGGAAAGAAGCAACTGTTTCCACAAATCATGCTCTTGATATGCCCACAGGAGTTGTTGCCGGTGGCTCCATAGCTCGGCAGGAAGTGTGCATGCGCATAGGGGGCCTCGAGTGGGGCGATGCGATCAAGCGTCTCCATAAGATCCGTCTCCACGCAGGGCAGCCCCTCGTTTACCACGATTCCACAGGTCGTATGCGACAAAATAATCGCCGCCAAGCCATTGGTCACCGAGCTGCGTTCGATGGCAGCGTGCACGTCTTCGGTAATATCGATGAACTGGTCCGGAGCAGTCGATAGATAGCTCAATGTCTCGAGCGTCACCATGTTTACTCATCTCCTTCAAGAAAACGCAGGGCATTACCCCAGTAGAGCCTTTCTCGCGCATCATCGCGCATGGGCACGGTATCGAGCGCCCGCTTGAGTTTGAATGCACGGAAGCGAGGCGTATTGCTGGCGAACATCACTTGATGCGATAGCGCGCGCTCATACCACAGCGGCCCCATATCGACCGTGAAAAGACGCTGCATCATCTCCTCGGGCGAATCGATGTAAGTGATAGAAGTGTCCGTGTAGCAGTTGGGATACTTGAGCAGCATCGCCACGGTCTCGCGCACCCAGGGCCAGCCAAAGTGGGTCAAACTAAAACGCACATTTGGATGCGTTGCGATTGTGTGCTCAAATGCAAGCGGGTTACTGCGCGAGAGCTCTGCACCCGGCTCCCAAGACATACCGGCATGAAAAACCACCGGCTTGTTATAGCGCTCGCACAGCTCGTAAAGCGGCTCGGCCACGACATCTTCGGGGGCAAAACCCTGCTTTGCCGGATGCAGGCAAAGCCCCTTTGCCCCCAACTCGGTAAAGGCGCGCTCCAATTCGCCTGCGGCACCGCTCACCTGCGGATCTACGCTCGCAAATCCCCACAGACGATCGGGATGCGCGGCAACCAGCATGGCAATCTGGTCATTGGTGCCAAAGTGCCCTCCGCATGCCGTGGTTACATCGAGCGGCATGAGCACGCTCTTCTGCACGTCGCAGACGTCCATCTCGACTTGAAGCTCATCCCAATCCATGGGGCCCATATGCCCCATACCAAATTCTCGTGACCAAAAACCGAATCCATCAGGCTCATCACCCGGCGTACAGATCTCGCCGTAGAGCATGGGCTGGACCAACATGTCGATAACCATTTCGTACTCCTTTCCAGGCATTTGACCCTAGTACGGCTCAAACGAACCAATCACTCGGGACGACAGCTCAGCGCCCGCCTTCATACACGCCGGAATATCAAGGCCATCGATCACGCCCTTGGTAAACCCGGCAATATACGAATCGCCGGCACCCACGGTATTAACGACCCTCTCCGCCGGTACGATCCCGCACTCATAGAAGCGCTCACCGTCATAGGCAATGCTCCCCTTCTCGCCAAGCGTGGCAACCGCAACGCGCGGTCCCAATTCCTGCACGTGGCGTACCCAGCCCCGCAGCTCCGGAGTGTCCTCTTCAAACGACATGAACGCATAATCTACGTAAGGAAAATGAGCCTCGCATGCATATTCGGGATCCTGGCTGAACACCGAGAAGTCCATAACCACCGTCTTGCCCGCATCATGCCATTCGGGCAGGAGGTCCAAACAATTGCCAAACAGGTCGGTATGAATGATGTCATGCTCTAGGATAAACGCCCGGTCATCTTCATTCGGACGATATGTCTCCATTACGCCATCGATTGCCTCGAGATGCACGCGATCGACGCCGTCTTTCAATGCCATGAGCATCACCGAGGTGTCGCCATCCTCCACCCGCAGATGAGAGATATCAAACCCCTCGGCGGCCAGCGCCTCTCCCATCTTGTCTCCGTACTCGTCCTTGCCGACAACCGACACGGCGGATACCGAAACGCCCATTCGTGCAAGATGGATACCCCAGTCAATGCCATTACCAGTCGGATAGAACACGCCGATGTTTTGATAGACGTCCGCACAGCAAAAACCAGCCGCACACGCTTTAATACCCATGGTCTTCTCCAATGTTCAAAAGGGGACCCACCACATGGCGAGCCCCCTTTTCGCGTTTCGCTTATTGTTTTGCATCGGCTGTCCAAGGCCTCATAGCCAGACCGCCGTACGCTTTCTTAAGCTATTCGACGATTGGTGCTCCGTGGCCCCAAGAACCTTCCATGCCGCACACGGTCGAGGCAAACCCGGCAGCAAAGTCGAGCGCGCGCTCGATGGCCTCGGCGCCACCCTCACCACGCTTGGCGGAATCGAGATAGCACATCAAAAACGAGGTGAGGAACGAGTCGCCCGCCCCCATGGTGTCCTTCATGTCCGTTACCGGTTTAGCCAGCTGGCGGTAATAACGCTCGCCGTCGTAAGCGATGCAGCCCTCGGCGCCCGCCGTAGCCGACACAAAACGCGGACCCAGACCCTTCACCCATGCCAGACGCTCGCGAATCTCGTCCTCACTCGCGGCATCCGCCGCACTAAAGAAAGCAAAATCGACGTAGGGCGCAATCTGCTCGTAGTACTCGTCGGTGGAGTCGTCCGAAAAGTCAAAAGAGACCGTGACGCCCGCAGCCTTCAACTTGGGCAGCTCGCGCTCGGTGAAGCAATAGTTGCCCGAATGAACCACATCGAACTGCTTCATGTACGAAAGGTCAAAGCGATCGAGAACATAGCGCGCATCGCCACGGATACCGCCCTCGTTGGAACCGAGGAAGACACGGTCACCGTCAACGACGGTCACGCGAGCCGCTCCGTTCTCGCCAATCATCTGCTCGCACTTGTCAAGCTCGATACCCTCATCCTCGAGGCTTGCAATGACATGCTCGGCAGCGGCGTCATTGCCAAAAATGCCCATGTATGCAGAGCGTGCAGCACCGCATTTCTTGGCATAAACGGCGAAGTTCACCGCATTGCCGCCGGGATACATGGTGTGGATATGCTCGTAGCGATCGACGACGTTGTCGCCAAATCCGAGCGCGTTAACGTTAAATGCCATGGCCTTTGCCCCTTCTAGTACTCGACAACACCCATATAGCGACGGAAATCGGGATCGTGATCAAACACCTTGCCGCGTGCAGCACGCAGCTCGCAGTTCATGGCGTAGAACAGCACCGGGTCCAGATAGGCACGGACGCTCGCCGGCACGGCTTCCATACCGTACTCCTTGGCATCGAGCACCATCAGCGTATCGGTATGCGTCTTAAGGAACGCAAGGGCGCGCTCGTCCATAGCACGGCACTCGCTGGAGCCCATCTGCAGGAAGTAAAAAACGCCATCCTGAGTAGCCTCGAAGGGGCCGTGGAAGTACTCGGCAGAGTGGATGTAGCTGCAGTGCTGCCACTGCATCTCCATAAGAGAGCAGATAGCGAAACCGTAGGTCTGGCTAAAGTTGGGACCGCTGCCCAGAATGTAGAAGAACTCGTGCTCCTGGCAAAGCTTGGCAAAACGATCGCCTAGCTCGGCATTTACCTTCTCACGTGCCGGGGGAAGAATCTTATCCATCTCGGCGATACCGGCATACATATCGGCAAGATCGGCGTAGCCCTCCTGCTGATCGAGCAGCTCGGCCGCAAGCGACAGCGAAATGCCAGCGGGGACCTCGGCCTGCGGCACGCCCTCGCCCCACGGGTAGACCCACGTGGTCCACTTGCCGGAGTCAATCTTGGATCCAGCGTTGTCGGTCTGGGCGATAACCGTAGCGCCGGCAGCAAGGGCAATCTCACAGCCCTCGACGACCTCGGGGGTGTTGCCGCTGTGGCTGCAAGCAATGACCAGGGATTTCTCACCCAAGCGGCGCGGGCGCATGATATCAAACTCGCGAGCCGTATAGATATACGAAGTGAAGGTGGTTGCCTCGCGCTGCAGAAGCTCATGAGCCGGGATCAAATCGATCATGGAGCCACCGCAAGCAATCCAGTAGACGCTGTCGAACTTGCCCTTCTCGGCAATTGCCTCTTTGATCAGATCGTGTGCGTTCATATCCAGTTCCTTTCTTGTTTGGTCCGCAATCAATGACGTTGGCTGCGTGGCCGATAGTTGTTTTAGTCAATCAGATATTTCTCGAATGCGGCCATGTTCTTGGCATCTGCCGCCGCCGGGTCATCGTAGTAACGCCCGTCCGTGATTTCCTGGCCCAGCATGCCATCGAAACCATGGGCATTAAGCGTGGCGACGAAGGCGTCCATATCGTGCTTGCCATCGCCCCACACCAGATGGCCATACGGGTCACCGTCGATAAAGTGCATCTCGTGAATTGCCCCATCACCAAAGGCGGCAAACCAGTCCTCGAGCGTCTCGCCCGCAACGCCCATCGCGGTTGTATCAACCATGGGCTGTAAGTACGGGCTCGCGACCTCGTCAATCATGCGCTTCGCATCGGAAACCGTCGTTACAAGGTTGCTCTCCTCGGGACGCAGGCTTTCCATCGTAAGCACCAGACCGTGCTCGCCGGCATACTCCGCCAGAATGGACAAGTGCTCGCGGCTGCGCTTCCAGGCTTCCTCGCGGTCCTCGTCCCAGTCGCCCCAGCCCGAGTTGACGGACATACGGTCGCACCCAAGTACCTCGGCAAGCTCAATGCCGTGCTTAAAGTACGCCAGGCTGCGCTGTTCATGCAGCGGTTTGCGTGCGCAGTACTGCCAAGGATAGACAACATTCTCGGGGCACAGAGTACGATACCTAAGCCCACGGCCTGCAGCCTTTTTCGCCAGGACCTCAGCCTCAAAGTAGCCCGTGTGGTCGAGCGTCACATGCGGCTCCGCACACCACAGCTCAATGGACTCAAAGCCCAAACGCTGCTGCACATCAAGGAAATAATCGAGCGACCACATGATGTAGTGGATATTCATGCCCGCAATCTGTTCGCGGCGCAGCGTCGGTTTGGATTCAGACATCTTATGCCTCCTTATTTCGATCGAACACGATTTGTCCGTCCGACATCGTCATATCAACCGAAAGATCGCGTGCGTCGCGATAATCAAGGTCGAACACATCCCGATCGAGCACGCAGATATCGGCAAGCTTGCCGACCTCAAGCGTACCCAGTTCGTCTTCGCGCATCAGATCGTACGCGCCCCCGGCTGTCCAAGCACGCAAGAGCTCGACAAGCGTCAGCGCGTTGGCCTCATTCACGGGCAGTCCATCGTCGAAGTATCCACCGCACGCGCTGTAGATTGACTCGCCCAGGCTCGGAATCAGCAGTGGCAAATCCGTACCACAGCACACCGTGCATCCGGAATCTTCCATGCCGCGGCGATTCCAGCTGTGCAAAAGTCGCGTCTCGCCAATTTGTCGACGCATCATCGACAGGCAATCCTCGCGCCGGTCCAGCGTCAGAATCTGCGGATAGACCTCGCAAATTCCACCTAACTTGCCAAACTCGACAAGATCGGTCGGGTCAGAGTTCTCGAGATCGGTAATCGCATGGCGGCGAAGCAACCGTCCATGCTCGTCTCGAGGCAGCGAGGCATAGAGCGCCACGGTGCGACGAACGGCGCCATCGCCCTGGCAATGCAAAGAATATCGGAAGCCGTCAGCATCAATTGCGCGCAGCTCGTTCTCAATCAGATCCCACTCGGGCTCCTCGACAACCGTCTTGCCGGCAGCTCCCGCATCGGCCGTGTCCTCATAGGGGTCAATCATCTCGGCAAGCCCCGCCCATACGCCGCGATCGGTCATACGGTTGAAGCCAGAAAAACGAACGAACGGTCCCCGAAAGCGCTCTCGTGCCTCGCGAGCATACGACAGATTTGCACCGGCACCCACCGGCTGCGACATCATAGAGACGCGAACCGTCAGCTCACCAGATTCCTCACGGCGAGCCATTTCGTCGGCAAAACCGTAGTAGTCATCAAACGCCATCTCCTTGATGGCGGTAACGCCGCGCTCGTTAAGCATGCTCATGTAGTCCGAATACCCCGCACGTACCTCGGGCAGCGCGAGGAAATCGCTCATCATGCGCCAGATCTTCTCGGCATAGCACGCCTGGGGTGTGAAGCCGTATCGCGCACTGGCGGCAGCATTGAGAACGCAGGTCTCCGCACCCGGTGTAAAGCAGACGACAGGGATATCGCCAAAACAATCGTCAAACACAGCTGACGTATCTGCGTTCTCGGCATCCGATGCCAACGTTTCGGGCAGGTTGCGGCCAAAAGCCGCCGCGCAATCCGGATGATCTTCTTTCCATGCACGCAAGAGCGACACGGCCTCTTTGGCATCAGCGATGCCGGACAGATCAGACCCCAACGTCCGCAGCGCCCAGCCTGTATAGAAGGTATGTACATCGATCAGGCCAGGCATGACGGTGCGGTCGCCCAGGTCAACTACCTCGTCCGCCTGGGTCAAATACGAAGCTGCCTCACACTTGGTGCCAACCGCCTCAATTCGATTGTCACGGACCGCTACGAAACCTTCAAACGGCAGGTCCCCCGTACCGGTAAAGACGCTCTTAGACGTCAGGACCGTCAAACGATCAGACATCACAACCACCTACGCCGGAAGCATGCCAGAAATTGCAGTTACGATCAGGCCAAAGACGACCATGAAGATGAAGAACTTCCAAATGGTCTTCCACCATTGGCCAAACGAAATCTTAGCCACGCCAAGGCCGGCAACCGTCATGCCCGCCACGGGACTGATGGTGTTGATGGTCTGGTTGGCAAACTGGAGCGCGGTAACGGCCGCCTCGGGATTGAGGCCCATGAGCTCGGTCAGGGGGCCCATAACGGGCATGGTGAGTGCCGCCAGGCCAGAACTCGAGGGAACCAGCAAAGAGAGTAGGCCAAGGACGATATACATAAACGTGGTGTAGACGGCGGCGGGTGCACCGGCGAGCGCAGTAGCGAGCGCCTGGAGGATGGTGTCGATGATCATGCCGCCCTCAGCGATGACCAGAATACCGCGAGCGATACCGATAACGATGGCGGCGTACGCAAAGTCGGCGAGACCTTTAACGAACTCCTCAGCAATCGTCTGCTGGTCAAGACCGCCCAGGATACCGGCAAGCAAGCCCATGCCAAGGAACACGGCGGAAATCTCATTCATGTACCAACCCTGGGTAACAAGACCCCAGACGATAATGCCCATACCGCAAGCAAAATCGATAAGCACGAGCTTCTGACGGGTAGTGAACTCTTCCTCGATGGAGGCATCGGTCACGGAAAACTCGATACGCTTGAGCTTATCGTCCTCGTACGTAATGGACGACTCGGGGTTTTTCTTGACGCGCATGGCGTAGCGCATGGCCCATGCGATACCGACGGCAGTGAAGATGACCCAAGAAACGGCGCGCAGCCACAGTTGCGGATTGCCCTCGATGCCAATGATGCCCTGGGCGATCAAAACATTAAACGGATCGATGGTCGAAGCGCAATATCCCAGGTTAGGACCAAGGAAGCAGATGATGAATGCCGTCATCGAGTCATAACCGATACCCATCATGATGGGAATGAAGATGGCATAGAACGGCAGGGCTTCCTCAGACATACCAAACGTGGTGCCGCAAATGGACAGCAACGTCATCGTGATGGGAATGATGAGGATATCCTTGTTCTTGAGCTTTTTAATCACACGGCTCATGCCGGCATTCAAAGCGTTGGTCTTGGTGATGATTGCGAACGACCCGCCAATCAATAAGACGAACGCAACGACGTCGGCAGCCTCCTGGATGCCCTTAGTGGGCGCTTGCAGGACCGCGAAGATATCCTGCCCCAAATTGATGGTCTCGCCGGTCTCGGAATCGGTGTAGTTCTTATCGACCTGTTCATAGGTTCCAGCAACGGCGACTTCACGCTCGCCCGCCGCTGTCGAAATCGTCTTGCGCTGATACTGACCAGAGGGAACGATCCAAGTCAAGACCGCAAAGACAACGATCAGCAAGAACATGATCGTATAGACATGCGGTAATTTGAACTTAAAACGTCTGTTTGTCTTCTTCGCCTTCGTATCTGACATAGATACCTCCAAAGAACTCGAGACTGCATCGCATCTCGCTTCAACGTTTGCACAAGGCAAACGTTCTATGACGTTCTATAGGTTACCAGCAGCTTTTCTCGTCATCAAGATAATTTCAAACTGATTGCCGCAACGCGGTTGAACGGTTGCGTTTGCGCCGTGAACGGTATGGAAACGCCCGGTGAGATGATCCACCGGGCGCTTTCATACGCAATGTCCTAGATGTCAAAAACGTAGCGAGACCCAACGATCCGCTGACGACCGATGATAAACGGCCGCCGCTGCTCATCGAAAAAGAAGGCTTCCATATAAAACAAGGGTTCGCCAACGGGAACTGCCAACAACCGAGCGACCTCGGGCGACGCACACGCGATCTCAAGCGTGCATGGGTCGGTAAACGCGGGCGTGCGGCCCGTCCGGTTGCGCACGAACTCAAAAATGGATTGGTTAGATAGAGGTGCCGTTGATAGATAGGCGTTGTCCTCGTAAACATATATGTTGTTCTCGAGCATGACAGGGACGCCATCGGCAGTACGCACGCGCTCAACGCAGATCAAGTCAGTTCCAACGGCAACACCAAAGAACTGTGCCTCGGTGGAATCCGCCGGCAGTATCTTTCTCGAAATGACACGCGCCCCCGGTTCCATTCCGTTAACGCGGCATGCGTCCGAAAAACTCTGGACGTCATCCTTCTGGCGAATCTTGCGCTTGAGCTTGGGGGCATTGACAAACGTGCCTTTCCCCTGTCGCTTCGTTAGATAGCCCTGTTGGACGAGCTCCTCAATAGCGCGTCGCACGGTAACGCGGCCAACTTTATAGCTCTCAGCCAATTCGAATTCGTTGGGTATCCGCGCACCTGCCTTGTAGGCACCGGAGTTGATTTCGTTTTTGATGATATCGATAACCTGTTGGTACAGCGGTATCGCTGCTTTACCGTCAGTTAGCCCTTCAGTCGGTGGCATATACCCTCTCCAAGCACAATTAAGTCTAAAACGGGCTTAAGGGCATTCAACAAGTCCTTAAGCCCGCATTAGCTTAAAGTATGCTAGGTGGCGCACCAAAATGTCGGCTATTTACTCATCAGACCCGAAAAACGCGCAACTACCGCGCTCCTAAGAAAGCGTGAGCAGCTCCGGCAGCTGGTCGATGATCTTGTCCGCGGCATCCTGGCTAAAGCCAAAGCGCTCCTCGCGCTTGGCAATGACCGTCAGGCCGGCACGCTTGCCGGCAGTGATGCCAGGCACCGAATCCTCAACGCAGCAGCAACGGACCGCAGGCAGCCCCAACAGGTCCAGCGCATGCAGGTAGATGTCGGGCTCGGGCTTGCTCTCCTTAAACTGCTCGCCGCTCACCACATACTCAAAGGCATCCGACAGCCCGCATGCATTGAGCACTTCCTCGATGCTATCCATGGGAGACGAGCTGGCAAGCGCCACGCGAACGCCGCGGCGCGGCAGCTCGCGAATCGTATCCACAGCGCCCGGGTTAATCAAAGCCTGGTAGTCACGCGGACGCTTATGCGCCCACTCGTCCCAACGGGCCAATGCTTCCTCGCCAGTGAAGTGCCCTTTACCGGCGCGCTCAAACCAATCGACCAGCATATGCAGGAAGAACTGATGTGAGGTACCAACCTGCCCGTTCAACTCCTCTTGGGTCAGATTCAACCCAAGCTCCTTGGCAAACGCGGCAGTCTCGCCCAGGTAGTAATACTCGGTATCGACAATGACGCCGTCCATGTCAAAGATAACGGCGTCGAACGGAAATGCGGACACGGCACCCTCCCTAGCAAAAGGGCGCCCGCAAGCGGACGCCCGAACCATGCACTATCGGCGATTCTAACCCAGCAGTTGGTCAAGTGCTACCGCGATACCGTCTTCGTTGTTGTTGGCGGTCACCATCTGGGCCACGGCCTTGACTTCATCGACAGCGTTACCCATGGCGACGCCGGTACCAGCCCACTCGATCATGGACTTGTCGTTCTGGCCGTCGCCAAACGAGACGACCTCGCTGGCATCGATGCCGAGCTTGGGCAGGGCACCCTCGAGCGCGCGGGCCTTGTCGATACCGGGCGCCGTGTACTCAAAGTACCAGTCAGCCGTAAACATGCCCGAAAGCGTCTGCTTAAAGGGCGCATACATCTCCTCGTGATGCGCCTGCAGGTAGGTCGGATCGCCCGCCGTCAGCAGCTTGTCCACGGGATAAGCATCAGCGACCTCATGCAGGCTCTCCACCTCGCGAATCTTAAGATCGCACGCGTCGCGCTCATACTTGACGATATTCTTCTGCGAGCCGCCAGGCAGCGTGATCATGCAATGGTACGAGTCCTCGACGTGCAAATCGCGACCAAGCGAAATCATAGGAATCACGTCAAAATTACGCAGGTGATCAATCAGGCGATGCAATTCGTCGGCAGGCATAGCCTGATCGAACAGCACCTCGTCGGTCTGGGCATCGACGACGTGCGCGCCATTAAAGGCAACTAGCAGACCGTCATGGTTTTGAAGGTCGAGCTCCTGCGCCAAGGCGTGCAGCCCCCATGCGGGACGGCCCGAAGCCAAGATGAGCTTAATGCCCGACTCCTGCGCCGCGAGCAGCTTCTCGCGCGTACGCGAGCTGATGACCTTTTGGTCGTTGGTGAGCGTACCGTCGATATCCATTGCGATGGCTTTGATTGCCATATGTGCCTCCCTGTCATTGAGCAACCTTGTCTGAGCCATCATACAGAACACCCACGGCGGCGCTGTTTGCAACGGGAAAAATGTCATATTGTCCCAAACATGAACGGCGCGCCTTCGACGATTGCGATGCCCGTCGAGGCGCCTCCCGATACATTCCATTCTATCCAGATAGCAAAGGGCCCGCATCCCAACGGATACGGGCCCTTGTCGGCTATGCGTTAGTTTTCGCAGCGAATCCTACTTACGGTGCGCGCGATAGAACTCGATGAGCGCCTGGGTCGAAGCGTCCTGCTCGGCCTTGGCGGCGTCGTCGTGGAAGGCAGGGGTGATCTGCTTGGCAAGCTGCTTGCCCAGCTCAACGCCCCACTGGTCGTAGGAGTCGATGCCCCAGACCGTACCCTCGACAAACGTGATGTGCTCGTACAGGGCGATGAGCTCGCCGAGCGCGAACGGGGTCAGCGTGTCGCCAAAGATCGAGGTCGTCGGGCGGTTGCCCTCAAAGCAGCGAGCCGGGACGATCTGCTCGGGCGTACCCTCGGCACGAACCTCGTCGGCCGTCTTGCCAAAGGCGAGTGCCTTGGTCTGGGCCAGGAAGTTGCCCAGGAACAGCTCGTGCACGTCCTGACCGCTATCGGTCGCAGGGTTGGCGGTATTGGCGAAGGCGATGAAATCGGCCGGAACCACCACGGTGCCCTGGTGCAGCAGCTGGTAGAAGGCATGCTGGCCGTTGGTGCCGGGCTCGCCCCAGAAAATCTCACCGGTGTCGGAGGTCACGGCGCTGCCGTCCCAGCGGACATGCTTGCCGTTGGACTCCATGGTGAGCTGCTGCAGGTAGGCCGGGAAACGATGCAGGTACTGGCAGTACGGCAGCACGGCGTGGCTCTTGGAACCGAAGAAGTTGACGTACCAGACGTTGAGCAGACCCATCAGCGCGACGGCGTTGTTCTCGAGCGGCGTGTTGCAGAAGTACTCGTCGATGGCGTGGAAGCCCTCAAGGAACTGCTGGAAACACTCGGGGCCGAGCACGACGATCAGCGACAGGCCCACGGCGGAGTCGACGGAGTAGCGGCCGCCGACCCAGTTCCAGAAACCAAAGGCGTTGGCCGGATCGATACCGAAGGCCTCGACCTTGTCGAGTGCAGTGGAGACGGCAACGAAGTGCTTGGCCACGGCCTCGGCGTTCTGCTCATCGGAACCGTCGATGGCACCCTGAGCCTTGAGCTGCTCGAGCATCCAGGTCTTGACCTCGCGGGCGTTGGTGAGGGTCTCGAGCGTGGTGAAGGTCTTGGAGACGATGATCACGAGCGTGGTCTCGGGATCCAAACCCTTGAGCTTCTCGGCCTGGTCGTTGGGGTCGATGTTGGAGATGTAGCGGCAGTCGATACCGGCGTCGGCATAGGGGCGCAGAGCCTCGTAAGCCATGACCGGGCCCAGATCGGAGCCGCCGATGCCGATGGACACCAGGTGCTCGATCTTCTTGCCGGTAACGCCCTTCCACTCACCGGAGCGCACGCGCTCGGCGAAAGCATACATGCGATCGAGGACCTCGTGCACGTCGGCGACGACATCCTGGCCGTCAACGATGAGCTGGCCTTTCTCGCTCGCCGGACGGCGCAGCGCGGTGTGCAGGACGGCGCGGTCCTCGGTGGTGTTGATGTGCTCGCCGGAGAACATGGCGTCGCGGCGCTCCTCGAGCTTCACCTCGCGGGCAAGATCGCACAGCAGCTTGACGGTCTCATCGGTCACCAGGTTCTTGGACAGATCGAAGTGCAGGTCACCGGCGTCAAAGCTCAGCTTGTTCACGCGCTCGGCATCGGCGGCGAACCAGGCCTTGAGGTCGATACCTTCGGCCTCGAGCTTCTCCTGATGAGCCTCGAGCGCCTTCCAAGCGGCAGTCGACGTAGCATCGATAGGTGCGGCAACAGTTGCCATAAAGTCCTCCTCAGCATACGGGCGCAAGCCTCCATGCGCCCGGATAATCAGATAGTCCTATTCTAGCGCAGGTCAAGACTACAATCAGCGAGCGTTGCCAATCCGCTCCCCAACGGCAACCGACCAAAAAGGGACAGGTTTATTTTGGCAGGTCAAACGCTTTACCAACCAAAAATAACCTATCCCTTTATGGTAAATATTAGGCCGCGGCGCACACGCTGCCGAGCAGCTCGCGCAAGGGCGAGCCGATACCCTCCAGCAGTTCGGGGGCGATGATGGCGAAAACGGGAACCTCGCCGGCGCCCACAACGGCGGGCACTTTTCCCTCGGAGACGATGCATCCGTAGGGAACAAAGCCGTCCTCGCCGGCATCGAGCACGGCCATGCGACGAGCGAGTTCGCGCGCAAAGCCCGCCGTATCGGCATCGCCGATCGCCAGGACAAAGTCCACGCCCTCATCGGTCGCCAGGGCTACGGCCTCATCGACCAAATCGTCTCCCCCGTCGCCCCCGACCAAGCCGCAACGAAAGAGCACGCGTTCGAGCAGGGCGCGATCGAGCGAGCCCAGCGCCGCCGAAACGAGCTCATCACGCGTGTGCTTGTCGCCTCCCAGCACGACCAGTGTCTTGGTGCCGCCATAGTGGGCAACCAATCGCCCGCACCAGCGAGCCACGTCCCCATCCGCAACCAAGCGCGTCGGCATACCAAACCCATAGTTAACCATTATCCCCACAACCCTTCCGTGCTTTATGGTGGCATCAATCGTTAGTCTCATGCTACGAAGCAAGCTTTTCCGAGCTGTTTCGTGCTCTTTAGGGCTGCGTTAAAACCCGATGCAGCCGCACGACCATACCTGCCAAATAGGGACAGATTTTGACGGTGTCCGGTCGAGCAGGTATTATCGAACAGGTATTCGATAAGAACATGTGTTTGATGGGAGGGCTCGGATGGCGCACGAGCAGCACACCTACATCTGCATCGACCTCAAGACGTTTTATGCCAGCGTCGAGTGCGTCGATCGTGGGCTCGATCCGCTCACCACCAACCTGGTCGTTGCCGACGAATCGCGCGGACGCACGACTATCTGTCTCGCTATCACGCAGGCTATGAAGGACCTAGGGATTCACAACCGCTGTCGCCTGTTCGAAATACCCGATGGCATCGACTACATTAAGGCCGTACCGCGCATGCAGCACTACATGGAGGTGTCGGCGCGGATCTACGGTATCTACCTGGAATACGTCAGTCCGCAAGACATTCACGTCTACTCAATTGACGAGTGCTTTATCGACGTGACGCCATATCTGGACCTCTATCACACCGATGCGGAAGGCTTCGCCTGCATGTTGCGCGACGAGGTCCTCGCGCGCACCGGCATCACGGCGACGGTCGGCATCGGCCCCAACCTATTCCAGGCCAAGGTAGCACTCGACATCACTGCCAAGCATGTGCCCAGTCGCATCGGCACACTCGACGACGAGACCTTTCGCAAGGAGATCTGGCCCCATCGCCCCATCACCGACATCTGGGGCATCGGCCCCGGCGTGGCGGCCCGTCTCGAGAAATACGGTGTCTACGACCTGATGGGGGTCGCAGCGCTCGACGAGAACCTGCTCTACGACGAACTCGGCGTCAATGCCGAATATCTTATCGACCACGCCTTCGGGCGTGAGCCGACAACCATCGCCGATATCCAAGCTTATCGCCCGCAAGCGACCTCGACCACCACAGGGCAGGTGCTCTCGAAGGGCTATGCCTATGAGCAGGCCTACACCGTCTTGCGCGAGATGGTCGACAACGCCGTGTTGGACCTAGTCGATAAGCACGTGGTCTGCGACAGCATCTCGCTCTTTGTGGGTTATGCGAGCGAACGAGCTGACATACGCCGCCTCGACGCCAGCGGTACAGCGCAATATGTGGACGGATGCGGACACCTACGCTCGAGCACGTCGAGCATCGAACCCACCGCAACCGCCGGCCCTGAGCTCGCGCCCCGTGCGCCCAAGCCCGTCCAGCGCGATGACGAACGGCGCCGCCTGGTGCGGGAGGCGCAGGCTATCGATGGCATCTTTGTGGGAGAGCATGGCGGCAAACCGCGCGGTGGCTATGCCGCACTCTTAGCGCACTCCAACGCCTCGCGCAAGCTGCCCGAGCGCACCAATTCGTTTAAGAAGATCATGGGCTATTTCGATGAGCTCTGGGCGCAGACTGTCGATCCCAAACGACCAGTCAAGCGCATCAACCTGGGATTTGGCAACCTCATGCCGGAGGAGTTTGCCACCATCGATCTATTTAGCGATGTCGAGGCCGATGAGCGCGAGCGCGAGCTGGCCCGTGCCGTGCTGGCTGTAAAAGGCAAATACGGCAAGAACGCGCTGGTTAAGGGACTGAGCTTTACCGCCGGTGCCACCGCACGCGAACGCAACGATCAGGTAGGAGGGCACCGTGCCTAAGCCCCAACAGCAGCCGATGCGGCCACCGACACCTTTTGAACGCCTAGCGGACCCCGAGGGAAGACGTCGCTCCGCCGACCCCAAACTCACCGCTAACGGCGCCGTCCGTGCCGGCCGTGCCGCGCAGTTTATGCCCTTTGCCGCCCTCACGGGATACTACGAGCTTGTGCGCAAACAAGAGATCACTGTTGAGCCCAAATGCGAACTCACAGAAGAAAAAGCCCTCGAGCTTTCGAAAAAGCTCGAGGGCCTCAAACGCGGCGACTTAGTCCGCGTCAGCTATTACGATACGTACGGCTATCGTAGCCGCACCGGCATCCTCGACGAGGTACTCCCTGCCTTCAAGCTCCTCAAGCTCAAAGACATCGCCATCGATTTCGATGACATTCTTGACATCGAACTGCGCGGACGAGCCTAGACAAGGAAGTGCATCCAAGGCGGCGCTTACAGCGTCATGACGTAGTAACCCGCATCCTTCACGGCCGCCACGAGAGCACCGCGATCGATTGGCCGCTTGGAGCGCACGCGCGCCGTGTGGTCCGCGTACGTTACCGTTGCCCACACACCATTCAGCGCATTGAGGGCATTGGCCACATTCTGAGCGCAGCCATCGCAGCTCATGCCGCCGATGAGCAGCTCATCGCTATAGGGGTAGTGGGACGGATCGGTATCCGCAACCACTACCTTCTTGGCCTTCTTACCGCTCGTGCCATCGCTGCAGCAGCTCTTTCCGTGTGTCGAAGCGACAATACGCCGCAGGCCAAAGAACATGCCGACGACAATCGCGGCAAGCACGATGATATTTGCAGGGTTTAGCAAGTCTTCCATGCGATCCCCTTTCTCCAAACTCTTATACCTATACCCCCATGGGGTGTTCCCATCTTACTCCAAACTCGTGTCGGTTCGGTCAATTAGTTTCCCGCTTCAAACTTTTTTGTTGACCTTGGCTTACTTTCGTGTATAAGTTTTCCTAGGCTAACAACTGAGGACCCGAAAGGAGCATCGTGACTCGAACCATTGACATCCCAACATACCAAACGGCTGTCGTGCGCAACTGCTCCCCTACGCTCGCAGGTATCAAGCCGGCCTCGCTCTTTACCTATCCCGGCGTTTACGCCAACCAAGGCGGAAAACCCGGCGCCGCCCATATCGAAGAGCGACGCTCTCGCCTGCTCGCGGTCATTGCCCAATGCAACCGCGAGCTCCAGCCACTCGGGATCCATATGAGCGTTTTGGTCTGGCGCCCCTGCGGAGCGCTCATCTATGTGTACCGCCCTGCGGACCTCATGCGATACCTCTCCGACCCCCGCGCCAAGACGGCGCTTACCGCCGAAGGTTACGATGTCCACAACCTGCCCGCATCCCTGGTGCATCTCGCCGCGCGCATCACGCTGGCAAGCAGCAATGCCGCAGAAAGCGCCTATGACAGCAGCGTCTGCGCACTCGCGCGAAATAGGCACTGCGATACGGGGTGCATGTGCGAGTTCCCCCACGAAATTGGCTATTTTTTGGGCTATCCCTACGAAGATGTCCATCAGTTTATCGTCCAGCACGGCGAAAACTATAAGGTCTTTGGCGCATGGAAGGTATACACAAACGTTGAGCAGGCGCTCACGACCTTCGATTCCTATCGCGCATGCACGCAATACCTTACGTACATCTATCAACAGGGCTGCACCCTGGGACAACTTGTCCAGGCAACCCGATAGAGCATACAAAACGCGGCCGCACGCCGCACAACCGAAAGGAAAACATATGAGCAAGATCGCCGTCGTCTATTGGAGTGGCACGGGCAATACCGAGGCCATGGCAAACCTCGTCGCCGAAGGCGCCACGTCCGCGGGTGCCGAGACCGAGGTCATCCCCTGCGCCGACTTCTCTGCCGACAGGGCCGCCGACTACGACGCCTTCGCCTTCGGCTGCCCCGCCATGGGCTCCGAGGAACTCGAGTACGATGAGTTCCAGCCGATGTGGGACGAGGTCAAGGAGGTTCTCGGCGACAAGAAGGTCGTCCTCTTTGGCTCCTATTCGTGGGCCGAGGGCGAGTGGATGGACAACTGGAAGGCCGACGCCGACGAGGCGGGCGTCAACGTCGTCGATTCCGTCATCTGCTACGACGCTCCCGACGATGAGGGCGAGGCGGCCTGCCGCGCCCTTGGAGCCGAGCTCGCCTAGCGGCAATGAGCTCCGCCCATAACGAGCTCTGCACCAAAACACATTCGCATCCCAACAAAAACGGGAGCCGGATCACATCCGGCTCCCGTTTTCTGTTATGTCAGTCATATAAAGCGGCTACGAGATATTTCCCAAGAACGCCTTGGTGCGCTCGCTCTTGGGGTGGTCGAAGACCTCGCTCGGCGTACCCTCTTCCACGATAACGCCGCCGTCCATAAAGACGACGCGGTCGGCGACGTCGCGGGCAAAGCCCATCTCATGCGTCACGACGATCATGGTCATACCGTCACGTGCAAGATCGCGCATAACGCCAAGAACGTCGCGAACCAGCTCGGGGTCGAGCGCCGACGTGGCCTCGTCAAAGAGCATGACGTGAG
>UREM01000038.1 GCA_900546775.1 uncultured Collinsella sp. | reverse complement strand
GTAGAACGGGTTGCCCTCGCTCTCCAGGCGGATGGCCGCAGCGAGCACAAAGCTGGGCACGGCGATGACGGCCAGCACGCAGCCGCTGAACGCGATGTCGAACGCGCGCTTCACGGCCCTATAGGCCAGGCGAGAACGGTCCCAGTCCATGATGGATTGCATGGCCTTGTAGCGGGCAGCGCCCTCGCGCCGGTCCATGGCCTGAGCAATCAGCGCCGCCCCCGCGGGCGCATCCGTTGTATATTGAGTTTTATCCGACACGTTCTCTTCCAACACTTCGTCCCCAGGTCGGGGATCCTCCCTGTTCTGTGCAGCGGCCGCCAGCAGCTAGGCGATCGCTTTTTTAAGGTTTCGCATGACGCGCTGCTCGGCTGAAAGCACGGCAAGGCCAACGCGCGTAGTTACGCGTCGGCCGCACAAGTTGAGCTCCAAATAAGCAGTGCTCTTGCGTCTGTTAATGGTTTTGATGAGGCCTTCGTGGCCCAGCAGCGGACCTGCCGTCACTACGACCTGGTCGCCGTCTTTTAAGGCCTCGCTCATGGGCACTACGCGGTCTCCCCTATGCGTAAAGCCACCAATAAGCTGGACCTCTTCTTTTGCCAGTGGCACAAACTGACCGTCCTGGGAGAGCACCCGGGCAAAGTCGTCCATGCGCAGCAGATACTGTTGCACGGTGCGGGGATCTGCCGTATCGCAGATGAGATAACCGGGAAAGAGTGGCTTGGTCGTTTTGACCCATTCGCCGTGTACCTTAATCTCGGTTTGAAATTGGGGATAAAAGAGCTCCTGCATGGCGCTCGCCGGCACCATGTGCTCGATGCGCTCGCGCATTACGTCTTCGCGACCGTTAATGACCTGGATTACATACCACACAAGCACCACCCCCTTGCTGTCTTACGTGTGGCTCGCGGGGTTTGGGTATGGCTTCGCCAGGGCGCTTGTGCGCGAAGGCGCTCCATATTCAAACCCTGAGCCCAGTTAGACAAGCACGTGGCTCTGCCCCACCGTGAACGGTATGTATGAGTGCAGTTACTAGAGTCGCGGCCGTGTATCGCAAAAAGACCGCGACTCCAGCTGGCTGCGTGCGAACCAGTCAAGCGGGAACAAAACTGGACCGCACGCAAACAGCTGAAAACTACTACGCTTCGACACGCAAGCTATTAAATGCATCTTTGAATTACATCAATACAAATAACAACGTCGCATGACTTCTTTATTGGAGCTCGTGGTGTTTCTGGCACCGCCGTTACGGCCGGATGCTGATCGACCCTGCGCTTTGTGGCTTGCTGGAGCCGTGAGCACAGTTGAACTCATGTAACGTTAGGTATCCTAGCACAAGCTGGTAGCGAAACTGATTTGGCTTGTGGTGGACAACATATCGTTCATTTAGCGTGTTCAAGGGGGTTGTTTTGGGATGTTGTTCACATTGGCGCAGGATATTGGGGTGCTAGCGAAGGTTATGGATGCTCCTGAAGCCCGAATTGACCAGCGAGGCGTACTGGTAATTGCGTTTGTCCAACAAACTATGTACAGACATGGGAAATAAATTGTGCAACTTTTTGTTGGCGTAGGTGGGGTTTGCAGCGCGTGGTGTTTTGGCATGAAAAAAGGCCTTCGGAATTCCGAAGGCCTTTGCATTCACGATGGTGGAGACGAGGGGGATCGAACCCCTGACCTCTTGACTGCCAGTCAAGCGCTCTCCCAGCTGAGCTACGCCCCCGTGACAAGGTAGTACTATAGGGAAATACTTTCTTTGATGCAAGGACTTTTTTGGGTTGAATCTCTTACTTACGGGTTTTCCTGTGACGGGGCAGAAATAATCACTCTTCGAGCGCTTATTTCTATCCACCGTCCCGATAAAACCCTGATGCGATAGACCTTACTTGTAGAGGTAAGCGATGGCGGTGCCAGCGTGGACTTGGATCGTGGCTTTTGACCTGACGACGTTGCTGATGCCCGTATCGGCTAACAAGCCCAGCGAGGCGTGATCTAACTCCCACTCTAGACCGTGTTCGCTTACCACCGTCCCAGGGGCTATGGCGATGATGGAGAACGTCTTGTCCTCGGCACCTTCGATGGTCCATGATTCGCCGGCGCGAAGGATGCGGGCCGTGGTCTCGTCCTCGGCAATCCAGACGGGGGCGTCATTGTAGCCCGCGAGCAGGCCCAGTACGGAAAGCGCCATATCCGGGCGGCCGCCGGTGGCGCAGGTCGCAACTACTTCGGCACCTGGCCAGCGACGGCGGACGGAATCAAGCGCCAGCGCAAGATCGGTATAGTCCTTGTACGGGTCGTGGCGCTCAACTTCAAAGTCGGTGGCGGCATCGATCAGCGCGCGGCCCGCATCGCTCACCGTGTCGGCATCCCCCACATAAACGTCGCAGCCCAGGCCGGCGCCCAGCAGCGCATCGAGCCCGCGGTCCACGGCGACAACGTGATCGCACTCCCCTGCTAGCCTACGCAACAAATCCGCGCTCGCCACCACGGGCGAGCCGCAGACCACTAATACCTTACAAGCCACAGCCCTCGCCTATCCCTCAAATGCAAGCACGCGGGCCAAATCCAGGTCCTCATAGCTGTCGATAAAGATATCGCAGTTGGTGCGTACGTCGTCGCGCTTCATGTGGCCGTGCGGATCATAAATACCCACACGCTTAAAGCCGGCGGCCCCAGAGCTCTTAAGGCCAAAGACGGCGTCCTCAAACACCCACGTGCGCTCAAACTTGTGCCCATGGCGCTCCTCCAGGCGACGCAACGCCAGCTCGTACACGTCGGGGAACTGCTTGGAGCGTCCCGCCTCGCCCGTGGTGGTCACAAACTCCATGTAGGCATCGAGCCCGGCACCCGCAAGCGCAGACTTAACCAGCTCGGCCGGTGTGGACGTGGCAACGCACATGGCAATGGCCGCCGCCTTCGCCTGCTCCAAAAATACCAGGAGCCCCTCGCGCGGCGGCACCTTGGAGTAGCCATCGATCAGGATTTCGCTCAGCTCGCGATACAGCTCTTCGCCATTCGCGCCAATGTCCCAGGTGTCGTGGTAGGCCTGGCACTCGTCCTCGAGCGACAAATGCTCAAACTGGGCAAAATCGTCGACCGTCACGTCGACTCCGTGGCGGTGCAATAACTCGGGCTGGGCATAGGCCCAAACGGGGGTGCTATTAACCAGTGTGCCGTCGCAATCGAAAATAAAAGCAACATTGGGGGCGGCGGTCTGGGACATAAACGAACCTTTCGATGTCAAATGGTAAACATCCTGCTAAAAACGTTTTACCAAACGTCAAACTAACAATCTTGAAACCCTAATTGGTAAAACTGTCAAGAGTTTTACCACGGCAATTCTGCCAGTGGTCTAAACATGGCGCTTACCGATTAAACGCCGCCCTAAAACCACTTTCCTTCATAAAAGTAACGTACAGGTGTTATCGTAGTTTCTGCCGAAAGTTCCACCGAGCACGCGAGGTGGAACGAATCATAGAACTATCGCCGTCCCTTCGATTCGTGCAGCCTTGGACCTTTCGCATCTAGTCACCAAGGCAACACGCTGCCGCGTCATGATGGGATCAAACGTGAGCGATACAAAGCTAAAGCCAACGGCTAAAAAGCCCGCAACCCGTAAAGCCGCCCCGCACGCACCGGAGCTCACCAAGGACGATGTCTATCTATTTGGCATCGGCACGTGGGAGCGCAGCTGGGAAAAGATGGGCGCGCACCCCGACACGCAGAACCGTACGCGCGGCTGGCGCTTTTGCGTTTGGGCGCCCGATGTAAAGAGTGTCCATGTCATTGGCGAATTTAACGACTGGGATGAGGAAGCCAACCCTCTGGTGCCCGTGCATACGAGCGCTATTTGGGAAGGCTTTATTCCTGGCGCAGAACAAGGTCAGCTCTATAAATATCTCATCGAGACCAACGAGGGCGAAAAGCTCTACAAGGCCGATCCGTATGCCTTTAGGGCCGAGTGCCCTCCGGGTACTGCGAGCGTGCTGTGGACACTCGACGGCTATAAGTGGAACGATGCCGCGTGGCTCAAGCGCCGCGCTGGCCACAACCACATGTCGCAGCCGCTCAACATCTACGAGGTGCATATTGGCTCGTGGAAGCGCCACGGCGATGCGCCGCAGGGCGAGCCGGACGAGTACGGCAACTACCCAGGCCCCATGGACCCCTTCCCCGCGCAGCGCGGCGAGTTCTACACCTACGACGACCTGTCGGTGGAGCTCGTGGACTACGTGCGCGACATGGGCTATACGCATATCGAGGTCATGCCGCTCATGGAGCATCCCTTCGATGGCTCCTGGGGCTACCAGACGACCGGCTACTATGCCGCCACGTCGCGCTACGGCAACCCGCAGCAGCTCATGCACTTTATCGATGCATGCCACGAGGCGGGCATCGGCGTGATCATGGACTGGGTGCCCGGCGGTTTTTGCGCCGACTCCCACGGCCTTGCCACCTTTAACGGCCACATGCTGTTTGAGCATGAGATTCACCCCAACTGGGGCACGCACAAGTTCGATTTCGCCCGCGGCGAGGTCCGCTCCTTCCTGGTCTCCAACGTGCTGTACTGGCTCGAAAACTTCCACGTGGACGGCATTCGCATGGACGGCGTGTCCAGCATGCTGTACCTCAACTTTGGCATCGACGATCCCGGCCAAAAGAAGTTCAACAAGTACGGGACAGAGGAGGACCTGGACGCCAGCGCGTTTATCCGCCAGGTCAACTGCGCTGTAGAGGCCCACTTCCCCGACGTGATGATGATGGCCGAGGAATCCACCGCTTGGCCGCTCGTGACCTACCCGCCGCAGGACGGCGGCCTGGGCTTCCACTACAAGTGGGACATGGGCTGGATGAACGACACCCTGCACTACATGCAGACCGATTTTCCGTGGCGCCCCGGTAATCACGGGCTGCTCACGTTCTCCATCATGTATGCCTTTACCGAGAACTTTATTTGCCCGCTGAGCCACGACGAGGTCGTGCACGGCAAGTGCTCGCTCATCGGCCGTATGCCGGGCGACTGGTGGCGCCAGTTTGCCGGCCTGCGCACGCTGGCTTTCTACCAAATGACGCACCCCGGCGCCAAGCTTAACTTTATGGGCAACGAGATCGGCCAGTTTATTGAGTGGCGCTACTACGAGTCCATCCAGTGGTTCCTGACCGAGGAGTACGAGACCCACCGTCATCATCAGGCGTTTATCAAGGCGCTCAACCACCTGTACACCGCCGAGCCCGCCCTGTACGAGCGCGGCTACACCGATGACGGCTTTACCTGGATCGACGCGGACAACTCCAAGCAGTCCATCGTGAGCTTTGTGCGTCAGGGCGAGGACGTCGATGACGACCTGGTGATCCTGATCAACTTTGACCCGGCGAGCTACGAGAGCTTCCGCGTGGGCGTGCCGCGCGAGGGTGACTGGGAGGTCATCTTTGATTCCGACCGTCCCGAGTTTGGCGGCAGCGGCTATGCCGGCGAGGAGCCCTACACCTGCTCGAGCGAGCCCTATCCCTGGAACGGGCAGATGGACTCCATTGAGATTAAGGTGCCCGGCCTGGCTGGCGTGGTGCTTAAGCGCCGCGGTCCCAGCAGCTACAAGCCGCCCGTGGTCGACGAGCCCAAGGCTGCCCCCAAAAAGCGTGCGTCTTCGGTAAAGCCTAAACCTGCGGCTGCGAAGAAGGCTCCGGCTAAGGCTAAGGTCAAGGCAACCAAGCCCGCCGCCAAGAAGCCGGCTGCTAAAAAAGTTGCTACCAAGGCCAAGTCTGCTTCTGTTAAGTCATCTGCCAAGAAAGCGTAACAAAAGCGTTGCCACTGTAATTGCCCGCCCCGCCGGGGCGTAGGATATATGTCATAACCGTTCCGGGAGAAACATCCCCGGGGGAAAGGAACGTATGAATAAGATCTTCGACAACAAGCAGGAGTTTACCGAGCTCTATCGCGATGCCGTCATGAGCATCAGCGGCAAGAGCGTCGAGGCCGCCAGCGACCTCGACCGCTTTAACGCCCTGGCCAAGCTCGTGGCCGAGAAGGCGCGCACCGTTGCCACCACAAGCGACGCCCGCGTCACCGCCGAGGGCAAGAAGCGCGTGTACTACTTCTCGATCGAGTTTTTGATCGGCCGTCTGCTCGACAACTACCTGCTCAACTTTGGCGTGCGCGACATGGTCGCCGAAGCGCTCGACGACATGGGTTTTGACCTGTCCGTTATCGAGAACCAAGAGCCCGATCCGGCTCTGGGCAATGGTGGCCTGGGCCGTCTGGCCGCATGCTTCCTGGATTCCATGGCAGCCGAGGGCATTGCCGGCTACGGCAACGGTATGCGCTACCGCTACGGCCTGTTTAAGCAGGAGATCGTTAACGGCAGCCAGGTCGAGACCACCGACGAGTGGCTCACCCACGGCTATCCCTGGGAAGTCCGTCGTCAGGACAAGGCCGTGACCATCAAGTTTGGTGGCCGCGTCGAGGGCTTTGAGGAGGACGGCCGCACGTTCTACCGCACGGTGGACACGCAGGACATCCTGGCCGTCCCTTATGATATCCCCGTTGTGGGCTATGCCGGCGATACCGTCAACAAGCTGCGCGTCTGGGCCGCCGAGCCGGTCGTGGAGCACTTTGACCTGGAGGCCTTCAACCGCGGCGACTACGCCCTGGCCGATGCCGAGCGCGCCGAGGCCGAGGCCATCAGCGCCATCCTCTACCCCAACGACGCCGGCGAGCACGGTCGTCTGCTGCGCCTGAAGCAGGAGTACCTGTTTGTCTCGGCCGGCATCTACAGCCTGCTCGACACCTTTGAGAAGGAGCACGGCGAGAACTGGGAGCTGCTGCCGCAGTTTGTGGCCATCCACACCAACGATACCCACCCCGCCATGTGCGGTCCCGAGCTCATGCGCATCCTTATCGACGAGAAGAAGCTCGAGTGGGACGACGCCTGGAACATCGTGACGCAGGTCGTGAGCTACACCAACCACACCATCCTGCCCGAGGCTCTGGAGAAGTGGCCCATCGGTACGTTCTCCAAGCTCCTCCCCCGCGTGTACCAGATCATCGACGAGATCAGCCGTCGTTGGCACGAGTCGTTCGACACCACGCAGGAGGGTTGGCAGGAGCGCCTGCGCCAGACCGCCATTCTGTGGGACGGCGAGATCCGCATGGCCAACCTGTCTGTGATTTGCAGCCATAGCGTCAACGGCGTAGCCAAGATCCACTCCGACATCATCAAGAACATCGTGCTCAAGGACTTCTATGCCCTGACGCCCGAGAAGTTCAACAACAAGACCAACGGCATCTCGCACCGTCGCTTCTTTGCCGAGGCCAACCCCACCTATGCCAAACTCGTGACCGAGGCCATTGGCGATGGCTGGCTCAAGGACGCCTTTGAGCTTGAGAAACTCAAGGAGTTTAAGGACGACACCGAGTTCCTGAAGGCCGTGGGTGCCTCCAAGCGCGCCAACAAGGAGCGTCTGGCCGCCTACGTTAAGGCCGAGACCGGTCTGGTCATTGACCCCAACACCGTCTTCGACGTTCAGGTAAAGCGCTTCCACGCCTACAAGCGCCAGCTCATGAACATCATGAAGGTGATGGACATCTACAACCGTCGCATCGCCGATCCCAACTTCCACGTGACGCCGACGACCTTTATCTTTAGCGGCAAGGCCGCCTCGAGCTACACCTTTGCCAAGGAGACCATCCGCCTCATTAACTCCGTGGCCGACGTTATCAACAACGACGCTCGCGTCAACGAGGTCATGAAGGTCTGCTTTATCCCCAACTTCCGCGTGAGCAACGCCCAGCTCATCTACCCTGCCGCCGAGATCTCGGAGCAGATCTCCACGGCCGGCAAGGAGGCCTCGGGCACGTCCAACATGAAGCTCATGATGAACGGTGCCATTACGCTGGGCACCCTCGACGGCGCCAACATCGAGATCGCCGACCTGGCCGGCCGCGAGAACGAAGCCATCTTTGGCCTGACCGCCCCCGAGGTCGAGCAGCTCTGGGCATCCAACAGCTACTTTGCGTGGGACACCCTCAACGGCGACCGCGAGCGTCTGGGCCGCGTGATGGACGAGCTCAAGGACAACACCTTTGCGGGTCTTTCGGGCAACTTCGAGAGCATCTATAACGAGCTCATGAACAACAACGACCCCGACCTGGTCATGGCAGACTTCCGCAGCTATGTGGATGCATGGGAAAAGCTCACGAACAGCTACGGCGACCAGGAGACCTGGAACCGCAAGGCGCTGCTCAACACCGCCTCCTCCGGCTGGTTCTCGAGCGACCGTACCATTCGCGAGTACCGCGACGAAATCTGGCACGCGTAAAGGCGCGCGAGCTCCCTTTGCCGCACGGCATTACTCGGCGGGCGCGACCGAGCGCCGCGCCCGCCGCTAATGGGTTTAGGAACATCGATGACAGAAGGAGAAATCGATGAGTAAGAAAGAATGCATCGCGATGCTCCTCGCAGGAGGACAGGGCAGCCGATTGGGGGCACTCACCCAAAAGATCGCAAAGCCGGCGGTTAGCTTTGGTGGCAAGTTCCGCATTATCGACTTTTCGCTCTCCAACTGCTCCAACTCGGGCATCGATACGGTGGGCGTTCTGACGCAGTACCGTCCCTACCTGCTGCATGCCTACGTGGGCTCCGGCGAGGCGTGGGATCTGGACAGCCGCGACGGCGGCGTGTCGATCCTGCCGCCGTACGAGACGCAGACCGGTGGCGCCTGGTATGCGGGCACGGCCGACGCCATTACGCAGAACCTCGACTACATCAAGGCCAACGACCCCAAGTACGTCCTGATTCTTTCGGGCGATCACCTGTATCGCATGGACTACCGCAAGATGCTCAAGACGCACATTGAGAACAACGCCGACCTCACGGTGAGCGTTATGCCCGTGCCGTGGGAGGAAGCCAGCCGCTTTGGCATCCTGACCACCGACCCCGAAGACGGCCGCATCACCAAGTTCACCGAGAAGCCCGAGAAGCCCGATTCGAACCTCGCGTCCATGGGCATCTACATCTTCTCGGCCGACGTGCTGATCGAGGCGCTCGAGGAGGACGCTCTGGACCAGCGCTCGAGCCACGACTTTGGCAAGGACATCATCCCCAAGCTGCTCGGTGAGAACAAGCGCCTGTACAGCTACGAGTTCCACGGCTTCTGGAAGGACGTCGGCACCATCGCCAGCTTCCATGAGACCTCGATGGACCTGCTGGGTAACAACCCCGAGTTCGATCTGTTCGACAAGAACTTCCCCATCATGTCCAACATCACCACGCGTCCGCCGCACTACATTGGCCCTGACGGCCGCCTGGACGACTGCCTGGTCTCCAACGGCTGCAAGATCTACGGCACCGCTCGCCACTCGATCCTTTCGACCGATGTCATCATCGAGGAGCGCGCCGTGGTCGAGGACTCCGTGCTGCTGCCGGGTGCGCACGTTAAGAGCGGCGCACACATCTGCCGCGCTATTTTGGGCGAGAACTCCACGGTCGAAGAGGGCGTGAAGCTCGGCTCTGTCGATACCACCAAGGATACGGCCGTCGTTGGAAATGACGTCGTTATCGGGAAGGGGGAATGATCCGATGATCAATCGCAAGGCCATCGGTTATATCACCGCTAACTACTCTTCGACCTACGGCAGCGTCCTGCTCAAGGACCGCCCCATCGCGTCCGTTCCGTTTTTGGGCCGCTACCGCCTGATCGACTTTCCGCTGTCCAACATGATGAATGCCGGCATTAAGACCGTCGGCGTCGTCATGCCGGGCAATTACCGCTCCCTGATCGACCACGTGGGCTCGGGCAAGGACTGGGGCCTGGACCGCAAGAAGGGCGGCCTGTTCATGGTGCCCGGCAACGCGTACGGCACCACCAAGGGCGGCATGCGCTTCCTGCTGCGCGACATCATCTCCAACAAGACGCTGTTCCAGCGCTCGGAGAATCCCTATGTTGTGATGATGGGCACCAACATCATCTTTAACATGGACCTCAACACCATCATCGAGGCGCACGAGAACTCCGGCGCCCAAATGACCGTGGTGTACTGCAAGGCCACACGCAACGTCGATGACGAGACCAAACTCGAGATTAACGAGAACGGCCGCCTGACGGGCGTGAGCGCCGGCGTCGTGTACGGCGACAACGCGTCTATGGACTGCTGCATCGTCAACCGCGAGACGCTGCTCGAGATCATCGACCACTACCAGGCCGCCGACTATCTGGACCTGCTCGAGGCACTCCAGGGCGACTTTGGCAACATCGACGTGTGCAGCTACGAGTACAAGGGCGAGGTTGTGGGCGTATTTAGTGAGAAGTCGCTGTATCGCCGCAGCATGGACCTGCTCGACCAGACCGTGGCCGATCAGCTCTTCGATCCCGAGCGCCCGATCCTGACCAAGGCTCACGACGTGCCGCCTTCGCGCTATGCGACCGGCAGCCACGCGTGCAACTCGATCATCTCGGCCGGCTGCATCATCAAGGGCACCGTGCGTAACTCGATCCTGTCGCGCGGCGTTGTGGTCGAGGAAGGCGCTTCGGTCACCAACTCGATCATCAACCAGAGCTGCATCATCAAAAGCGGCGCCCGCGTCGAGAATGCCATTCTGGACAAGAACAACGTGGTTCCCACCAACACCGAGCTTCGCGGCACGCCCGAGAACATCCTGGTGCTGGGCAAGGCTCCGTTAACTTCCGACACCACCATCGTACGTTAACGTTGGCACCGCAACATCGCTCGTAACATGTAGAATAGCCGCCCGGTTAGCGCCAGGCGGCTATTCTCGAATAACAACATGGGAGACAATATGGCTGATTCCAGCAAAAAGATGCAGATCGTGTTTGCCTCGGCCGAGTGCGCGCCGTTTGTGAAGACCGGTGGCCTGGGCGACGTAGCGGGTTCGCTGCCCGCGGCGCTTGTGCGCGCCGGCGCCGAAGTCATCGTGATGGTGCCCAAGTACGCCACCATCAAGGACGAGTACAAGGCGCAGATGGTGCACTTCTCCGACTTTTACGTGAGCCTGGGCTGGCGCAATGAGTACTGCGGTCTCGAGAAGCTCGAGCACGACGGCGTCACCTATATGTTCATCGACAACGAGCGCTACTTTGCGCGCGACTATCCGTATGGCTTCTTTGACGACGGCGAGCGTTTTGCGTTCTTCTCTAAGGCCATCACCGAGAGCCTGCAGCACCTGCCGGCCGGCTTTGAGTGCGACATCCTGCACTGCAACGACTGGCAGACGGCACTGGCGCCCGTGTTCTTGCGCGAGTTCTACCAGGGCCTGCCGCTGTACGACCGCGTCAAGACCGTGTTCTCGATCCACAATGTGGCGTTCCAGGGCCAGTTTAGCGACACTGTGATGGAGGACATCCTGGGCGTGGCGCATATTCCGGCGGCCGCCTCGCAGCTGCGTTGCGACGCCTGCAGCATCAACTACATGCTGGGCGCGCTGCGCTATGCCGATGCCATCACCACGGTGAGCCCCACCTATGCCAACGAGATCCAGACGCCCGAATTTGGCGAAGGCCTGGATGGCGTGCTGCGCGAGCGTTCGTACGCGCTGCAGGGCATCCTTAATGGCATTGATGTGGCAGGCTTTGACCCGGCGACCGACAAGCGCATTGCCGCCAACTACACCGTGGAGGACCGTTCTGGCAAGGCCGTGTGCAAGGCCAAGCTGCAGGAAGAGCTGGGGCTCGAGGTTCGCGACGACCGTCCGCTTATGGTGATGGTCACGCGCCTGACGCGCCAAAAGGGCATGGACCTGGTCATGTACGCACTCGACCGCATCCTGGCCGGCGGCGTGCAGGTGGCCGTGCTGGGTACCGGCGACCGCGACTACGAGGACGGTCTGCGCTACTTCCAGGACAAGTACCCCGGCACCATGGCCGCGCGCATCGAGTTCGATCCGGCGCTGTCGCAGCGCATGTATGCCGCCGCCGACATGTTCCTGATGCCTTCGAAGTTTGAGCCCTGTGGCCTGTCGCAGATTATCGCCATGCGCTATGGCACCCTGCCCATCGTGCGCGAGACCGGCGGCCTGAAGGACACCGTGCAGCCGTACAACGAGTTTACCGGCGAGGGCACGGGCTTCTCGTTTAGCAACTTTAACGGCGACGAGATGGGCGACGCGGTGTTCCGCGCGGCGCGCCTGTTCTGGGATAACCGCGACGCTTGGAACCAGCTGGTCACGCAGGCCATGAGCCAGGACTTTAGCTGGACGCGCTCGGCTGACAAGTATCTGGACCTGTACTTCTTTATGCATCCGGAGATTGAGCGGCCGGCGGCTGTTGTCGACGAGCCTGTGGTTGTGGCTGAGAAAGTTGAGGCCGAGCCCGAGCCCAAGGCCGAGTCGGTTGTTGAGGCGCCCGCTGCTGCTGAGGAGCCCAAGGCTGAGGAGAAGCCGGCTGCGAAGCCTGCGGCAAAGAAGACCACGACTCGTAAGACGACGACTAAAAAGGCCACGACAACAAAGGCCGCTGCGAGCAAGACCACCACTGCCAAGGCAACTACCGTCAAGGCAGCGACCACGCGCAAGCGCACCACCGCAGCTGTCAAGAAGGCCGCCGAGGCCGAGGTCGTTCCCGAGGTAAAGGCCGAGACCGCTGCAGCCGAGGTTAAGCCCGCGGCAAAGGCTCCGGCCAAGACCGCCGCCAAGAAGACGACCGCGTCCAAGAGCACAACCAAGACCCCTGCCACCAAGAAAGCTACAGCTACCAAGGCCACTGCAACGAAGGCTGCCGCAAAGCCGGCCGCCAAGGTCGAGGAGACGCCTGCCGAGTCCAAGGCGGAGGCAACCGTCGAGGCCAAGCCTGCCGCCAAGACCACCTCGCGCAAGCGCACGACGACAGCCAAGAAGACCATGGCAAAGACCGCAACTCCCAAAGCAGAGACTAAGCCCGCTGCTGCCAAAGAGGAGCCCAAGGCCGAGGTAAAGGCCAAGCCGACGCCGAAGGCCGCTGAGGTCAAGGCCGCACCGAAGGCAGAGGCTAAGCCCGAGCCTGCCAAGGAGACTCCGGTCTCCCCCGCCACTCCGGCCGAGGAAAAGGCTCCGACCAAGAAGACCTCCGTCCGCAAGGCAACTGCCACCCGCAAGCGCCGCTAATCCTGACGATTAAAACTTAATCCTCAACGCAAAAGAGGGCGCCCCAAGCAGGCGCCCTCTTCTTGGTTGAACCCCGCATTAAAAAGAGGGCCGGTTTACTACGACAAAATGGCTCCGGCCGACCACGGCGAGTAATCATCGAAATTGGCAACGCTTCTACCTGCAGTTTTAATATCACTAAAATGACTGTGGTTGAGATCATTTAATTCGTCGTAGTAAACCGGAGCTGTTTTGTTTGGCTACAAATACTATCTACATAGGCGTTTTCGAGTATCGCGATAATGTGGATGGTAAAACGATTTTCTAGGACAACCGTTCGCCGATAATGAGCGGCTGTAGTTTATACAACTAAAGTGCAACGATATACTTAAGTATTGTGCGTTAAGCCCATGGCCCGCTGGCCATGATTGTATAGAACTGGACCGTACTATGAGATTGATTCACAACAGCCGTCTGCCGCAGTTTCGCACTCCGTTTGGCGCTGTGACCACTGGAACTTCCGTTGCACTCTCGGTGATTTTGGAGGATGCCGATCCCAACCAGGCAACGCTTACGCTGCGCACCTGGATCGATGAAATCGGTGAGTCTCTGTATCCCATGACGCACGAGGGCGACGGCATATTTACCGTAGAGCTTGAGTGCACCGAGCCCTGTCTTATCTGGTACAGCTTTATATGCAATATCGAGGGCCAACCCGAGGTTCGCTTGGGCGCGCCGCAAGGCCGCACCGGCGGCGAGGGCGTAACCTACGACTACGCCGAGGTCCCGTCCTTCCAGATTACCGTCTACAAGCACCGCGAAGTTCGTCCCGAGTGGTACGAGCGTGGCATGGTTTACCAGATCTTCCCCGACCGCTATGCACGCGACGAAAACTGGCGCGAGCGCACGCAGACCGAAGTCGAAAAGCCTCGCAACGGAATCCAGCGCCGCATGGTCGAGGACTGGAATGAACCGCCCGAGTACAAGCGTGCCGAAGACGGCTCCATCAAGACCTGGGATTTTTACGGTGGCTCGCTCAAGGGTATCCAAAATGACCTGCCCCGCATCGCGGAGCTGGGCTTCACGGCCATTTACCTCAACCCCATCTTTGAGGCCGCGAGCAACCACCGCTACGACACGGCCGACTACACCAAGATCGACCCGATCCTGGGCACCGAGCAGGACTTTACCGAGCTGTGCCAGGCAGCCGAGAAGCTGGGCATCTCCATCATCCTGGACGGCGTCTTTAACCATACGGGCGATGACTCGATCTATTTCAACCGCTACGGCAACTACCCCGGCGTGGGCGCCTGGCAGAGCGAGGATTCGCCGTGGCGCGATGCGTTTTATTTCCACGAGGACGGCTCGTATGACTGCTGGTGGGGCGTGGGCAACATGCCCGCCATCAATGAGAGCTCCGAGCTGGTACGCGAGCGGCTCCTGGGCAAGGACGGCGTGATCCGTAAATGGCTACGTGCCGGCGCTCATGGCTGGCGCCTGGACGTGGCCGACGAGCTTTCCGACGACTTCCTGGCCGAGATAAAAAAGGCCGTGCTCGCCGAGAAGCCTGACGCACTGTTGCTCGGCGAAGTCTGGGAAGACGCCTCTAACAAGATTAGCTACGGCCACCTGCGCCGCTACCTGCAGGGATCCGAGCTGGACTCTGCTATGGATTACCCCTTCCGCGACGTGGTCATCGGCTTTTTGATGGGCTACAAGAACGCCTACGAGGCCGCCGAGGATATCGAGACCCTGCGCGAGAACTACCCGAGCGAGGCATTGTCCTGCGCGCTCAATCTGCTTTCGAGCCACGACCGCCCGCGTATCATCTCGGTACTCGGCGGCGGCCCCGACGAGTCGCAGCTGCCCGAGTGCGAGCGCAGCAAGTGGCGTCTGGACGAGAACTCGATGGGCCTGGCCAAGAGCCGTTTTTGGCTTGCAACGCTTATGCAGATGACCTTCCCCGGCGTGCCTTCAATTTACTACGGCGACGAATACGGCCTGGAGGGCCTTACCGATCCGGGCAACCGCCGCACCCTGCCGACCAAGGACCAACTGCACGACTTCGATACGCTGGCTATTGTCAAAAACGCCTCTGCGGTACGCCGCGCACTGCCGTTTATGATCGACGGCGAGATCAAGGCCTTCGCGCTCAACGACGAGGTGCTGGCCTACAACCGCACGGGCAAGAATGGCGAGTCCGCGACGGTTATCATCAACCGCAGCCTGCGCAATTCGCACCGCGTGACGATTCCGGCGCTCGGCGAATGCGCGAGTGACGTGATCAGCGGTCACGAATGCGAGATCCACAACGGTACGGTCACGCTCGATCTGTATCCGCTGGGCTCGTCGATCATCTATCACCATGCCGAGCAGCGCCTGCAGGAGCCGCTCGATCACGGCGCGGGCGTCGTTTGTCATATCACCTCGGTACCCACCGACGACGGCAAGCCCGGCACGATCGGCGCACCCACGCGTCGCTTTATCGACCATCTGGCCGCCATGGGCATGCGCTACTGGCAGGTCCTGCCCGTCAACCCAACGGACTTCTTCCGCTCCCCTTACGCCGGGCCTTCGGCCTTTGCGGGCAATATTGACCTGCTGCCCGAAAGCCAAGAGGAGCTGGCGGCCGACTTTGAGACTTGGAAGGCCCGTGGCGGCGAGGATGCAGACCCGCTCTACACGGCGTTTAAGCATCGCAACGCCGATTGGCTCGAGAAGTACTGCGTCTACATGGCCGTCAAGAAGTACTTTGAGGGCGAGTCGCGCCACGATTGGCCGGCAGATGTCGCGCGCTACAACGAGCATCTGATTGACGACAAACGTTTCCACGACGAGGCAGAGCTGCAGGCGTACATGCAGTACCGCTTTGACCTTGCCTGGTGCGAGCTCATGAACTATGCGCACAAGAAGGGCATCGAGGTCATCGGCGACATTCCCATGTACGTTTCGGACGATTCGGCCGACGCGTGGAGCGAGCCCGAAAACTTCTGGCTTTCCGATACCGGCAAGGCAATCGAGATCTCCGGTGCGCCGCCCGATAACTTTGCGCCCGAGGGCCAGGTGTGGGGCAACCCGACGTTCCGCTGGGACCACATGAAGCAGAACGGCTACCGCTGGTGGATGGACCGCCTGCGTCGCGCGTTCTCGCTCTACGACCGTGTGCGCCTGGACCACTTCCTGGGCTTCCACAGCTACTTTAGCATTCCCGCAGGCAAGGCCTGCGCCGACGGCCGCTGGCTGGCGGGTCCGGGCAAGGACCTGTTCCAAACCGCCTTTGACGAGCTGGGTCCGCTCAACTTTATCGCCGAGGACCTAGGCTACCTGACGCCCGGTGTTCGCGCCATGGCTTCGACCTGCGGCTTCCCCGGCATGGACGTGCTGGAGTTTAGCGATTACGACGTTCGCTGCGGCGTGCATCCAACGCCGGGCAAGATTCTATACACCTCGACGCACGATACGTCAACACTCGCCGGTTGGTGCACGCGCTCCTTTGCTGGCGGCGACGAGCCGAGCGGTGTTGAGGTGGCGGCCAAGCTGATGGGCGACGCGCTCGCAAGCAATGCTCCCCTGGTGATGATGCCGCTGCAGGATGTCCTGGGGCTTAGCGACGACGCGCGCATGAACGTGCCGGGTGTCGCCACGGGCAACTGGACCTGGCAGGCCGATGAGGCAGACGTTGCGGCCGCTGAGGGCAAAACTGCACAGCTCCTGCGCAACACCCATAGATTCTGGGGCGAAGCGTGATAAAACCCCCGATATAGGGTACAGTTACAGCTGTTTGAATTTATGCGGGCAGAGCGATCTGCCCGCTTTGTGCTGAAAAGGAAGTATTATGGCGCGCTACGATTACAAGTGCTCGAGTTGCGGCAACGTGTTTGAGGTTGAGCATCCCATGTCCGAGACCCCCGAGGTCGTGTGTCCGAGCTGCGGCGCTCCGGCGACAAAAACGTTCTCGGCAAGCGGCATCAAGTTTGAGGGCAGCGGCTTCTACAACACCGACCAGCGCAGCGGAGGCTCCAGCACCAACGCCACCAACGGCTGCTGCGCCAACTGCCCGCACAGCCACTAAGAACAACGCAGCCCCGCGACCGGCACCGATCGCGGGGCTGCTTCTTTAGCTACCCAGGTTTCCTTATGAGTTGCGGTGAAATAAGGACTGATTGGCGGCTAGAAGCCGCTATTCAATCCCTATTTCACCGCAACTTAGTCGTTACTTGCGGACCAGGCGGGCGCAGAAGTGGCCGTCGTAGGAGTCGGCGTTTACCGGCACGCTTTGGAAAAGGCCACGATCGTTTTGACGGACGGCCACCAGCTTCTTGGCCTGTGCGAAATCGGGCAGCTGCAGAATCTGGGCTTCGGAGAACGGTGCCACGGTAAAGCCGGCGCCCTCGGGAGAAGCCAGGAAGGCATCCACGACCTGCGTGTTCTCTTCATCAAAAACCGAGCAGGTAGCATAGATAAGTTCACCACCGGCAGCCACGCGCGCGGCTGCTTCCTTGAGCATCGTCAGCTGCAGACGGGGCAGCTCAGTCGTAACGTCGTTCTCGGTCAGACGCCACGGAATCTCGGGGTGGCGGCGCATGGTGCCGGTGCCAGAGCACGGCGCATCGATAAAGACCGTGTCGAACAGGGCGGGTTCGCCAAGCATCGCGTCAAAGGACGTAAGCACCTCATTGAGCTCGCAGGCATCGCCCGACACCGTACGAACACCTGAGATACCCGCCTTGTGCAGGCGCGCGAGATTCTGATCGCACTTACGATCGTGCAGATCGAGCGCAGTATGCTGACGCTCGTACCCGGCACGCTTGGCCTGGCACATCATCACGTAGGTCTTGGTGCCGCGACCGGCGCCAATCTCCAGGCAACGACCGGGACGTGTCGCGGCAGTAGCGATAAGCTGAGCGTTGAGGTCCGAGGCAACCGCGGCAGCACGCTCAAACACGCCCGATGCAACCGCGACCTGCGCATCGACCGGAGCATGGCAGCCCGGGAAGACAGGAGCGACGAGCTGCGAGATATACGGGTCGGGTTTGGTCGCAAACGCGTTCTCATGCAGGGCCAGCGGCGCGGGGGCCAGATTGCCGGCGAAGTTCAGCGCGCCCTCGGGCGTATCGAACGAGGCAATAATTCGAGCGCACAGCCAGCGCGGCAGACCCATCAGGCGCGACAGACGAACCAAGCGTCGCTCAGACTCACCCACATCGGACGCCGTGGCAAAGTCCTCAACGTTGTCCGCAACCTTATGCAGCACGGCGTTCGCCAGACCGGCGGCCGATTTAGCACCGCTGCGAACCAGCTCAACGCCCTGGCTCACGGCAACGCGACCCGGGGTATGCAGGTAGAGCATCTCGAAGGCCGAGATGCGAAGCGCCATGCGAACGCGCGGCGCGACCTTTTTGGGCTTATCCAAAAATTGATCGAGCAACTCATCCAAAATACCCTGCGTGGCGGCAACACCAAGCGCCAAACGGGCGGCAAAAGCAGAATCGCGCTGGTCAATGGCCTTGGCGGAAGCACGTGAAGACAACACGTCACGTGCGTACATACCGCGACGATCGGCCTCCATCAACACATCGAGCGCAAGCTTGCGCGCGGGAGACAACTTGCTCATGACAGTACACCCCACCTAAGTTCGGCACCCTGCAGGCCGGCAGCCCAGGCAGAGGCAGCCATTGCACGCTTGCCATCGGGCTTAACCTCGAGCAGTTCAACAGCGCCATCAGAAAGGCCCAGGTAGACACGCTTGGCCTTAACGAGAACCTGACCCTCGCCAAGCGACACATCGGAAAGCGCAGCATCGAGCACGCGAACCATCTTGCCGGCAATCACGCAACGGGCAGGCGCGGTATCGGACGAAGCGAGCACATGGCGCACGCAATCGAGCGCCGCCATCTGCGGATCCAGACGCATTTCCTGCTTGGAAATCTTGGCAGCATGAGTGACGAGCGACTCATCCTGCTCAGTCCACACGGCGGTGCCATCAGCAAGCGAAGGAAGCGTATCGGCAAGCAATTTGCCGCCAAGCTCAGCAAGCTCCATGGTCAGCGCCTCAGCATGCTTACCGGCAACCGACGTCGAGGCCTGCGCGCAATAAGCACCAGTATCAACGCCATGCCCAATGCGCATAATAGAAACGCCAGCAACCTCGTCACCAGCAAGAATCGCACGCTGAATGGGAGCAGCGCCACGCCAACGAGGCAACAGCGAAGCATGAACATTCACAATACCAAGCGGCGCCATATGCAGCACCTCATCAGGCAAAATGCAGCCATAGGCAGCCACACAGAAAATATCAGCCTGCGCAGCCTGGAGCGCCTCAACAACCTCAGGCGTCATGCGATTTGCCTCAATAACCGGCAACCCCAGCTCAAGCGCCTTGGCCTTAACAGGAGAAGGCTCAAGCTTCTTACCACGCCCACGAACAGCATCGGGACGAGTAATAACAAGCGCAATCTCGTTCCCAGCCTCAACAAGCGAAGTCAGCGAAGGCACAGCAAAATCAGGCGTACCCATAAACACAATACGCATAATGAACGTCTCCCCTCAACCAAAGCCGAGACGGCTACAAACAACAGCGGAAAGCCAAGTACCCAGCCCATCCGCAATAACAATTCAACAAGAACAAATATACCCAAAACCAAAGAAAGAGCCGCAATAAAAGCAGCTCTCTCTCAACCCTTGATTATCGACTTTATCCGAACACCTCCCACATTCATCCGTACATGTACGG
>UREM01000037.1 GCA_900546775.1 uncultured Collinsella sp. | reverse complement strand
CCGCCTCGTTTCAAGGCACCTTGCTCGCTCTGGCGGGTTTTCGCTGTCGTTGCCAGAACATCGGGGTACTCATTGGGGACAGACATAAATGAGTAGTCGTAGGGGGACACTCCTTCTCATTGCGCGGGGTGGCGTGTGCCGTTAAGCGGAGGGGGGTGTATTCCCGACCCATCGTTTGGGCATACAATGGCTATTGGCTTGCTGCGGTGAAGGCCCGTCCGCCCCGCAGTTATTTCTACGGTTAAAGGAGTATGTATGTCCGTTGAGGTCATGAGGTCTGTGATCGACGCTGCCGAGGGCCGCGTGCCCGTCGACACGCTGTTTGCCAATGCGCAGATTGTCGACGTGTACGGTCAGCGCGTGGCGCCCGGTAGCGTTGCCGTCAAGGACGGCGTAATCGTCGGCGTGCTCTACAACGGGCGCGACGATGCCGCCGGTACCTATGAGGCTGCCGAGGTTATCGACTGCCAGGGTCGCTATCTCGCCCCCGGTTTTATCGACGGACATCTGCACATTGAGTCCTCGAACATCCGCCCCGCCGAGTATGCGCGCATGGCGGCGACGCGCGGTACCACCACCGCCATTGCCGACAGCCACGAGATTGCCAACGTGGCGGGCCTGGACGGTCTGCGCTTTATGATCGAGGACGGCCGCCGTACACCCATCTCCATCAAGTACATGATGCCTTCGTGCGTGCCCGCGCTGCCCGATGAGCAAGCGGGCGCTGTGATTACCGCCGCTGACATGCAGGCGTTTTTTGCCGAGCATCCGGGCGACGTTTTTGGCCTGGGCGAGATGATGAACCTGCCGGGTGTCTTTATGGCCGATCCTGAGACCTGTGCTCGCATCGATGCTGCCAACCAGACGCCGTCCAAGCAGGTCGACGGCCATGCGCCGCTCGTTGCCGGCAAGGACCTCAATGCCTATGCCGCGGCGGGCATTATCGCCGACCATGAGTCGACGATTCCCGAGGAGGCGCTCGACAAGCTGTCTCGTGGCATGTACGTGATGCTGCGCGAGGGCACCTGCAGCCATGACCTGGCCAACCTGTCGCCGATGCTGCTGGAGAATCCCGCGCGCGCCCGCCGCTGTTGCTTTGCGACTGACGACCGCGCCCCTTCCGATGCGCTTGCGACCGGCATGATCGACAATGCCTGTCGCGTGGCTATCGAGGCCGGTATCGACCCCGTGGTTGCCATCTCTATGGCGTCCCTCTCCACGGCCGAGGCGTTTGGCCTGGACCACGGTTGCCGCGACCCGCACGAGCTGCGTGGCGCCATCGCCCCGGGCAAGCGTGCCGACCTGCTGGTACTCAACGACCTGACGTTTGCCACGGCTCCGCATCGCGTATATGCCGCCGGTGCTCTGGTGGCGCAGGACGGCACCTTTGTGGGCGAGATCGCACCCGAGATGGCCGAGGTTGCGGCCCTTGCCGATGAGCTGCGTGCTTCCGTTAAGCTGCCGAAGCTATCGCTTGACGTGTTCGACTATGCCTTTAAGCCGGGCGAGGCCGTGATCGACGTGGTGCCGGGCAAGGCCATCACGGGCATGGCTCGTCCCGAGAATGCCGAGGGCCTGCGCCGCATTATGCTGATCGAGCGCCACGGCCGCGGCTTGTCACTGCAGGCCGAGGGGGCCGACGGTGATGGCCCTGCGGGCCTGGGTCTTGTTGGCAAGCACATTGGTCGCGGCTGGGTGCGTGGCTTTACCATTACGGGCGGTGCCATCGCCTCGACGATCGGCCACGACTCGCACAACGTGTGCGTGGTGGGCGACAACGCGGCCGATATGATGGCTGCCGTTGAGGCCGTGGGCCAGGGCGGCCACGTGCTGGTGCGTAACGGCGAGGTCGTGGCGCGCATTCCGCTGGCGCTCGGTGGCCTTATGAGCGAAGGCACGGCCGAGGACGTTGCCGCGCAGCACGACGACTTTATGGTCAAGGCACGCGCCATGGGTATTGAGCCGCCGCTCGACCCCATCATGGGCATCATCTTCCTGCCCCTGCCGGTTATCCCGACGCTCCGCATCCGCCCCGAGGGCATGTTCGACGTTACAACCTTCACCTACGCCGACTAGTCATCGGGGTGGCGTGTCGCCTGCCGCCGCGGTCGTGGGCTCTCTGGCACGCGTGAGCTATTTGCCAGGTCTATGTAACGTTTACGTCCGCGGAGTCTTATTTGAGCTCCCTTTGGGTACGTTGGAATCGGATACACGTTCGATTCCAACAAGCCCGAAGGGAGCTTTTCTATGTTTAAACTGATTGCATCCGATATGGACGGCACATTGCTTGACGAAAACGGCCAGGTGCCTCCCGAGACCTACGAACTGATTCTGGCGCTACACGAGCATGGCGTGCATTTCGCCGCATCGTCAGGTCGTCGCTACGATCGCCTGTGCGAGTTCTTTGCGCCCGTTCGCGACAAGATGGACTTTGTCGCCGCTAACGGTGCCCAGGTCTTCGCCGACGGCAAAATGGTAGACCGCGAGGTGTATTCGCACCTGGCGATTCGAAGGCTCGCCCAGGCCGTCGCGACGTTTCCCAATTTGCATCTTGCGCTCTTTGACCGAACCAAGTCCTTTTTGCTCGATGACGAGAGCAAGTTCGTGCGCGAGGTCGATAAGGACCTTCCCAATGCCGAACGCATTTGGGAGCTGCCCGATCCCAGCGTAAATATCATCAAGGCGAGTATCTTTTGCGATGACGGTGCCGTTATGGACAGCGCCTACGTACTACAGCGCGAACTTGGTCAGCTCTTTACTTTTGCGCCTTCGGGCAACGCGTGGATTGATGCCATGCAGCCTGGTGTGTCGAAGGCCTCGGGTATCGCGCAGCTCGCGGAGCATTACGGCATTGGTCGCGACGAGGTCATGGCGTTTGGCGACTCGATGAACGACTACGAGATCATTCGCTTTGTCGGCACGGGCTGCGCGATGGAAAACGCGCGCCCCGCGCTTAAGGCGGTGGCCGATCGCGTGGTGGGTTGTAACCGCGACCACGCCGTCCAGCAGGAGCTCCGTCGCGTGCTGGAGAGCCTCGCCTAGACTGGCATTTGGGGACGTTCCTTTCCTGCCGGCAGTTTGGGAACGTCCCCAAGTGCCGGCAGGTTGGGACAGTCCTTGTGGCTTTCGCGAAGAACGTCCCCAATGACTAGTCGTTTAAGAACGTCCCCAATGACTGGCCGATGACTAGGCGAGGGCGGCCATGATGGTGCGGGCGACGCCGTCGTGGTCATTGTCGAACTCGGTGATGGCGCCGGCAGCCTCGCGGTCCTCGGGCTCGCCGTTGATCATGGCCGTGCCGTGGCCCGCTGCCACAAGCATCGGGATGTCGTTGATGTTGTCGCCGAAGGCCCAAGCATCGGCAAGGGGCTCGTCCAGATGCTCGCACAGCCAGGTCAAGGCAGTTCCCTTGGTGGCGCCCTCGCCCATGACCTCGATATTCATGGCGTACGAACGCGTGACCTCAATGCTTCCGAGCGTGTCGAGCTCAGCCGCGATGGCGTCGCGATCGGCCGGGTCGTGCCAGTACATGGCGATGCGTTCGAGCGTCTCGACCTCGTCGATCTTGCTGTCGATATTCATGTCGATCGGTGTTCGTGTGCGCTTGAGCGAAGCCGCGATGTGGGGGTCGCCGCCGCAGAATTCGTCCAGGCGCGTGTAGAGCGAGCGGGGGAGGAAGCACTGCCCGTCCGCGAAGATATCGAAGGTCACATCGTGGCCGGCGGCAATGCGATGGATGCGGTGGGCAATGCCACGGTCGAGCGGACGGCTCAAGATGCACGTGGCGCGCGAGGCGTCGGTGGGCGTATCCTCGTCGAGCTGCCAGACGCTGGCGCCGTTGGCACAGACCGCGTAGTGCACGGCGGGATGGGCGAGAATGGGCTCAAAGATGCCCGACAGTGGACGTCCCGTGCAGGGAACAAACTCGATGCCACGACGTGCGAGCTCGTCGAGCATCGCCCAGGTGGCATCGCTCATTTGCTTATCGCTCGTCAGCAGCGTCCCATCCATATCGGAAAACACAATCATTTGATGCAGCCCTTTCTACTGGCATAAAAAGCGTGGCCGAGGGCTTGGGTCCCTGGCCACGCTCGAGTTCTATAACGGTCCGCGTCCTAGCGGTCGGCGAGCGGCTTGTACTCCAGCGGCTCGATCACCGGACGATAGGCGGGGCGGATGATACGGTGCGCGCAGAAGAGCTCTTCCATGCGGTGTGCCGACCAGCCGGCCATGCGGGCGACGGCGAATAGCGGCGTAAAGAGCGTTTCGGGCACGCCGAGCATCTTGTAGATAAAGCCCGTGTACAGGTCGATGTTGGCGCAGATGGGCTTGGTCATGCCGTGGTCGCGCATGACCTGGGGTGCCAGGCGCTCGATGCGCTCGATGAGCGCGAACTCATCGCCCAGGTTCTTCTTGGCGGCAAGTGTGCGCGCGTAACGACGGCAGACCTCGGCGCGCGGGTCGCTGAGCGTATAGACGGCGTGGCCCATGCCGTAGATGAGGCCCGTGCCGTCGAAGGCCTGCTTGTCGAGGATCTTGCCCAGGTAGGCCGCGACCTCGTCCTCGTCCTCCCAGTTGGAGACATGCGCGCGGATGTCCTCGTGCATAGACACGACCTTGGCGTTGGCGCCGCCGTGGCGCGGGCCCTTGAGCGAGCCGATGGCCGCGGCGTAGGCGGAATACGGGTCGGTGGCCGAGGAGGACAGCACGCGGCAGGCAAACGTGGAGTTGTTGCCGCCGCCGTGCTCTGCATGCAGCATGAGCATCACGTCGAGCAGCATGGCCTCATCGCGGGTGAACGCCATACCGCCGCGGAGCACCTGTAGGATGGTCTCGGCGGTGGAGAGGCCGGGCGTGGGGTGCGGCACGTGAACCTCGGAGCCGCGAAGCTTGGCGATCGAGGCCATGTGTGCGAAGGCGGCGATGCGCGGGAGACGTGCGAGCATGGAAATAGCCACGTCGATCTCATGCTCGGGCGTGATCACGTCTGGTTCGGCATCGAAGGCGTAGAGCAGCAGCACGGCGCGCTGGAGCACGTTCATGATGCTCGACGACACCGTGGTCATAGGGAACTCTTTGACGTACTCGTCGCTCAGATGTCTAAAGGCGCCCAGGCGCTCGCAAAAGCCGTCGAGCTCTTCCTTGTTGGGCAGCGAACCCGTGATAAGCAGATAGGCGACTTCCTCGTAGCCGTAGCGATTCTCGGCCTGGGCATTGTTGACCAGATCCTCGATGCTGTAGCCGCGAAGCGTGAGCTTGCCCTGATCGGGCACGACCTTTCCGTCGACCTTGTTGTAGCCGTGCACATCCGAGATGCGAGTGAGGCCCGCGACCACGCCCGAGCCGTCGGCATTGCGCAGGCCGCGCTTGACATTGTGCTCAACAAACAGGCCCTCGTCATAAGGGTCGGTCGGCAGGCCGTGGTAGAGGCTTTCGCTCTCAGGCGAAATCTGGCGGCTCGCCTCGTAATCCAGAACCAGGCGGCTCAGGTGATCGTCGAAGCGGTAGTAGATTTTCTTGGCGTCGTAGGCCATGCGCGCTCCTCTCCGGTCCGCTTTGGGGCCGCGCGCTTGGACGATATGACGTCAAGCTGCCCCGAGCGGCTTGCTCGCTACAGGCGGTACATAAAGTTGAAGACGTCCTCGCGCTGGATGGACACGTTGACGCCCGAAAGCTCGCCGGCCTCGGCCAGCGCCTTCTGCAGCTCGGCGAAGTCGAGCTTGGACTCGGCGGTATCGGCCAGCATGGTCATGGTGAAGATGTCCTCGATAATGGACTGCGTGATGTCGCGGATGTCGACGTTGGCCTCGCCTAGGACACGGGTGACGCCGGCGACGATGCCGGGGCGGTTCTTGCCAAGGACGGTGATGACGATACGGGAGGACGAGATCTCGGCCATGGGAAACCCTTTCGCGTGATTGCGGCGCGCGCGGGGCGCTCCGCTACGGTACAGTGTTCATCATTGTACCTGTCTGGCGCAAAAAAGGCGCGCTCGCTGCGGCGTTACATGCCTGCAACATGAGCGTAAGGGGGAAGGCCGCACGGGGAAGAGCCGTCTGGCGCGTGTCCGGCTCGTGTTGGGTTGATTTCCGATCTCAGCCGAACACATTGAGCGGACAGGCCGTTCCCGCAGTCAGCCGAACGCCTCCGACGGCTGATTCCGAACTGGAAGCGGAGGGCATCCCCGCCCTTCGGTAGGGGATACCGCTCCGCGGCGCATGCCGCGGGCGGCGCCCCTATCGGACCACCGTGACCTCAGTTGGGATGGGCCCAGCACTGCCGCGTACTCGGTGAGCTAGAGCCAACTGTTCGTCTTCACGTCGCGTATGGCGATATTTCGGTCGTCCGGCTCGGTGATGCCGTAGCCGAACGCCTGGAGCGTCTCGATGGACTCCTGGATCCTCTGTTGGAACATGGGACCCGGATCGACCCTCGGCCCGAGGTGCCCGCGCCAAAGGCACGGCGTGGCGCGCAGCATGTTATGGATTTTGGAGATGGGCTCGATGTCGGCGTAGACGTTGAGCGTCGCCATGGCGTCCTTGTGGCCGAGGATCGATTGGAGCGCCTTGATATCGCCGCCTTGGCGGATCCACTGCGTTGCGAACGTGTGGCGAAGGCCGTGGAACGTGATCAGCTCGTCGTTGGTGCCCATGAGGCCGTTGGTCTCCGAGAACGTCTTGAACGCCCTGCGGATATAGCTTGTCGTCGCGAAGGTCGCGCCCGGCTCCGACAGGATGTAGCAGTCCCCGATCTCGACCGCCCCGGTAAGGCCGCGCAAGCGCAGCTTTCCGCAGTCGATCTCGTGGGTCTCCTTCAGGAAGGGGAGTAGGCCGACCGGGTCGATGGGGATACCCCTGGCGTCATGGGTCTTGGTGTCCTTGATGAACGAACCCATTCCCTTCGCGTACGCCACCGAGTGTCTGATCGAGATCAGGCCCGTCTCGAAATCCACATCGCACCACCGAAGGCCGCAGACCTCGCCGATTCGCATCCCCGTGTGCAGGGCGAGTACGACCGCCCTCTAATCCTCGGCGGACCAATCGAGTCCGAACTCCTTTCGGGCATCCTCTTCGCTCATGACTTCGAGAAGGTCTCCGGGTTGGCAACGAAGGGCGAGGCATAGCTGCTCGAGTGTGTTGAAGCGAATGCCGCGAATATGCCCTTTTTTAATACGGGACAGGTTCACGGGCGTGGTTCCAATCCTTTCGGCAAGTTCGTTCGAGGAAATCTTTCGCTCGGCCATGATCTTGTCGAGGCGAACAATTACGGGCATGGCGTTTCCTTACGCAATCTCGTCGGAGTCGAGGTACAGCTCTCGGGCGTACAAGAAGAGCTGGGAAAGCATGAACAGGACGATGCCGAGAACCAGAGAGGTCCAATCGAATGATGAAGCGATCTCTTGGGCGCCGACGGCCCCCTCGCCGCCAAACATCGAAACGGAGGTTTTGAGTGAGCCGGCGTAGAGGCTGGTGGCAGCTTGAACAACGAAGAGAATGCCGAGCACCTTCAAGCATGTCGCAGACCCTTTCTTGAAGGGGTCTCCGCTCTTGATCGTCCACACGAGAACGGCGCTGAGGATGGTCGTAGCGATACCGATGACGGCAGGGACCAATGTCGAGATCGCAAGGGCTGGATACGCGGGGGAGTCTGCAATTACAGGGTTGTCGAGCACTTCGATTGCTGGCTTTAAGGAGAACGCCACTTGTGCGATGGCGGTGGCGCAAAGGGTCGCAGAGGCTATCGCACATGCGATGCGGAAGGAATGAAGCCGGGGAGTGCGATTGTCGGAACTCATAATAACCTCCGAAGAATTTAAAAAACTCAGGTTACTTTTTAACAGTTTATGTTAAATTGACTTTGCCGGCAAGTAATAAGGGCCGAGCATTTTGTTCGGCCCCTCTGTTCCGACTGGATGAGGTTAAGGTTGGCGATGAATATGCTCAAAATCTCGAAGGCGATCTTTAGGTCGCTTCTCTCCTCCAGGTCGCTCTGTGTTGTCGTTGTTGCGTTGATGGTTCTTTGTGCTCTGCCCGTCTTCAGGAGCGCGGCTGGCATCGACGGACGGGTCGAATACCTCGAGTCGGGAATAACCCGTGTTGAGCAGGAATTGTCAGCATCCTATGCGGATGCGCTTGTGAATGCGGGGGAGGACGGTGTCTATACCTCTTCATCAAGCATGCCCGCGCTTCTGTACCCTCTTGCCGCGGGACGTCTTATCTTGGCACCGCTCTCTCCCCTACTTCCGTTTCTGCAGATATCGGATGGAGAGTACACCTATTATGACGGATCGAAGGAGTACTTGCTATGGGTCGCAACGGCCGTTGCCGTCTCGTTCCTTGCCGCGCGTCTTAACAAACGTGAAAAGCTCATCATCCAGGCACCGATGGGCGAGCTGGGTAGACTTGTTGCATCGAGCGTATGGGCGAGTGTTTTTGCAATGCTTGCCGTCCTCGCCATCAATCTTCCAGGGATAATCGCCGCGCTTGTGAAGAATGGCCCGGGCTCGCCGTTCTATCCGATAGGCTACATTCAATATGCGACTCCGGTTATCAAACCGGCTTGGCTGGTGTTCGCGCAGACGGCCATCTTGCAATTCTTGGTGGCAGCGTTCATCTCGCTTGTCGTTCACCTTGCCGTGAAGATTGCCAATAACCCTACGCTTGGAATCGTGTTCGTATGTGCCCTGATGGGGGTGACGATGGTTCCCGGGTATTACGGAAGATCCATCGCTTTACGTGAGTTCGCCCTGTTGAATCCCCTTACGTATGCGAACACTGAGTTGACCGTCGGCGCCTATAGCCCGTACCCGACAACGCAGATAGTGAATCTGCCTGGACTTTGCTTCGAGCGTGGCGCGATTGCCCTCGTATGCGCAATCGGGATCGAGGTGCTGGCAATTAGCCTGCTTTGCGTTGCTGGAAAGAGCGGCTGCGCGTGCCCGATATCCCCGATTTGTCTTGAGAGAGGTTCCTTCACTGCATCGAGAACGGCAACTCGTTCGAGCGCTTGTGCCTTCGCCGTTGCATACGTAAGAACGATGGGGAAACTGCTCCTGCGTTCTCCTACCCTCGCCGTATGCGCGATTGCAATGTCGACGACGATGCTGGCCCCGGCTCTGGTCGAGATGTTTCCTGACGCTGATAACGTTTCCGCTGTTCGGTATAGGGATGGGGAGCTCCGTTCAATAGATCGGTATCTAGAGCAGAACGCTGCGAATATGGACGTCGAGGGCAAAGCGGCCCTGGAAGACATGCGGGATGCTCTTTCGGGTTTCGTGTACGCGCCTATGCCTGCGGAGGGGTTTCGAAGCCTTGCGACGTACGAGCGCGCTCGAGGTGAGCTGGGCGCGGCAGATGCGACTCTCCTGCAATCGATCGGAATCGAGCCGGAGACTCCTTCTCGTGCGGAGGCGCGCGCCCTTCTGCTTGAGTCGATCGCGAGCTTGCCGGACCCCAAGGTTTACGAGTTAAGTACGAAGATGCCCCCATTAATCCTCCTTTCGTATCTCCAGGCAGCGCTTCCCTCCTTATTTTTGCTGTTGCCCGTGGTTGTCACATCGCTCGCGTGCACCCACCTGCAGTGTCGTTCCCTTCTGGTTCTCCAGATCCCCGCAACAGCGCATGTGCGTTTTCTGACGGCTGTTGCGCTGGCTCTCCTGCTTGGCTTGGTGCTGCTTTTGGTGTCGATGGTTCCCGCTGTCGTTGTGTCCGTGATTAAGAACGGTGCGGGTGGATCGGAGTATCCCGTCGCTCTCATTCGGGCGGGAGCTTCGACAACGTCCACGGTGGGGGAGGCGGTGTTGTGCAGTATTCCGTTGCTGGTCATGGCATACGGCGTGATTTCCGTCGTCGCTGCGTTGACAGCAGCGATTAGCCGCAACCCCGTTGTCACCGGAATGGTTTGCGCGGTTCTCTTGGTGTTGGGTTCGTTGAGCGCTCATGTTGAAAGCGTGGGCATGGGCGTCGCGCTGCTGGCTCCATTCGCCTCGTTTGATCCCGCTTCCCAGGTGGGGACGATTGGGTTCCTTGGGCGAGGGACGAACGCGATGCCTTTTGGAGAGGTCGTCGGCGCATCGGGCGCTCTGCTGGTGGTCTTGGGCGCCGTATCTCCGTTGATGGTGCGCCTGAGTGTTCCAAAGATCGAAAGGGGATGATCTCGATGATTGACCTTCAAACGCTGACGATCTCTTATGGAAGGAAGGTGCTCGTAGATTCGGTGAACGCTGAGTTTGCCCCGGGTACGGTCTACGGTCTCGTCGCTCCGAACGGGCATGGAAAGACGACGTTGCTGCGTGCGATGGCAGGTTTGCCGGGTCCTCGCGTGGACGGGAGCATCGTTCTGGATGAGGTGCAGGGTACGGGTGCGAGAGAGGTCCGTTCTATGATCTTCTATGCACCTGGTGAGGGGACGCTGCTGTATCCCGGATTGCGTGCGGAAGATCACCTCAAGATGGTTTGCGATATGTGGCCGCATGCTCGCGATATCGAAGAGATAGTGGAACAAACGCAGATAGGCGAGTTCGCGAAGATGAGGATCCGCACTCTGAGCCAGGGCATGAAGCAGCAGCTTACCCTGGCGATTGCGTATGCGACGGGCGCGCGGTACCTTCTATTAGATGAGCCCATGAACGCGCTCGACCCCAGCAGGGTGGACTTGCATTCCGAGATTCTCAGGAAGCTGGCCGATTCTGGTACGTGCATCATCATGTCATCCCACATCTTGGATTCGGTCGATAGGCTGTGCGATGAGATTCTGTTTTTGAAGGATGGGAGGCTCATTAGAAGCATTCCGCAAGATGATGCTGCGCCGAAGTCTCCTGGATCCCATTTCGCAAAGCCTGCCGGACGCGCCGAGGGTGCGCTAAGCACGTATCGGCGACTCTACGAAAAGGGCGGGTAGAAATGCAAGTTAAAAATCTATGTGGCCAATGTGATACCGTTGAACCTGTATATCGATACCGCTCAGCCATTCGCCTCGCCCCCGTCGCACGTATCTTCATCCGGTCTGTTACTTTTAATCTAACGATTCTTTGAGGAACGTAGGTGCTTCCAAATGTACTGTCGACTTCTTCTCAAACTGATCCTAAGAGACAAGGCCGCATGGATTTGTACGCTCGTTCTCGCTGCAGCCTTTTCCGTCCCCATTGCGTTCAATTCACCCATCTACGGGCCCTTCTTTATGAAGCAGGGCATGCAGAGCTTTGTCGACGCATTCAATACGCGCGCACCCCAGGCCAACGGCACAGACCTATCGCCAGAGCAGCAAGCTGACGCGGAGCTTGCAAGATACGCGAACGCCGCCCTTGCCGCTCAAACCGACGCCGCCTTTCTCGATTCTGCCGAGAGCTACTACGCGCTCATGGACGAAGGCTTCCAATCCGGGTCCATCGTGGGAGACCGAGAGACCAATGACGCAGACCTCGCGTATTGCCGTGCCCTGAGCAGCTCCGGCATCACGGATATCCCGGCCTCCGCAAACGACCTGCCATTCCTTTCCTTCCTGCCTTACGCCATTGCCACGGCGCCGTCTTTCCTTCCCTTCATCCCCTTCTTTCTCTCGTCGATACTCGTGCTCGGCGCCACAAGGCCTGCGACCCTGGCGGCGAAGGCGCCCGCGCCCAAATTCCGGCGCCTTATCCAGATCGTGTTTTCGATAATCGCCGCGGGGACCGCGATGCTCCTCGCCGGCCTCGCACCCGGGGGCATTTACGCCTTGGCCCTAAACGGCTTCGGGCAAATTGGGTACCCGATCGCCTTCTTCCATGACGGCGCGCTTACCACCACGACCGCGGGAAACGTCTTCACGACCCTGCTTCTCGCGCTGCTTGCGGGCGGAACCTTGATATCCGTTTGCTCCGCCGTCCTATCGACCGCAACGAGGCGCGTCCTCGCGGGCCCCCTTGCCTCAGCGCTGCTTGTCGCGGCCCCGGCATTCCCGTTGCTGTCCGATTCGGCGCTGGAGCATAATGCCGTGCTCGGGCTCCTGCCGCTGGCCGTGTTCTCGCCTATCGAGGCCACGGGCTACGTAGGATGCTTCCCGACAGAATTCATTGGCTCCGGTTCAGGCAGCGCATCGATGCTTGCCGTGGCCCTGGCATACGTCGCGGTCTTTTTTGCGGTCGGCGCCGTTGCGACACGTTCGCCCAAACAGTCTGGACCCGCGAGAATGCACCATGGGCTCGAGCTTCTGGACGCGAGCGTGGGATACGGAAGCACGACGATACTTTCAATCGGATCGCTTTTCCTGGGCCCGGGAACGGCGGCGGGCCTCGTTGCTCCCAACGGCTCGGGGAAAACCACCCTTCTAGAAGCGCTGTCGGGCCAATTTCCCACCCGCATCCACTCGGGAAGCCTGGCGGCAGACGGAATCAGCCAACGTCGATCAGCCGAATTTGCAGAACTCGTCTACCTGAGCTCTTCGGGCAGCGCGGATCTCTACCCCACGCTATCGGCCATCGAGCACCTTGCTTTCGTTAGGGAGGCGTGGAAATCGGCCGCCGACATCGACTCGCTCTGCAGCTCCCTCGGAATCTCCCCATATCTCGACAAGCCGACCCGTAAACTCTCGACAGGAATGAAGCAGCAGGTAAAGCTTGCCATGGCGATAGCGACCGATTGCCCGTACCTTATCCTCGATGAACCGCTGAACGGCCTCGATCCGGGAAAGCGGAAAACCTCCTGCGACGCGATGCGCAGCGAGGTGGCGCGGGGACGCAGCGTGCTCATTTCAAGCCATCTGCTCGACGACCTGGCAGACCTCACCGACTCGTTCTACTTCATCGAGGCCGGCACGCTCGTGGAAAAGATCAAGTCGTCCTCGCAGACGCTCAAGCAGGAATACCTCGATACATACGAGAGATGAATGTGGGGGAGTGTTCGGATGAAGTTGATATTTAAGGTCCAGCTCGTGTCGTTCCGAAAAGACCGTGAACCTTTTGTGGGACACGCGGCGCCGTGGTACCATAGCCGAGTTTGTTGTCTTGGTCGGAAACCAAGACGCCTTATGCGCTGATCGGTAACCAGCGCCTGACCAATAAGGAGTCCTACCATGAAGCAGGGTATCCATCCCCAGTATGTCGAGTGCACGGTGACGTGCTCCTGCGGCAACACCTTCAAGACGCACGCTACCGTGTCCGAGATGAAGGTTGAGCTTTGCAACGAGTGCCACCCGTTCTACACCGGCCAGCAGAAGTTCGTCGACACCGGTGGACGCGTCCAGCGCTTCGCCGACAAGTTCGGTGGCGCCGCTGCCGCCCAGCTCAAGAAGGCTGAGGAGGCCAAGGCTGCCAAGGCCGCCAAGGCTGCTGAGGCCGAGGCCGCTCGCAAGGCCGCCGCTGAGGCTAAGGCCGCCGAGAAGGCTAAGCGTGCTGCTAAGTTCGCCGAGGAGGCTGCCAAGCAGGCTGCCGAGGCTCCCGCAGAGGCTCCCGTCGAGGAGGCCGCTGCCGAGGCCGAGACCACCGAGGCTGCTGAGTAAATAGCTCGCCGCGGAATCACTCGCATTCATGGCATAAGGGCCGTGCATCCGTTTGGGTGCGCGGCCCTTTTCTTTTTATTGGTGCAAACTAACCTGTCCCCGTGGCACCACATGGCAGAGAGACGGCGTTTGCTCAGATAAAACTTGCCAAAATAAACCTGTCCCATTGTGGCAGGTTGGTCATAGTTATTACGTGGCGGTCGAGGTCGACCGTATAGGCCGCGCCTTGTTTGGCTAAAGTACAATCATCTGTGTTTAACTCGCCCGCAGCTGCACGGCGTGGGCGATGGCCAAAAAGGAAAACCACATGGGATTCATGTCAAAGCTGCTGTCCTTTGGATCCGATAAGGACCTTAAGCGCTACTACAAGATCGTCGACCAGATCAACGGTCTTGAGCCCCAGTTTGAGAAGATGACCGAGGAGGAACTCCGCGGCCAGACCGATAAGTTCCGCGAGCGTTACGCCAACGGCGAGTCGCTTGACGACATGCTCCCCGAGGCCTTTGCCACCGTGCGTGAGGCTTCCAAGCGCACCATGGGTATGCGCCACTTTGACGTGCAGCTCATTGGCGCCATGGCACTGCACGAGGGCCACATCGCCGAGATGAAGACCGGCGAAGGTAAGACCCTCGTCTCCACGTTGGCTGGCTATCTCAACGCTATTGCCGGCAAGGGCGTGCACGTCGTTACTGTCAATGATTACCTTGCCAAGCGCGACTCCGAGTGGATGGGCCGCATCTATAAGTACCTGGGCATGACCGTCGGTCTGCTCCAGAACAACATGCCGCTCGAGCTCAAGCGTCCGGCCTACCAGGCAGACGTCACCTACGGCACCAACTCCGAGTTCGGTTTCGACTACCTGCGCGACAACATGGTCACCCGCCCCGAGCAGCGCGTACAGCGCGGCCACAACTACGCCATCGTCGACGAGGTCGACTCCATCCTGATCGATGAGGCCAGGACGCCGCTCATCATCTCGGGCGCCGGCACCAAGTCGGCCAGCACCTACAAGGACTTTGCGCGCGCCGTGCGCGGCCTGGAGCGCGGCGAGGACGTGTCGCATGACATGCTCACCGCCACCGAGGATGTGGAGCCCACGGGCGACTACGTCATGGACGAGGCCAAGCACACCATTGCCGCCACCGAGCGCGGCCTTAAGAAGATCGAGCGCCGTCTGGGTATCGAGGATATCTACGCCGACCTTTCGGGCCAGCTGGTCAACCACCTGCAGCAGGCGCTGAAGGCCCAGTACATGTTCCATCGCGACAAGCAGTACGTGGTCACCAACGGCGAGGTTAAGATCGTCGACGAGTTTACCGGCCGCATCATGGAAGGCCGCCGCTATTCCGAGGGCCTGCACCAGGCCATCGAGGCCAAAGAGGGCGTGCTCGTGCGCGAGGAGAACCAGACGCTGGCAACCATCACCCTGCAGAACTATTTCCGTCTGTATGACAAGCTCTCCGGTATGACCGGTACGGCACTCACCGAGGATGCCGAGTTCCGCGAGATCTACAAGCTACCCGTCGAGGTCATCCCCTCCAACAAGCCCGTGCAGCGTGTTGACCACGAGGACCTGGTGTACCGCACCATCCAGGCCAAATACAACGCCGTTGCCGACGACGTCGAGCGACGTCACGCCAAGGGCCAGCCGGTCCTGGTGGGCACCGTCTCCATCGAAAGCTCCGAGAAACTGTCGGCCGCCCTCACCAAGCGCGGCATCGCGCACGAGGTCCTCAACGCCAAGCACCACGAGCGCGAGGCCCATATCGTTGCCCAGGCTGGTCGCTATGGCGCCGTGACCATCGCTACCAACATGGCCGGCCGCGGTACCGACATCTTGCTGGGCGGTAACCCCGACGAGCTGGTGCGCGAGCGCCTGGAGTACGAGGGCCTGACCATGGAGGACGTAACGCCCGAGCAGCTTGAGCAGTTTAACGCCGAGGCCAAGGAGACTTGCAAGGCCGAGCGCGAGCGCGTTCTTGCCGCCGGCGGCCTGACCGTTATCGGCACCGAGCGCCACGAGTCCCGCCGTATCGACAACCAGCTGCGCGGCCGTTCCGGCCGTCAGGGCGATCCGGGCGAGACCCAGTTCTACCTGTCGCTCGAGGACGATCTGATGCGTCTGTTTGGCGGCGACAAGATGGACCGCGTCTCCAAGATGATGGTCACGGCTGACATGGGCGACGATATGCCCATCCAGCACAAGATCATCTCCAAGGCTGTCGAGAGCGCCCAGCACAAGGTCGAGAGCATCAACTTCTCCATGCGTAAGAGCGTCCTTGAGTACGACGACGTCATGAACAAGCAACGCCAGGTCATCTACGCCGAGCGCAATAAGATTCTGGACGGCAAGGATCTGACCGACCACATCACCGAGGTCATGCACGATACCGTGTACCGCTGCGTGCAGGAGTTCTGCACCAAGGACAGTCACGATGGCGAGCGCGACCTGGAGGGCCTGCGCAAGTGGGTTGTGGAGCTCACCGGCCACATCGATACGCCGAAGTTCCCCGACGAGGATTATGAGGCCCTAGCTGCCGATGTCCTGGCTTACGTAGAGAAGTGCTACAACATGAAAGCCGAGCGCTTGGGCGAGGACCTGATGCGCGAGCTCAACACCCAGGTCATGCTGCGCGTCATCGATACCCGCTGGATGAACTACCTGCAGGAGATGGACTACCTCAAGACCGGCATCGGCCTGCGCGGCTTTGGCCAGCGCGACCCGCTGGTCGAGTACAAGACCGAGGCCTACGGCGCGTTCCAGATACTCGTCGACACCATGTACGAGGATTACCTGCGCACGGTTCTGCGCATCGAGATCAAGGCTGCCCCGCGTGTCGTGGAGCACAAGGAGGAGCCCGCGCTCGAGGGTGCGCACTTCTCCGGTCCTGCCGAGGTCGATGGTGACAACGGCGACTCGGTGCTGCGCAAGCAGGCGCAGGTGCAGGCCCGCACGGCTGTCCAGGGTGGTCCGGCTGCCGTCAACAACGGTGGCAAGGTGACGACCTACCGCAAGTCCGAGAGCGACGATCCGTACGTCAACGTGGGCCGCAACGACCCGTGCCCTTGCGGTAGCGGTAAGAAGTTCAAGTACTGCCACGGCAGGAATCGTTAATGGCTGAGGCTTTAGAGGTAACGCCCGCCGAGCTGGACGCGTTTGCGGACCGGCTCGGTGAGGTTGAGTCGTACCTCCATTTGGACGAGAAGCGCACCCGCGTAACGGAGCTCGAGGCCAAAAGCGTCGCCCCGGGCTTTTGGGACGACGCCGATGCCGCTCGCGCCACGATGGAGGAGATCGCGCGCACCAAGGAAGACATCGCTGCCGTGGACACCGCGCGCGGCGAGCTTTCCGATGCCCGCGCTGCGCTGGAGCTTGCCGAGGAGATGGGGGATGACCCCGACGTCGTCGCATTGCGCGAGGAGGCTGCCGCTACGGCAGAACGCCTGGCCCGCGCCATCGACGAGCTTGAGCTTGCGAGCTGGTTTACCGGGGAGTTCGACCATGGCGACGCGATCGTGACCATCAAGCCCGGGCAGGGTGGTTTGGAGGCCCAGGATTGGACCTTCATGCTCTTTAAGATGTACATGAAGTACTGCCAGCGCCGCGGTTGGAAGGTCACCATCAACGATTGCCCCGCGGCCGAGGTCATTGGCATTGATCGCGCGACCTTTACCGTCGAAGGCAAGGATGCTTTTGGCATGCTTCGCGCCGAGGCCGGTGTCCACCGCCTGGTGCGCATTAGCCCCACCGACGACAAGAAGCGCCGCCAGACCACGTTTGCCGGCGTCGAGGTCATTCCGGTGCTGCCCGACGATATCGATATCGAGATCAACCCCGACGACATCCGCGTCGACGTGTACCACGCAAGTGGCCCGGGTGGCCAGGGCGTAAACACCACCGACTCCGCCGTGCGCGTGACGCATTTCCCCAGCGGCATTGTGGTTACCTGCCAAAACGAGCGCAGCCAGATCCAGAACAAGGCCGCGTGCATGCAGATCCTCAAGGCTCGCCTGTACGAGATTGAGCTCGAGAAGCGTGCCGAGGCCCTGGACGAGATTCGCGGACCCAAGACCACGATTGGTTTTGGCAACCAGATCCGCAGCTACGTGCTCTACCCGTACCAGATGGTTAAGGACCTGCGTACGGGCGTGGAGACCAGCAACGTCGAGGCCGTTCTTGACGATGGCGATTTGGATCCGTTTGTGATTGGCTATCACCGTTGGGCTACCGGCAACGCCGATGTAGAAGGCTCGGAGATCTAAAACATCGGGCGGCTTCAAGCCGATGCTAAGCCCAACGGTTGGACGGGTTTGTATTCGGAATAAACCCTGCGCAGGGGTGGTTTTTGTCCGGCGAATCGGTAGAATCGAATACAAGAAGAAGTTCAAAGCGCATCCGATGGGGTGCGCTTTTTTGAGGGAGGCAGCATGGCATATCGTCTGGACATTAAGCGCATTCTTTCGATGAACTTCTTTCACGACCTGCCCCAGATTATGTTGGGGTGCGCTCTGGCCGCTATTGCGACCGACCTGTTTTTGATTCCTAACGGCCTTGCTGCCGGTGGCGTTACGGGCCTTGCCACCATTATCCAGGCGGTCGGCGCATCGCGCGGTCTATCGCTTCCCGTTGGTATTCAGACGATCGTGATGAACGCCTTGCTGCTGCTGGTCGTTATGCGCGAGGGCGGCATGTTCTACGTGGTGCAGACGGCGACAGGCTTTGTGCTGCTGGGCTTTTTCACCGACCTGTTCGCTCCGTTTGTGGCGCCGCTGGCACATGCCGATCTGATGCTGCCCGCTATGTGGGGCGGCATCATCACGGGCATCGGTTATGGCATGGTGCTGCGCGCCGGCGCCAACACCGGCGGCTCGGACACGATTGGCCAAATCATCTCGCGTAATACCTCGCTGCCCGTGGGCTCGACCGTCATGGCGATCGATGTTGCCGTATGTGCGCTGTCGGCTCCGGTCTTTTCAATCGAAAATGCACTATATGCAGGCCTTTCGATGGTCATTAGCGGCTACGTGATCGATGCCGTGGTCGATGGTGGCAACAAGCGTCGTATGGTACTCATCATCTCGGACAAGTTCCCTGATATCGCTGCCGATATTATGTATGGCCTGGGTCGTGGTTGTACCAAGTTTAAGGCGACTGGCATGTATTCGGGTGCCGAGAAGCCGGTGATCATGGTCATCGTGAGCCGTCGAGAGCTCAATACCCTTAAGACGATCGTGCGCGAGCGCGATCCTCACGCCATTGTGACGGTCGCTGACGTTACGGAAGCCTTCGGCGAGGGATTCAAGGACATTAGCGCGTAGGGGCGACCGCGTTCCATCCAAAAGACGTTCACATTGATAAACCGTTTCATCAGCGGTTCTGCCTGCTAAATTGTTCAAATAATGATAAAAACTCTGGTAAAGCCATCAGTTTCCAGCATAATGAATGACGTACGTGCATTGCGGCTGTGTTGGGATTACCTTCGGTGCCGTGCGCATCTTGTCTAAAGAGGATGAAAGGAAGGCACAATGAGCGACGAAGAGCTCAAAAAGGTTGCCAACGAGGTAAGGAAGGGCATCGTCACCGGCGTGCACGCTGCCAAGTCCGGCCATCCGGGCGGTTCGCTCGGTGCTGCCGACATCATGACCTATCTGTACTTTGAGGAAATGAACGTCGACCCGTCCGATCCCCGCAAGGCCGATCGCGACCGTTTTGTGCTCTCCAAGGGCCATTGCGCTCCGGGCTTGTACGCCGTGCTCGCCGAGCGCGGGTTCTTCCCCAAGGAGGATCTTGAGACGCTGCGCCACATCGGCAGCCACCTGCAGGGTCACCCCAACATGAACGACACCCCGGGCGTCGACATGTCCACCGGCTCGCTCGGCCAGGGCATTTCCGCCGCCGTGGGCATGGCCGTTGCCGCCAAGCACTGGGGCGATACTTATCGCACGTACGCCCTGCTGGGTGATGGCGAGAGCGAGGAGGGCCAGGTCTGGGAGGCCGCCATGTTTGCCGGCAACCAGCAGCTCGATAACCTCTGCGTGATCGTCGACCACAACGGCCTTCAGATTGACGGTCCCGTCGAGGAGGTCAACGACCCCATGCCGCTCGCCGACAAGTTCCGCGCGTTCAAGTTCCACGTGGTTGAGCTCGCCGACGGCAACGACTTCGACCAGATCCGCGCCGCCTTTGCCGAGGCTCGCGCCACCAAGGGGCAGCCGACCGCCATTATCGCCGAGACCACAAAGGGCAAGGGCGTGTCCTTTATGGAGAACCAGGTTGGCTGGCACGGCAAGGCCCCCAACGATGAACAGTTTGAGCAGGCCATGGCAGAGCTCACGGCCGCCGGAGAGGAGCTCTAGGATGGCAGACGTCAAGAAAATCGCCACGCGTGTAAGCTACGGCGAGGCCCTCGTCGAGCTCGCCAACGAGCACGATGACTTTGTGGTCCTCGACGCCGACCTGGCCGCCGCCACGCAGACCGGTAAGTTTAAGGCCGCTTGCCCCGACCGCTTCTTCGATGTGGGCATTGCCGAGAGCAACCTTATGGGCGTCGCCGCCGGTATCGCGACCACTGGTCGTGTTGCCTTCGCGAGTACCTTTGCCATGTTCGCTGCCGGTCGCGCCTTTGAGCAGGTCCGCAACTCCATCGGCTACCCGCACCTCAACGTTAAGATCGGTGCCACGCACGCCGGCATCTCGGTGGGCGAGGACGGCGCCACGCACCAGTGCTGCGAGGATATC
>UREM01000036.1 GCA_900546775.1 uncultured Collinsella sp. | reverse complement strand
CGGTATGTTACCACAAGCAGACCGCCCATGCGCATCATCACCGACCCAACATGAATTCCATCGCACGGAGGCGCTGGTCGGTATGCGTCGCCGCCCACACATGCGAAAGCCCGAGCAAAAAAGCTGCTGTATGGGGGTCGATCCTCTCGGTCATAAGCACATCGAAGGTCATGGACATGAGGGCGCGCAGCCACGCGACCTCACCGGTCGACACCAGCTCAGCACCCGGAACGCTCGACGCGCACGACCCGCACATGAGACCGCCCGCCTGGGGCGAAAAATACGACAGCATGGGGTCTCCGCACAGCACGCAGGCCGAAAAATCGGGTCGATAGCCAACGTGCGACAGCAGCTTAAAGACATATGCCGCCACAAGTAGATCCATATGCGTCGCGTCGAGCCCGCTGCCCACCAGGGCAAGCGCTCGCTGCGTTATGGCAAAGGTAAACGGGTCCTCGGCGTCCTCGAACGAGCACACGCGCGCGACCTCGGCGATCGCGCTTGCGGCGCATGTCATCTCGTAATCGGGAGCAGCGCCGAGCGGCGCCTCCATAAGCTCGGCCTGGGAAACCACGTCGAGCGACCGTCCATGCGCAAGCAGCAGATCAACGGTACAGAACATCTCGCAGCGCGCAGCCAGGCGTCCGCCGGGTTTGCGGGCGCCCTTTGCCACGGCACGAACCTGCCGACCCCGCTCGTCAAGCATCGTCAGGATCAGGTCCGTCTCTTTGAGCTTCGTCTTATCGAGCACGAGCACTTTCGTGCGATATGTACGAGAACCTGCCATTCGCGCCGCGTGTCCCTAATCCTCGGCGTTATAGCCAAAGCGGCGAATCTGGGCCTCGTCGTCACGCCAGCCGGCCTTGACCTTCACGTCCAGCTCCAAAAAGACCTGGGTGCCAAAGATGCGCTCAAGGTCGCGACGGGCGTCAATGCCGATATGTTTGATCATCTCGCCGCCCTTGCCGATGATGATGCCCTTTTGGCCCTCGCGCTCGACGTAAATGGTGGCGTGCACGCGCAGCACCTTCTTGGTCTGCTCAAGCGCATCGCAAATCACGCCCACGGAGTGCGGGATCTCATCACGGGTGCGGCGCAAGACCTTCTCGCGCACAAACTCGGCAACGAGCGTCTCATCGGAAGCGTCGGTACCCATGTCCTCGGGGAACCAACGCGGACCCTCGGGCAAAAAGTGCGCAACGGTCTCGATGAAGGCATCGACGTTAAAGTTCTTGACCGACGACGTCACGATCTCGTCGTCATATTCCATAAGCTCGTGGGCGGCCTTAAGCTGCTCCATGACCTGTGCGGGGTCGGCTTCATCGGCCTTGGTGAGCACCAGGACCTTCTTGGAACGGGCATTCTTGACACGCTCGGCAACCCAGGCGTCTCCCCTGCCGATCGGTTTAGTGGCATCAATCAAAAACGCGACAACATCGACATCGTTCAGCTCGAACAGCGCGCTCTTGTTGAGCTCGGACCCAAGACCGTCCTTGGGCTTGTGGATACCCGGGGTATCGACAAAGACCAGCTGGTAGCCGGGGCGGTTGACGACGGCGCGCATGCGACGGCGGGTCGTCTGGGCCACCGGCGAGGTGATGGCGACCTTTTTGCCATAGCAGGCGTTGAGCAGCGTTGACTTACCGGCGTTGGGGCGGCCGACCAAGGCCACGAAGCCACTGCGGAAACCGGGCTCAACGTCGCCAAAGCCCGCGAGGCTGTCGTCCTCGTCGCACAGGGCGTCGAGTTCCTCGTCGCTCATGCCCTCAAACGGGTCGAACTCCTCGGCTTCCTCATAGGCCTCGGTCGCCTTAGCATCCGGGGACTCGTCGTCCAAAATTTCATCGATAGGCTGCATATTGTCGGACAAGGGAATCCCTTTCTAAATAAAGCCGAGCGCGTGGGCAAATACCAGCAAGCCCACAATCGCGGCGGTGATTGAAAGTACGTATACCGAGGCGGCGGCGATGTCCTTGGCGCGTTTTGCCAGCGGATGGAGCTCCTGGGTCGCCAGATCGACAATGGCCTCCATGGCGGTATTGCACAGCTCGCCGTGAATCACCAGGCCGCAGCAGATGATAATCGTGGCCCACTCGGCAATGTCGAGCCCCACGATGCAGCCGGCAATGATGGTGCACACGCCCGCTACGAGCATAACCTTAATGTTGCGCTCGGTCTTGACGGCGGTGACGAAGCCCTCCATGGCGTAGGAGAACGACTTTAAAAAGGACGGATGGTCCTTGTTCGATCCGGGAATCATAAGCGGCTCCTAGTCGTGGGCATGATTGGTGATGGGGCCGACGTGAACGAGTTTGGGGTCCTCGCCGCGCTCGAGCGCCAGATCGCGCAGGATAGCGTCCTCGCGGGCCTCCATGACCTCGGCCTCGTCGTCCTCGATATGGTCATACCCCAGCAGGTGTAGCATGCCGTGTACGAGCATCAGGCGGCACTCGTCGGCAGGGCTATTGCCAAAGCCGGGGGCCTGACGGGCAATGACCTGCGGGGCCAAGATGATATCGCCGAGCTCGAGCGTCTCGTCGGCGGGAATATCCTCGTCAAAGGCCGAGTCGCATTCAAACGAGAGCACATCGGTGGTGCGGTCGATGCCACGCCACTCGTGGTTGAGCTCGTGCATCTCGTCCTCGTCGACATACGAAAGGGAAATCTCGACTTCACGTTCAACGCCCTCGGCGGCAAGCACAACCTCGCAGATGTGCTCCACCTCCTGCGCGTCGAGCAGCGTATCGAGCTCAGCATCGTTGCTGATCAATACACTCAACGGGACTCCTTTCGGTCGCGCGAGCGCTGCTCGCGCACGTCATCATAAGCATCATATGCCTCAACGATACGACCCACTAGGGCATGGCGCACCACGTCGGCGCGCTCCAGGTGTGCAAACGCCACATCGTCGACACGGCCCAAAATCTTCTCAACATCCGCCAAGCCACCACGACGACCCACCAGGTCGCGCTGGCTGAGGTCGCCGGTAATCACGAACTTGGAGTTGAATCCAAGGCGTGTCAGGAACATCTTCATCTGCTCGGGCGTAGTATTTTGCGCCTCGTCGAGCACCACGAAAGCATCGCTCAGCGTACGACCGCGCATATAGGCAAGCGGGGCGATCTCGATCACGCCGCGCTCCATAAGCTCATCGGTGCGCTCGCGATCCATCATGTCAAAAAGGGCGTCGTAGAGCGGACGCATGTACGGATCGATCTTTTCCTCGAGGGTGCCAGGCAAAAAGCCCAGGTTCTCCCCCGCCTCGACAACAGGACGCGTCAAGATCAAACGGCCCACCTCATGGCGCTTGAGCGCGGCAACGGCGAGCGCCATGGCCAGATAGGTCTTACCGGTACCGGCAGGACCCAAGCCAAAGGTGATGGTATGCGAGCGAATGGCATCCACATAGCGCTTTTGCCCGAGCGTCTTGGGGCGAATGACGCGACCGCGATACGAAAGCAGCACGTCATCGCGAAGCGACGTAGCCTCGTGCTCACCATCGCGCAAGACGGCCAGGCAGCGAGAGACATCGTCGGCAGACAGGGTACGACCGGCCGCCGCCTCGCGAAAAGCATGTTCGAAAAAGCGAGCCACGAGTTCGACCTCGTCCGGGTCACCGCTCACGGCGATGCAATCGCCACGGGCGACCACATGGGCGCGAACCAAGCTCTCGAGTGCACGAAGGACGCCGTCGCCGGCGCCCAAAACGCACGAGGGATCAATTCCCTCGGGAACGGTAAGTCTAATCTTCGAGGCTTCCATGGACCTCCCTGCGCGCATGGACCAAGCCGGAATCATCGACTCCGATGATAGCAACATCGAGCAGGCACGGGGCTGTAAGTCCACAGGTATCGTCAAGACGGGCATGATGGAACGAACCGAGCGTCAGGTTGTCACCATACTCGAGCACGGCACGCTCGACAGTGCCCACGCGACGACGAGCATCGGCAATAGCGAGCTCCTGCGCCGTATCTCGCATACGACGGCTGCGCTCGGCCATAACCTCGGGCGGCACCTGGTCGGGCATGTCGGCAGCAAGGGTACCGGGACGCTTGCTGTAGCGGAACACGTGCATACGCGAGAAACCCACACGGCGGCACAGCGCCAGCGACTCCTCGAACTCCTCGTCCGTCTCACCAGGAAAACCGACGATGACATCGCACGAAAGAGACGCCTGGGGCAAGTTGGCGCGAATCATACGCACCGTGTCCTCAAAGGCCTCCGCGCTATAGGGACGACCCATGCGATGCAGGGTCGCCGTACAGCCGGACTGCACGGGCAGGTGCAAAAACGGGGCGATACGCTGCGGATAGCGCGCCATAACCTTAAGCAGGCGCTCAGAGATATCCATGGGCTCGACCGAGGAAATGCGCACATGCGCAATAGTCGTGCGCTCCATGATGGCCTCGAGCAGCTCATCGATTTCGACATGCTCGTCGGTCGCGCTCTTGCCATCGTAGGCACCCAGGTTCACACCGGTCAGCACCACCTCGGGCACGCCGGCCTCCTGGGCCTCGCGAACTTGTTCAAGCACGGACTCGACGGGCACGGAGCGCTCGGGGCCGCGCGCCTTCCACACAATGCAATAGGTGCAGCGATGGTTGCAGCCGTCCTGGATCTTCACGCCCAGGCGAGAGCGACCGAGCGCATCGACCACCTCGCCATCGCTGCAGGCGGGAACGCTATCGGACTCAACGCCCAGCACCTCGCAGACACGTTCGGCGACATCAATCTTGGACGGCTCGGCGATCACGCGATCCGAGAGCTCCAACAGCTCCTCGGGATGCAAATTGACCACGCAGCCGGTCACGAGCACATAAGGCTCGTTTGGATGGGCCAGCGCATGACGGACGGCCTTGCGGGTCTTAGCCTCGGCCTCGCCCGTCACGGCACAGGTATTGATTACGATCAGATCGGCATCCTGGGGCTCCACAATAGCAAAGCCCAGGCGCATAAGATCGGCAGTGATACGGTCAGACTCAACCCGGTTGACGCGGCAGCCGAGGTTGACAACAGAGATATGGGGTGCGAGCACGCGGGCTCCTTAATCGAGGATGTCGTCGAGGGCACTCTTGATGCGATCGGTAACCGATATCTTGCCGGGAGCGACGTCGTCGCCGGACTCGGCGGCGAAGGCCTCGAGCAGGTCGCGCTGCTTGGCCGAAAGGCTCGTGGGAACGAGCACGCGCAGCTGAACGACCAGGCGGCCACGCGAGCCGCCACCGCCAATGCGGGGCATGCCGAAGTTACCGACGCTCACGGTGTCGTCGTACTGCGTGCCGGCGGGGACCGTGACCTTAACGACCTCGTCAGGCATAATGCCCTCGACCTCGATCTCGCAGCCGAGAGCCGCCTGCGCAATCGAGATATCGCTCACGAGGTACAGGTCGTCGCCGTTGCGCTTAAAGCGCTCGTGGTCGGCGACGCGAACGTTGACGATCAGGTCGCCCGAGGGCTCGCCGCGAAGGCCGGCCTCGCCAAAGCCGCTCACGCGCAGCTGGCGGCCGGTCGAAACGCCGGCGGGAATATCGATGTCGATCTTTTCGTGGGAAGGCGTGCGGCCCTGACCATCGCAGGTCTCGCAGGGATGATCGATGACCGTGCCCTCGCCGTGGCAGTCGGGGCAAGGCGAAGAGGACTGGACCTGGCCCAAGAACGAACGCTGGACCGTCGTGACATAGCCCGTGCCGTGGCAACGGCTGCACTGCTTTTCCTGTGCACCCTCGGCCCTACCGGTACCGTTGCAGTCCTCGCAAGGAGCAAGGCGATCATAGCTGATCGTCTTTTTGCAGCCGAGCGCCGCCTCCTCGAGCGTCACCGAAAGCGAGATGGCCATGTCACGTCCGCGACGACGCTCACGACGGCTGCGGGCACCACCACCGGCACCGCCGCCAAAAAACGACGAGAACAGGTCGTCCATGCCCATGCCACCAAAGATATCGTTGATGTCGACATAGCCCGAACCACCAGGGCCGTCCGCGGTGCCGTAGCGGTCGTAGTTTGCACGCTTCTGCTCATCGGAAAGAACGGAATATGCCTCGTTGAGCTCTTTGAACTTGGCCTCGGCCTCGGGGTCGTCCGAAACGTCCGGGTGTACGGTACGGGCCTTCTTTAGAAACGCGCGCTTAATCGTCCGCGCGTCGGCATCCTTTTCGACGCCAAGTACCTCGTAGTAATCCCTATTTTCCGACACGACCGAATCCTTCCGACTTTCATTATTGTCACAGTGCGTCCTATACCCAAGCTGGGGCGGCCGCAAACAGAGGGTTTGATGTTAGTACATTCCGTACGGCGAAAGCATGGCACGCTGCGAGCAGCTCGCAAACCAAACCGACACGAGTGCGAACATGAAGCCGTTGGCAAAACCGTTGGCAAACTGCATCGCGCCGCGTTTCCACCACAGCAGGCTGCGATGAAGCACGCCGTCCGAGAGCACCATGAACAGGCCCATGGCAAACGGAATAAAGCACATCATGGCAAAGGCCGAGAACACGCCCGAGATGGCCGACAGCACCAAAAACGGCGCCACAATGCCCATCAGGTAAAAGCCAGTACGAGCTTTGCCTTCCAAGCGCTCGGCCTCAACATGGGCGCGGCCGACCAGGTCGCCGCCCGCGGCACCGTTAGTGCCTGCGTGGCCCATGCCGCTAATGCGGACCTCGTCGCCATCGTGCGTGCCGGCAGGAAACTCAATCGTCTGCTCGGAGGTCACACGGGTTCGCCCGCTGCCACCGCAATCGGGGCAGGGGTCGGCCACGACCTTACCGGAACCGCCGCACTCGGGGCAGACCGACTGGAACGTGCCCGCACCAAACAGGAAGGACAGGTCGACGTCGATGTGGCCGCGGCCACCGCAGCTCGGACAGGTGTGGGCATGCTCTGAAGAAACGGAGCCCGATCCGCCACAATGCCCGCAGGTGTCAAAGCGGGTATATCGAACGGTCTTGTGGGCACCGCTCTTGGCCTCCTTGGCGTCGAGCTTGATATCGACGACCACGTTGGCGCCGTTCTCGGGATTGTAGGCAGCCTGCCCGCGACGCTGCTGGCCCCAGGCGCCACCAAAGGGAAAGCCGCCCTCAAAGGGATTGCCATAGCCCGTGCTGCCGGCGTAGCCGCCACCATAGGGCGAAGCCGTAGGAGCACCGGCAAAGGGATTGCCAGATCGCATGGCGTCGTAGCGCGCACGTTTTTGCTCATCCGAAAGCACGGCGTAGGCCTCGGAAACCTCTTTAAACTTTTCCTCGGCATCCGGTTCTTTGTTGACGTCCGGATGGAGCTTACGGGCCTTTTGCTGGAAGGCCTTTTGAATATCACGCGAGGTGGCGTCCTTGGAGACACCCAGAATCTCGTAGTAATCTTTTTCGTTCATCGTCGCCATGCGCGGCAACCTCCTGCTCACAGCAGCGTATATATTCCGGTAATTCTACCCGAGCGGCCTAAGCTAGATCCCAAAACAGCTCGAACAGAACATTTCCATCGAGCCAGCCCAGATGGGTCGGCGCCAGACGAGCTCGAACATGGCCCGCGACGACATCTGCCGTAGTGAAGGGTCCCTCATGACCCCAGAGCGTCTCGGGCACCCAAGTGGCAAGATCCAATTCGAGCGCACGATCGCAGGCAGCTGCCAGCTCGCCCGTTGGGATGACGCAAGCTGCACGAGCCAACAGGTCGGACGCAACACCGCGCGTCATGCGACAAGCGAGCATCAAGTCTTCGGCGACAGCCTCGCGCTGCGACAGATATTCGGCCTCGAACGCCGTCGCGTCATCGTCGCGTTGCACCAGACGCACACGGTACGCATCGCCTCGAGCAGACACGCCGGGGAACAAACCTGCAAGACGGTCGAAATCCTCGGCATCGAGCATACCCGCGGCAGAACGACCCAGGTCCAGGTAGCCCCGTCCGGTCCAGTAGGCAATGTTATGGGCGCACTCATGGCCGTCGAGCGCATAGCTTGCCACCTCATAGGGGTGATAACCGGCCGCACCCAGGAGCTCGCGTGCCACGTCCATGCATGCGGCCTGAAAATCCTCATCAGGCTCGAGCGACTCGTCGCGGCACGCCATGCGATAAAGGGGCGTCCCCTCCTCGAGCGTGAGCGGGTACACCGATACATGATGCGGCGCCGCCGCCAGCACGCCATCGAGCGTGCTCCGCCAGCTTGCGGCCGTCTGCCCGGGAAGGCCGCACATCAGGTCGCACGACACATCGAGGCCAGCGTCCTTCACCGTCGCGATAGCCGCAAGTGCCCGATTAGCATCGTGAATGCGGCCAATAGCAGCCAGCTCGGTATTGTCGAGGGTTTGCACGCCCAGAGAGATGCGCGTGACGCCCGCCTCGGCAAGCGCGGTGGCGAGCTCAGCAGTCAGCGACTCGGGATTGGCCTCGCAGGTAAACTCAACGGGCTTGCACCACATGGAGATACGACGGGCAAGTTCTACCAGGCGCTCCCCTGCCAGCGACGGCGTGCCGCCGCCTACGTAGACTGTGCGGATCTGCCTGAGTGCCCCAGCGTTGCCAAAGGCATCGAGCCGCGCATACAACTGCTCAAAATAGGCATTGAGCGCAGCGTCCAGGTCGCACGGGGCAAAGCTGCGCGAGTCAAAGTCGCAATAGCGGCATTTTTGAGCGCAAAACGGTACGTGCACATACAGTGCGGTAACGGCCACCCTTAGGCCTCCAGCGGATGGGCGGGCACCGACTCGCCAGCTGCAAGTGCGGCCTCGCAGGCCACCACATCGCGCTCGATATCATCGACCAACGCCATGAACTCCTCGTATGTGGAGCAGCGCACCACCTGGGCGCGCCAGGCGGCAGCATGGGGCATGCCCTTGAGATACCAGCTTGCGTACGTACGGGCACGCGACATGAGCGGCAACAGCTCGTGCGTAAGCGTCAGGTGCTCGCGCAGGGCATCCAGACGCTCGACCGAGGTGCGAGACGGCACCGGCGTGGCGTCGAACGCAAGGGCGCGAGCATCGCCGAACACCCAAGGATTGCCATAGATACCGCGCGCGATAAACACGGCACGGGCGTCGGAGCTGCGCAGACGCTCCGCCGCATCCTCAGCCGAGAACACATCGCCCGAACCGATCACGGGAATCTCAACGGCGTCGGCAACCTCATCGACGACCGACCAATCGGCCTGGCCCGTATAGAGCTGCGTGGCGCAGCGGCCATGCACCGCCACCGCGGCGGCACCGGCGCCTTCGAGCATCTGGGCAAACGTCGCGGCATTACGGTCCTCAGCATAAAAGCCCTTGCGAATCTTGACGGTCACGGGCACGTGCGCCGCGCCCACCGTCGCCTCGACGATCTTCTCCGCCAGGTCGGGCGTGCGCATGAGCGCCGAGCCCTCGCCCTTGGTAACGACCTTGCGGGCGGGACATGCCATATTGATATCGATGAGCGACAGGCGATCGCCAACGCGCTCCTCGACGGCGGCGACGGCACTCGCAAATTGATCGGGCTTGGAGCCAAAGAGCTGCACGCAAATCTGCTGCTCCTCGTCGGCCGGCAGCACCAGGCGCCACGTTTTGTTGCTGGCATAGGCAAGGCCTGCCACGCTCACCATCTCGCTGTAGGCAAGGTTGGCACCGCGGCGGCGGCACATGATGCGGTAGGCAGGGTCGGTCACACCCGCCATGGGAGCCATAAGGAACGGCTGCTCGGCATAGGCGCCCAGCAGCCGCTTGCTGTATTCAGAAAGCACCATAGACCTACTCGTCCACCTTGAGGATCGCCATAAAGGCCTCCTGCGGGACCTCGACCGATCCGATGGCCTTCATGCGCTTCTTGCCCTCTTTCTGCTTCTCGAGCAGCTTGCGCTTACGCGAGATATCGCCGCCGTAGCACTTGGCAAGTACGTCCTTGCGACGCGCCTTGACGGTGGAGCGGGCAATAATCTTGTTGCCGATAGCACCCTGGATGGGCACCTCGAACAGCTGACGCGGGATGATCTCCTTAAGCTTGTCGCACAGGCCACGGGCCAGGCCATAGGCCTTGTCCTTGTGGACGATAAACGACAGCGCGTCCACCTCATCGCCCGAAAGCAAGATATCGAGCTTAACGAGCTCGGAGGGACGGTACTCGTTGAACTCGTAGTCGAGCGAGGCATAACCCTTGGTACGGCTCTTGAGCTGGTCAAAGAAGTCCAAGATGAGCTCGGCGAGCGGCATATCGAAGCGCATCTCGACCGATTTGCTCGTGAGGTGGATCATGTCGGTCGTGACGCCGCGGTGCTCGATGGCGAGCTGCATGACGGCACCCGTGTACTCAGGCGGGCAGATGATCTTTGCCTTGAGGTAGGGTTCCTCGATACGCTCGATGCGCGTGGCCTCGGGAAGGTCCTGCGGACTGCGGACATCGATCATCTCGCCGTCGGTCTTGTAGACGTGATAGTCGACCGAGGGGCTCGTGGCAATGAGGTCCAGGTTGAATTCGCGCTCCAGGCGTTCCTTGACGACTTCCATGTGTAGCAGGCCCAAGAAGCCCACGCGGAAGCCAAAGCCGAGCGCCACCGAGGTCTCGGGCTCCCACACCAACGATGGGTCGTTAACGTGCAGCTTATCGAGCGCGTCACGCAGGTTCTCGTAGTCCTTGTTATCGATTGGGAACAGGCCCGTATAGACCATGGGCTTGGCCTCGCGGTAACCCGGAAGCGGCTCGGGGCAGGGGTTCGACGCCCAGGTAAGGGTGTCGCCCACGCGAACGGCCTCGGGGTCCTTCAGGCCCGTGACCACATAGCCGACCTCGCCAACCGTCAGCGCGTCAACCGGGGTCTCGGCAGGACGCTTGACACCCACGCCGTCGACCAAAAAGTCGCCCTCTGCCTGCATCATGCGCAGGGTATCGCCCTTTTTGATGGAGCCGTCAAAGACGCGCACCGTGGCGACGACGCCACGATACTCGTCGAAGTACGAATCCAGAATAAGTGCCTTGAGAGGGGCATTTGCATCGCCCTTGGGAGGCGAGATCAAAAAGACAATGGACTCCAGCAGATCATGGATGCCCTCGCCGGTCTTGCCCGAGACACACACGGCATCATCGGCAGGAATCGCCAGGTCATCCTCGATCTCGGTCTTAACCTCATCGGGATGGGCAGAGGGCAGGTCGATCTTGTTGATGGCCGGCACAATGTCCAGATTGGCGTTCATGGCGAGCGTCGCGTTGGAGACGGTCTGCGCCTCGACGCCCTGCGTGGCGTCGACAACGAGCACCGCGCCCTCACAGGCTGCCAGCGAGCGCGAGACCTCATAGGTAAAGTCAACGTGGCCCGGCGTATCGATCAGATTGAACTGATACGTCTCGCCATCGTCGGCGTCATAGGACACGCGAACGGCATTGGACTTGATCGTGATGCCGCGCTCGCGCTCGATATCCATGGTGTCGAGCAGCTGCGACTCCATGTCGCGTTCGTCGACGGTATGGGTGAGCTCGAGGATGCGATCGCTGATCGTGGACTTGCCATGGTCGATGTGCGCAACGATTGAGAAGTTGCGGATGTGGGAAATGTCAATTGAAGTATTCATGCGGACTATCTTACCCGAGCGGTACAAAAAATGGAGCCTGTTCCATAAAACAGGCTCCATTTATGCGCGCAATCTGTGTGGTGTGAAATTTACAACTTAGGCGTTGATGCTGTTCACGAGCTTGGCAAGACCGGACTTGCGGTTGGAAGCCTGGTTCTTGTGGATAACATGCTTGGCGGCAGCCATATCGAGACGCTTGGTGACGGTCTTGAGGGCAGCCTGGGCCTTCTCGGCGTCGCCCTCGGCGACGGCAGACTGGACGTGCTTGGTCAGCGTCTTGAGCTCGGACTTGACAGCCTTGTTACGCATGCGAGCTGCCTCATTGGTGCGGATACGCTTCTTCTGAGACTTGATGTTTGCCACTTCTGGAGTTCCTTTCGAGTTCCTTGCAAAAAATGTATGACACCTCTGAGACACGGTGAGGTCATGCAAGCGCCTACTATAGCACGCTCCCCCTCAAAGGGATAGAACGAATTTGTCAAATAGGCAGGTATCATCACGATTTTCTCAAGATGTTCGTAATCCAGAGCAAAAGCGCGGTCTGAGAATCGGCCGAACCCTTCAGCGCGAGCTCCACATCGACCGCGCCCTCGAGCGCGGCAACGAGCTCTGCCATAGAAAAGCGACGTGCCCAGGTCAGGTGATTCTTGACCTGCCAGGACTGGAGCTTAAGTGTTGCGGCCAGCTCACGACCCTGTCCGCGCGCCTCGAGCGCCTTGGCAACGATAAGCTCGCGGATGCGGCCGCACAGCAATGTGTAAGTCCACACATAGCTCTTGGCGGGCAGTAGATTGAAGAGCTCGAGCGAGCGTCGCATGTCACGGGCCGAGACCGCATTGAGAAAGTCCCAGGGTTGAACCTCGGCCGTACGGACAATCCAGCGCTCAACGTCGGCAAGCTCAATCTGGGGCGCCTCGACCATCTGGGCAAGCTTAGCCAAGTCGTTATCGAGCATGCGCGTGTTTTCGCCCGAACGCGAGACGAGCTCCTCGGCGGCCGCCGTCGAAATCGACTTACCGCGCTGCGTCGCCATCTGCTGAACACGGCGCGGCAGTTCCCAGCGCTTGGTACCCGAGCAATCGACGATAGCCTTCTTGTCGATCTTGGCGATTGCCTTATACAGGCGCGTATTCTTGGCAAGTGAGTCGGCGATGATGAGGCAGACCGTAGTGGGGCTGGGACTCGCCAGATACCCAACGAGCGGCTCCGAGACCGCCTTGGCGAGCTTTGAGCAGCCATCGAGGATTACCAGACGAAACTCGCTGCCCATCGGAAAGGTGTTAAGCGATCCGATAATGGACTCGATATCGGGGTCCTTGGTCATGTCTCGCTCGTCGAGGTTGAACTCGACCATACCCGACTTTTCCAGACGCGCTTTCATACGCGAGACGGCGTGATCGCGCTTAACTCCGTCGGTACCGACGATCAGATATGCCGGCAGCAAACCGGTTTCGGACATTGCGCTCCCCTCCCGCAGGCCTTCGCATTCGTTCCGTGCCATTCTAGCCCAGGGGCCCACCACACGCCAACGACGTCGTCACGGTCGCTGGCATCGCATCACAAAGCCATTCGCAGTCGGTGCGACGGTAATGTCGCCGTGTTCGATGGTACACGCGAACACACCACCCGCTTCCTTAACGGCATCGATGCAGGCATCGGACGGATGGCCGTATCGATTCCCCTCACCGGCGCTTGCGAGGGAAAGCTCGGGCTTCAGGACGTCCAGCAACTCACCATCGACTGAAACCTTGGAGCCGTGATGCCCAAGTTTAAGTACATCGATATCCCCCACCTCCTGCACGAATTCCCGTTCTTGGTCGAGCTCGGCATCACCGGTGAGAAGTATTCGCAGGCCCTTACCTTCCTGAACATAAGAGAGCAGCAGGACAAGCGAGTCCTCATTTCCCTCGCCATCCACGGACTCGAATGGCCACATCACGCGGGCGCAAAATGAGCCGATGTCGACCGTATCCCCACGGCGCACCTGCCGATACTCCACGCCGGGTCGGTTCAATACCTCGGCAGGAGCATCCTCCAGCGCATCCGCCGCCACGGCAATCGTTCCGACCGAAAACTGTTCGAGCACGGCAGGCAAACCACCCCAGTGGTCCTCATCCCAATGCGTCACAAAGACGGCATCGATATGGTGCACGTTATTGCGAACCAACGCCGCCACCACGCGCTCGTCGAGCCCGCAGTCGACGAGAGCTACTGCGCCGCCTTGGCGGATAAGAATCGCATCGGCCTGGCCCACATCGAGCACCGTCACCGAAGGCGGAGCGAATCGATCCCAATAGACGTACGGAATCGCAGCCAAGAGCATCAGGCATGCAAGCCCCGCCGCCATAGGACGTGCACGGGGACGCGGCCACCAGACCAGCAGAACCGCCAGAAAACACGGCAATAGGTAAATCCACATGCTATCGGGCGGCACGCTCACGTATGCACCCGGCACGGCGGCAAACAGCTGCTCGAAGAACAGCGCGCAACGGGCGGCAATCATGGGCACAACGAGCGCCCAAGTCCGCAACGGTCCCACGAGCGAAAAGGGAGCCAGCACGATCGACACAGCGAGCAGAACGCTCACCACCGGACCGATGACCGCATTTGACAACGGAGCAATGAGCGAGAATGTACCGAAGGCAGGAATGGTAATGGGAAGTGTCGCCAGTTGCGAGCACAGCGTGACGGAAAACACGCTGGCAACGCCCGATGGCACACCCAGCTCACCCAAAGCATAGGTCGCATAGGGGCAAAAGCACAGAATGGCTAAGACGCTGGCACATGATAGCTGAAAGCCCATCTCGAACAGCACCGTCGGCCGCAGTAGCACAAAGATGGACATGGTTACGAAGAGTGCCGAAAGGCCGTGCCGACGACGCCCCGCGTCGTTTACGACAAGCGTCACGAACACCATGCAGCACGCGCGCACGGCCGAGGGAGACGCGCCCGTAAATGCAGTGTAGCCCACAAGCGTTATCGCCAATATCGCCCGCTGAAGACCACGTGAGCACCGAGTCTTTTGCAATACGCCCTCGATTACAAACCCCACGATAGCCAAATGGCTGCCCGAGACGGCGATAAGATGTGCCGTTCCCGTCACAGAAAACCAGTCGCCCGCCGGCTGGGCGCGCAGCTCGGCCGAACGACCGCAGACGACACCGGCTATGAGCGCACGCGCCGGGTCGGTCGCAGGCGCGATGGACGCAAGCAGCCCATTTCGCAGCCGAAGCAGCGGCCCCGGAGAACCCTCATCGACCGACACAATCCGAACGGCTTTAACCTTACGCACCTCGCCTCGGAGCACGCGCGATCGTCCATATGCATCGTTCTCAAAACGCGAAACGCGACCGATAACACGCACGTGCGCCCCGACCTTGAGCTCACGATCACACGATAGGCGAACCGTTGCCAAGTTCTTACCGTCCGCGCGTGCCTCGCAGGTATAGGAATACACGTCGTCGTTTATGGATGGATCACCCTGCACGACAAACTCGAGGCCGCTTGCCGCTCGACCGTCGAGCGCCTTCGAGGCGCTGAGCACACCCACAGCCCACCACGCCGAGACGACCGCTCCCGCCACGAGACCGGTGGACGCGGCATACAGCCACCGCTTCAAAGGGGCAAGCCGCGCACAAGAGTGAGCCAGCACAACGAAAACCGCTGCCGCAACGGGAATGGCCCATAGCGGCCCGACCGCCGTCGCCCGCTCCCTCAGCAGCGCATCAGCGGCTATGCTGAGCACCAAGGCGCAGCTCACGCACATGCCGGCACACAGGGCCATCGTCCACGGAATCAGGGGTCGCGGAGGCATCACGTGCTCGCGCTCGGTCGCGCTCATACGCAGATGCAATCTTTGATTTTGGCAAGCTTCTTCTCGCCGATTCCCGACACACGCATCAGATCGTCAACCGAGGCGAAAGCACCGTTCTTTGTCCGCTCATCGATAATCGACTGGGCCATGGAGGGGCCGATGCCCGAAAGCGTCTGCAGCTCTTCTGCGCTTGCCGTATTGATGTTTACTAGGCCTGTTGCGCCACTAACGCCCGACGATGCGGAAGTCCCACCATCAACACCGGCTTCCGCAATGGACGCCTGCTGCTCCCCTACCGTTGGAACGTGAATTTTTTGTCCATCAGTGACCTTGGATGCACGATTAAGCCCCGTAACGTCTGCTTCGGGCGCCAGCCCGCCGGCGGCATCAATCGCCTGAGCCACCCGCGCCCCGTCTTTGAGGCGATATACACCGGGTGACACCACGGCGCCATCAACATCGACATAGACCTCTGCCGCGGCAGACGCCTTAGGCGAAGAGCCTTCGGATGTCTTTCCGCTCGAAGCATCGCCGGATCCCGGCTCCACTAACGTGCCCGAACCATCAGTGCGCTCAAACGACACACCGCCGGCACCGCCGCCAAGGTTCGCCATCGCCAGCCCACTCGCCATCGCAATGACGACCAGTATCGCCATCACCACTGCCTTATGACCGAGCAGTTTGCCCGCCCAGCGGTCCATCTTTTTGACTCGTTCGTGTTGTTCGCGCTGCGCCATAGCAAAACCTCCCAACACCATCGTGTCAGGAAAGGAGCTCCACAACAGCCACGCCCCAAAACCGGTTTTTGCGGTCAAACCAAAAACCGACCAAAACCTTGCACAAATCTGTCCATTTATTCAGGCACACGTCAGCAAATGAACGCTTAGCCGCAAAATGCCCAGATAGCAAAAGACCGACGATGCAGGCGCATCGTCGGTCTATGCACAAATTTACTCGTAATCTTGGTAAATCTCACGCGGAGCAAGCTCCGAATGTTTGCGTTTTAAGGTCTTAGGGGCCTTATATGTGTTGCTCTCGAAGTCGATGTACTCGGTCTGCTTGAGCAGGCGCTCAATCATCTCCTCGTGATCAAACAGTTCCCAGGCCTCATGCACGGCATCGAGTTTAGCGTGCGTCTCGGGTCGGCGCGGCATAAACAGCGTGCAGCAGTCGGGAGCGGCCTCAGTCGAGATATCGAACGTACCGATCTCCTCAGCACGCGCGATGATCTCCTGCTTGTCCGAACCGATGAGAGGACGGAACACGGGGATCTTCACGGCCTCGTTGACGGCCATGATGTTCTCAAGCGTTTGGGAGGCAACCTGCCCAAGCGATTCGCCCGTAACGATGGCCTTGGCGCCCTCGATGTGCGCAATGCGCTCGGCAACCGAATACATAATGCGACGATACATGATCACACGCAGGTTGCTGGGGCAGGTGACCGAAATCTCACGCTGGCAGTCGCCAAACGGCACCACGTACAGGCGGCCGATCTGGACACCCGGCTCAAGCGCACGGATGATGTCCTGCACCAAATACTCGCTCGTATCAGGCGTCTGCGGACGACCGGAGAAATGCACCGGCACGCACACCGCGCCGCGACGCGCGAGCATCCAGGTCGCCACCGGAGAATCGATACCCGACGACAGCAGCGTCACGACCTTGTCGGCAGAACCCACCGGCAGACCGCCCACGCCGCGCTCGGAGCGCGCATACACGTAGACACTACCCTGAACCACCAGAACGTGCACCATCGCGTCGGGGTCGTGCATCTGAACCTTTTTATCGGGGAAGGCCTCACACAGTACCTCGCCCACCTGACGATTGATATCGATCGAGGTGAGCTCATAGTCAGTATTGGAGCGCTTGGCGTGCACCTTAAACGAATCGAAGGAACCAAACTCGCGCAGCGCCTTCACGGCGGCGGCGCAGTACTCCTGCGGGTCGCGGTTGGTGTGATACGCCAAAGACACACGGGCAACGCCGGGAACGGTGCGAATGACACGCGCCGCCTCGTCGGCCTGATGTTCGTTAAAGGTCACGAGGATATAACCGGAAATTCGAGACACGGCATTCACGGAAAAGGCGGCCAAGGCCGCCTTGATGTTATCCATGAGGATATGCTCAAAATGTGCGCGGTTCTTGCCCTTCAGCCCAACCTCGTGATAGTGGACTAGGCAGACGCGAGCCGCCATTTAGGCTTCAGCAACCTTGTGGCCGAGCGCCTTCTCGTAACGGGCTTCGTCGTAAGAGATGTCACCGTCGACAATCTCGTCCATAGCCATCGAGATGGTATCGGCACCGGAAAGCCCGATGGTGATGTCATCGACATCCTGGACGGCAAGCACGCGGTTGTGCTGGCCACGCAGCATGCTATTGATGTCGCAGGCGCGCTTGGAGGCAAGCGAAGCGAGCAGGAAGCGGTTGTGATCGGTCTTCTCCAGAAGATCGTCAATGCAAGGCTTTACAACGGACACGGACCTCAGATCCTTTCATGCATATCGAGAACGCGAACGAGCTCATCGGTCGCGCGGTCGAGATCGTCATTCACCACGACGTCGTCGTAGCGGTCGGCAAGGGCAAGCTCATCGGCGGCGTTTGCCATACGCAGCTCAATCGTCTCGGGCGTCTCGGTACCGCGACCGACTAGACGCTCGCGGAGCACCTCAAGCGAAGGCGGCTTGATAAAGATCAGCACGGCCTCGGGGAAACGCTCCTTCACCTGCAGGGCGCCCTGGACATCGATCTCCAAAATCAGAGACGCGCCCGAGGCGAGCTTGGATGTGACCTCGCTCACCAACGTGCCGTAGCAGTTACCGTGGACCTCGGCCCACTCAACAAACTCACCGTTTGCCACGCGGCGGTCGAACTCCTCGCGCGTCAGAAAAAAGTAGTTGACGCCGTCGACCTCACCTTTGCGTGGTGCTCGCGTGGTAGCCGAAACCGTCAGACCCAGGTTCGAGCGGCGCTCGCGCACACGAGTGACGAGCGTACCCTTGCCTGCGCCTGACGGTCCAGAAATCACAAAGAGCTTGGAATCCTGAGCGCTCACTTATTTGGTCAGCTGCTCGAGGAGCTGCTCGCGCTGACGGACGCCGAGGCCCTGGACGCGACGAGTAGCGGAGATACCGAGCTCCTCCATGATCTTGGCGGCCTTGGCCTTGCCATAACCGGGGAGAGACTCGATGAGGGTGGAAACCTTCATGCGGGAAGCGATGGGGTCATCGGAGTTGAGCACGGACTCGAGGGACTTCTCGCCCTTCTTGATCTGCTCGCGAAGCTCAGCGCGGGCGTGACGTGCGGCAGCAGCCTTCTCAAGAGCCTGCTTGCGCTGCTCGTCGGTAAGCTGAGGGAGTGCCATTCGTACCTCCAAATAGTTGGGTTATATCTGATTCAATAATTGGCATTTTAGCACGTAGAACGTACAAAATGCCTAATCGCGGCTCCATAGGTTAGACGATACCCGCAAAAAGTGCAATATACTGCGCCCAAAGTTAAGCCCCTGACCTGCGATTCCACACAAAGGATGGGAAAGTTTACGCAGGCACAGGGGCTATTTTGTGCTAATGAGACCCAAAAGTGGTGACTTAGGGGAATCTTTTACGCGACGTTTTCGACCAGCTCGGCGACGATAGCGTCAAAGGCGGCAACCGGATCGTCGGCACCGGTGATGGGACGGCCCACCACAATGTGGCTTGCGCCACGCTCGATAGCCTGGGAAGGCGTCGCCACGCGGGACTGGTCACCAAGGGCGGCACCCACCGGACGCACACCCGGAGTCACGATCAGGGCATCAGGACCCAGCAGCTCACGCATGTCGTGAGCCTCCATCGGTGAGCACACGATGCCATCGATGCCGTTGGCCTGAGCAAGCTTTGCCAAGCGGGCGGCCTCCTCGGCCACGGGAGACTCGACGCCGATCTCGCTCAAGGCATCCTGATTCATGCTCGTGAGCACGGTGATGGCGACGAGCTTGGCGCGGTCCTCACGCGCCTCCTCGGCTCCCTCGCGGCAGGCAGCGAGCATAGCACCCGAGCCCAGGCCGTGGACCGAAAGCAGGTCGGCACCGGCAAGCGAGGCCGAGCGGGCAGCGCCGCGCACCTGATGCGGAATGTCATGGAACTTAAGGTCGAGGAAGACCTTAAAGCCAAGGTCCTTAAAGGTCTTGACGATCTGGGGACCCTCAGCGTAATAGAGCGTCATGCCGACCTTGAGCCAGGCGGCATGGCCCGAAAGCTCGTGGGCGAGCTCGAGCGCGCGCTCACGGTCGCAGTCGAGGGCGACGATAACACGGTCGCGGGCATCATTCTCTAGCATTCGAAAGCACCCACCAGCTCGTTGATGTCCTTTACGCCCTGGGACTCGGCCCAGGCCTCGAGCTCATGCGCGATCTTAAGCGAAGCACACGGATCGACGAAGTTGGCCATGCCGACCGACACGCAGGTGGCGCCGGCCAGGATAAACTCAGCCGCATCCTCGCCAGTCATGACACCGCCGACACCGTTGATGGGGATATCGACGGCCTGGGCAACCTCCCAGACCATGCGCACGGCGATGTGGTGGCACAGCGGGCCCGAAAGGCCGCCCTTGGGCTTGGCCACGCGGGACTTGCGGGTATGGACGTCGATGGCCATGCCCTGGATGGAGTTGATGACCGAAAGGCCGTCGGCGCCGGCAGCCTCGAGGGCCTTGGCGATCTCGGCGACGTTGACCGGCGCCATCTTCACGAACAGCGGCTTATCAGTCACCTTGCGGCAGGCAGCCATAACGGAAGAGGCGCCCTCGGGCGTGGAGCCCATGGCGGCACCGCCGGCGGCGATGTTGGGGCAGCTCACGTTGATCTCGTAGCCGGCAGCCCAGGGGCATAGCTCGACATACATCTCGAGTGCGCGGACAAACTCGTCAACGGAGTGACCGGCAACCTGACAGATGACCTGGCAGCCGTCCTTGGACAGCTGTTCGAGCCACGGACCGGACTCGCGGGCAAAGGCGGCCACGCCGGGGTTCTGAAGACCCACGGAGTTGATCATACCGCCGGGAATTTCGGCCATGCGGGGCGCGGGATTGCCGGGCCAGGGCTCGGCAGCGCAACCCTTGGTGGTGATGGCGCCCAGCTGGGAAACATCAAAGAAGTTCTGGAACTGCCAACCGTAGCCAAAGGTACCGGCTGCGGTGTTAATGGGGTTCTGCATCTTGACGCCGCCGAAATCGACGGCCATGTTCACGGTACCCACTAGAAGACCACCACCTTGGAAGCATCGAACACGGGGCCGCACATACAAGCACCCTTCATACCGTCAACCGTCTCGACATTGCAGGTGTTGCAGGCGCCAAAG
>UREM01000035.1 GCA_900546775.1 uncultured Collinsella sp. | reverse complement strand
AGGTGCGGGAATGGCCTATTTGCTCAATGTGTTCGGCTGAGATCGGAAATCAACCAACAGCTAATCTAGGCGCGTCGCAGAATAGAAGCGATCTAAATAAGTTAAGGCCTTTAATTCAGGGCTCCAACACACTTTTGCGTGAAATCAACCTGATGCCATTTCAAAACCATGCCGGTTTACTACGACGAATCGGCGACCCCCCGAGCACCGTGTGTTCTCCGTTTGCAAAACCGCAGGTAGGTAGCCCGCCAGTTGCACGAAAAGGCGTGTATGGTCGGACATTTCTGATTTATCGTAGTAAACCGGCATGGTTCTGGGGCGCTGGGGAGGGGCGCTTCGCAATCGGACCCGATAATGGGACTGGAGGCGCACGGAAAACCCTGTTGAACGGGGTGCGTCGTGTTCCACGCGCCAAGTCGGCCGGCGTACGGGCCGTGCGGGGGCCAGGCGCCCCGCGGGTTGGCGCGGTCCCGAGCGCGCCGGCACTCGCGAAAGTTTTTTTTCAAAATTGTCCTTGCATCGCCGTCCGAGTTCCCGTATAGTACTTTTTCGCACGGGGGCGTAGCTCAGCTGGGAGAGCGCTTGACTGGCAGTCAAGAGGTCAGGGGTTCGATCCCCCTCGTCTCCACCCGAGCATTGAATGAGGCTCCAACGCAAGTTGGGGCCTTTTTTCATATAGGCACACAAGGTCAAAGGCGGCACCATGATCCTCCTGGTCGACAAGATCGAAAAAAGCTTCGGCGCACGCGTCCTCTTTAGCGGCGCGTCCTTCCAGATCAACCCCGGCGAGCGCTTCGCGCTCGTGGGCCCCAACGGCGCCGGCAAAACCACCATGCTCAAAATCATCATGGGCATCGACAGTCCCGACTCCGGCCAGGTCCAGTACGCAAAGGACTGCCAGGTGGGCTACCTAGAGCAGGAAACTAATCTGGAACAAAAGGACACCACCATCCTCGCCGAGGTCATGGCCGCCGCCAAGGAAATCCGCCGCATGGGCGAGCGCGCTAACGAGCTGCAGGCCCAAATCACCGAGCTCTCCGAGCAGGGCAAGGACGTCGACGCACTCCTCAACGAGTACGGCCAGGTCCAGGACCGCTTTGAGCACCTGGGCGGCTACGAGCTCGAGAGCAACGCCCGCAAAATCCTGTCCGGCCTGGGCTTTAAGGTCACCGACTTTGAGCGTCCGTGCTCCGAGTTCTCGGGCGGCTGGCAGATGCGCATCGCGCTCGCCAAGCTCTTCCTGCGCCATCCCGACCTGCTGCTTCTGGACGAGCCCACTAACCACTTGGACCTCGAAAGCGTCCAGTGGCTGCGCGGCTTTATAGCCAACTATGACGGCGCCGTCCTCATCGTCAGCCACGACCGCGCCTTCATGGACGCTTGCGTCGACCACGTCGCCGCACTCGAAAATCGTCGCGTGACCACTTACACCGGCAACTACAGCAGCTACCTCAAGCAGCGCGAGGACAACCTTGAGCAGATGCGCGCCAAGCGCGCCGCCCAGGAGCGCGACATCGCCCACATGCAGGTCTTCGTCGACAAGTTCCGCTACAAGCCCACCAAGGCAGCCCAGGCCCAGGAGCGCATCCGCAAGATCGAGCAGATCAAAAAGGAGCTTGTCATCCTACCCGAGGGCCACAAGCACATCGACTTTAAGTTCCCTGACCCACCGCGCTCCGGCGATATGGTCGTGGGCCTGGAGGGCGTCTCCAAGTCCTACGGCAACAAACACATCTACAGCGATATCGACCTCAAGCTCTACCGCGGCGAGCACGTGGCGCTCGTCGGCCCCAACGGCGCCGGCAAGTCCACGCTCATGAAGATCATCGCCGGACTGGAGCCGCCCACCACCGGCACCCGGGACCTGGGCACCAACGTAGGCGTAGCCTACTACGCCCAGCACGCACTCGAGGGCATGACCGAGTCCAATACCGTCCTGCAAGAGATTGACACCGTCACGCCCAAGTGGACCGTGCCGCAGCAGCGCAGCCTGCTGGGCGCCTTCCTGTTTAGCGACAACGACGCAATCGAAAAGCAGGTTCGCGTCCTCTCCGGCGGCGAAAAGGCGCGTCTGGCGCTCGCCAAGATGCTCGTAGCACCCGAGGCGCTCCTGTGCCTGGACGAGCCCACCAACCACCTAGACATCGACTCGGTGGACATGCTCGAGAACGCCCTGCAAAACTTCCCCGGCACCATCGTGCTGATCAGCCACGACGAGCACCTGGTGCGCGCCGTGGCCAACCGCGTCATCGATATCCGCGACGGCAAAGTCACGGTCTACGACGGCGATTACGACTACTACCTCTACAAGCGCGAGGACCTCGCAGCCCGCGCCGCCGCCGAGGCGGCAGGGGAGAGCGCGCCGGCCACGACCAAGTCCGCCAAGGCCAGCGCCGCCCAGGCCGACACCCCCGTCGCCGCCCCCAAGCCTGCCGAGGGCAAAAAGACCAAGGAGCAAAAGCGCGCCGAGGCCCAAGCCCGCGCTGCGCTCAACAAAAAGCTCAAGGGCGTGCGCAACCAGCTCAAGAAGATCGAAACGGAGCTCGACAAAAAGCGTGCCCGCTATGACGAGCTTATGGAATTGATGGCCAGCGAAGAGCTTTATGCCGATCAGGATAAGTTCAACGCCGCGCTGGGGGAATATAACGGCCTTAAGCAAGAGCTGCCCAAGCTCGAGGACGAATGGCTGGAGCTTTCCACCCAGATCGAAGAGGAGACCGCGCGTGAACTCTCGTAAGGCCGCTGCCGTGGCGATGAGCATCATCGCCATCGCCTGTCGCATCTGCGGCATCTTTATGAGCGCGATGACCGTGCTGCTGTGCTTTAGCGGCCTCACCGCCAAGCTGCAGATCGTAGGCTTTGTCGTTGAGCTTTCACGCGCGCTGCCGAGCGCCATCGCCGGCTACGGCGTCATCACGTCGCCCTTTGGCGGCGTCTTCCGCCTGGATTACGCCATCGTCGCTGTCATCCTGTTTGTGGCCGACTACCTGCTCACGCGCGCCTCGCGCCGCGTCCGCTAGGGGAGCGCCATGTCCAGCAGCCACCTCATGAACCTGCTCGCCAGCGCCGTCGCCGTCATCGTGGGCATCGTCATCCACGAGAGCGCGCACGCCGCCGCGGCCTGGGCACTCGGCGATAAAACGGCCCATTCGCGCGGCCGCGTCTCGCTCAACCCGCTCAACCACATCGACCCGTTTGGCACCATCATCCTGCCGCTGCTCATGCTCGTGGCCGGCGGTCCCGTGTTCGCCTTCGCCAAGCCCGTGCCGGTCTACCTCAACAACCTCAAGCACCCCAAGCGTGACGAGGTCCTGGTGAGTGCGGCCGGCCCCGCATCGAACATCGCACTCGCGTGCCTCGCGGCCGCCCTCATGCACGCAACGTACGGCAACCTCTACACCAGCATGTCCTTTGCCGTAGCATCACAGATCATGAACTTCGGCGCCACCTTTATCGTGGTCAACCTGTCACTCGCGTTCTTCAACCTCATCCCGATCCCGCCACTCGACGGTTCGTCGATCATCGTGCCCTTCCTCAAAGGCAAGGCGCTCAACAACTACTACCACCTGCAGCAATACGCCATGCCCATCCTCATCATGGTTCTGTATCTGCTGCCCATGTGGACCGGCATCGACGTGATCGGCCGCTATTTCGACGTTACCGTGTATCCGCTCGCTGAGCAGCTGCTCAACTTCGCAATCGCCGGCATCTAAGGTAAACTTACAGGTCGACCGTGCAAAACGGTCGTAACATGCACCCAAACCGCGCCGCGAAGGCGCCGTCAAAGGAGGTCGAAGATGTCGTATCGCGTGTCGACGCAGGTCTACAGCGGACCGTTCGACCTGCTGCTGCAGCTGGTAACCCGCCAAAAAGTAGATATCGGCGCCATCTCCATTAGCGAGGTGGCCGAGCAGTACCTTGCCGAGGCCGAGCGCATCGAGGCGCTGGACCTGGACGTGGCGAGCGACTTTTTGCTGGTCGCGGCAACCCTTTTGGACATCAAGGCCGCCTCTCTGGTACCGCAGGAGGCCCCGCGCAAAGTCGATGACGACGATGACGAGTTCGACGAAGACCTCGAGGAGCTCAGTACGCTCGACGGCGACGCCCTGCGCGAGGTCCTGATTCAGCGCCTGATTGCTTACAAGCAGTTTAAGGGCGCGGCGGCAGCCCTTGGCGCGCGGATGCAGGCCGAAAGCCGTATGCATCCGCGTGTGGCCGGCCCCGACCCGGAGTTTTTGGGCCTCATGCCCGACTACCTGGCTGGCATCACCCTGCGCGGCCTGGCCGTCATCTGCGCCGACCTGGACAGCAAGCGCCAGACCTTCTTACTGGAGGCCGAGCACGTGGCGCCGCATCGCGTTCCGCTCGACCTGACCGTGGCCTCAGTCGACCGCTTTACCATGGCGCACCAAACCTGCACCTTCCGCGAGCTGTTGGACGGCGACGCCACCACCGAGCAGCTCGTCGTTACCTTCCTGGCCATGCTCGAGCTCGCCAAGCGCGGCTCGCTCACGCTGAGCCAGGACGAGATCTTCGGAACCATCTGCATCAACCGAGTCGAGGGCGCCGAGGCATACGTGCCCGGCGAGGGCCCCGAGCTCACCGAATAGGAGCGGCAACCATGTCAACCCTTTCCACGCTGGAGGCAAACAGCCTCAAAGGCGCCCTCGAGGCGCTGCTGCTGGTGTCGAGCGACCCCGTCAGCGCGCCCGCGCTGGCAGGTGCGCTGGATATCGCCCCCGGCGAGTGCGCGTCGCTGTTGGCCGAGCTTAAGGTTGAGTATGAGGAGGCCAACCGCGGCTTTCAGCTGCGCGAGGTCGCCGGCGGCTGGCGCCTGTTTACGCACCCCGCCTATCACGATGTGGTCGAGGCCTATGTGCTGAGCTGGGACACGCAAAAGCTGTCGCAGGCGGCGCTCGAGACCCTGGCCGTCATCGCCTACCACCAGCCCGTCACGCGCGAGGTCGTCAAGGGCATTCGCGGCGTCAACTCCGACGGCGTCATCGCGTCGCTCGTGGACAAGGGTCTGGTGCGCGAGCTCGGTCGCGACCCCGAGCGCGGTCAGGCCATCATCTACGGCACGACCAATGCCTTCTTGGAAAAGTTCGGCCTGCGCTCCACCCGCGACCTGCCCGATCTGGAACAGTTTGCCCCCGACGAGCAGTCGCGCCAGTTTATCCGCGAGCGCCTGAGCGGCCGTAGCATTCAGTCCACGCTCGAGGAGCAGGCCGAGGACCTGGACGAAGAGCGCGAACTGCTCGATACCGATGTTGAGGACGCCGATGGCGAGGACCTTCTGCCCGCCGGCGATACCTCGGAGGATTTGCATGACGAGGACTAACGAAGCAGGGGAGACGCACATTGCCGGCGCTACGGGCGCGCCCGCAACCGACGCCCAGCCCGTCTACCCACACACGATGCGCCTGCAGCGGTTTTTGGCGCGCGCGGGCGTGGCGAGCCGCCGCGGCTCGGAGGACCTGATGACCGCCGGCCGCGTGACCGTCAACGGCCAGGTCGCGACCGAACTGGGCACCAAGGTCGACGTCGATCGCGACCATATCGAGGTCGACGGCATGCCTGTCAAGCTCAACCAGGGCGCCGTGTACCTGATGCTCTACAAGCCGACCGGCTACCTCACCACCATGAGCGATCCGCAGGAGCGCCCCTGCGTGGCAGATCTGGTTCCCCGCGACCGATTTCCGGGCCTGTTCCCGGTGGGTCGCCTGGACCGCGACACCACGGGCCTTTTGCTCTTTACCACCGACGGCGACCTGTCGCAGGACCTGCTGCACCCTAGCAAGCACGTCTACAAGACCTACCAGGCGCTCGTAGACGGCCACCTGACCGATCGCGACTTGGAGCCACTCCGTCGCGGCATCGAGCTCGACGACGGCCTATGCCAGCCGGCGATCTGCCGCGTCATTACCGCGCGCGAGGCCGAGGCCGTGGCTCCGCAAGGCGTCAGGCCCGGCACCACCGCCGTGGAGGTCATCATCCGCGAGGGCCGCAAAAACCAGGTCAAGCGCATGCTGAGCAAGATCCACCATCCGGTGATTCGCCTGCACCGCTGTAACTTTGCCGGCCTGGAGCTCAAGGACGTGGCCAAAGGCTCGTGGCGCGAACTCACCGACCGCGAGGTGCAGATCCTTAAGGCCGGCGGTATCCCTCCCAAGCAGGCCAACTCCAAACGCGCCGCCGCGCCGGCGACTAACACCGCCAGCCGCACGCGTCACCACGGTAGCCACGGCTCCGCGCCCAAGCGCAACACCTACCGCGAGCGCTACACGGGCTAAGCAATTCGCCGCGCCCCAATGCCCGCGAACCATACCAGCACGTCAACAACCGAAAGGAAGCATTGCATGATCGTCGCCATCGACGGCCCCGCCGGTTCCGGCAAGTCCACTATCGCCAAGGAGATCGCCCGCCAGCTGGGCTTTAACAAGCTCGACACGGGCGCCATGTATCGCGCCGTCACCTTCGCCGCGCTCGACCGCGGCATCGATCTGGACGACGAGGCGGCCATCGACGCCCTCGCCGAGCAGATCGAGATTCGCTTTACCAACGGCACCGGCGAGGATACGCGCCTGACCATTGACGGCCAGGACGCTTCGGCCGCCATTCGTACCCCGCAGGTCGACGCCAACGTGTCCAAGGTCTCGGCCTACCCGGGCGTGCGCGCCGCCATGCTCATTCACCAGCGCCGCGCCGCCGAGGACCGCGATATCGTGGCCGAGGGTCGCGACATCGGAACCGTCGTGTTCCCTAACGCGCAGGTCAAGGTCTTCCTGACCGCCGACCCGCGCGAGCGCGCCCGCCGCCGCGTGCTGCAGCGCCACCAAAACGACGCTCAGCCGCTCACGCCCGCGCAACTCGAGGCCGAGGTCGACGAGACTCTCGACGCCCTTAAGCAGCGCGACAAGCTCGACAGCAGCCGCGAGGTCGCCCCGCTCATCCCCGCCGAGGACGCCGTGCACGTCGACTCCACCGCCCATACCATCGACGAGGTCGTCCGCATTATCGAGGGCCTCATCAACCAAAGGAGGTAGCCCATGCGCCTGTTTAAGCAGACGCCCGAGGACTATTACAACGCCCCCTACGCCGAGTTCCCGGCGCTCATCCGCGGTACCGTCGTCGTAGTCATGGCTATCCTTTGGGCCTTCTCCAAGCTCATGTGGCGTTGGAAGGTCGAGGACGCTGACCTACTGTTTGAGCGCCAGGAAGGCCACGGCAGCGTGGTCATCTGTAACCACACCTCGATGGCCGAGCTGCTGGCCGTGGAGACGGCGCTGTTCTTTGGGGGCCGCCGCATCCGCCCCATCTTTAAGTCCGAGTTCGCCAAGAGCAAGATTGTGCGCTGGGCCTTTAGCCGCGTTGGCGGCATTCCCGTCGAGCGCGGCACCGCCGACATGAAGTGCCTGCGCGCCGCCCAGCATGCGCTGCAGCGCGGCGAGGACGTCCTGATCTTCCCCGAGGGCACGCGCATCCGCTCGCGCGAGATCAAGCCCGAGGTCCACGGCGGTTTTGCGCTCATCGCTCAGATGGGCAAGGCGCCCGTCAACCCGCTCGCTATCTGTGGCTGGTCCGACATCACGCCCGCGGGCAAAACGCTCATGCGTCCCAAGAAGTGCTGGATTCGTGCCGGCAAGGCCGTCTCGCTTTCCGATGCACCGGCTGAGCTTAAGCGCACGGAGCGCCTAGCCTGGTTTGAGTCCGAGGCAATGGGCCGAGTCTATAAGATGCGCGACGATCTGTGCGCCGAACATCCGGGCAGGTTCTAGCCATGAGCGAGAACGTGACGAACACCGCCGCGACTGCGTCCGACCAAGCCACCGTGCCTACCATCGAGATCGCCGCCCACGCCGGCACCTGCTACGGCGTGCAGCGTGCGCTCGATATGGCATTGGCGGCCGCCCCGCAGGCGGAGAAGAACGCTCAGGTCCACACCCTGGGGCCGCTCATCCATAACCCCATCGTGGTGAGCGAGCTCGCCGAAGCTGGCATTGGCTTGGCCGAGAGCCTGGACGACGCCGCATCGGGCACCGTGATCATCCGCGCCCACGGCGTGGTGCCGCAGGTGATCGATGCCGCTCGCGAGCGTGGCCTTAACGTCGTCGACGCCACCTGCCCTTACGTCAAGAAGGTCCACGTGGCCGCCGAGCGCCTGGTACGCGAAGGCTACCGCGTGATCGTCGTGGGCGAGCCGGGCCACCCCGAGGTCGAGGGCATCCTGGGCCACGCCGGTAATGACGCGCAGGTCGTGAGCTGTGCCGCCGACGCCGATGCCCTGCCGCTCAAGGGCAAGGTGGGTCTGGTTGTGCAGACCACCCAGACTGCGCAGAACTTGGCCGAGGTCGTGGCTGCTATCACCCCGCGCGTGCAGGAGCTTCGTGTGATCAACACCATCTGCGCCGCCACGAGTGAGCGTCAACAGGCAGCAGCCACACTTGCCAACCGCTGCGACTGCATGGTCGTGGTGGGCGGCAAGAACTCGGGCAACACCCGCCGCCTGGCACAGATTTGCGCGGAGGCCTGCGAGCGCACGTATCATATTGAGGAAGCCTCCGAGCTCCAGGCCGTGTGGTTTACCAACGCTCACCACATCGGCATCACCGCCGGAGCCTCCACCCCACAAGAGCACATCGAACGCGCCGTTGCGCGCATCAAGGAGCTTTGCCGCTAATCATGGACCAGACCGTACCCGCATACGCCGCCGAGGTGGCCGATTACGGGCGCAGCCGCGACCCCGAGCCGGGTGAGGGCGCGCTCGTTAAGAACGTGCGTCCCGAATCGCCCGCATGGGATGTGGGTATCGAGCCGGGAATGCGCGTGCTCACGGTCAACGGTGAGGCACTCACCGACATGATCGTGTGGCTCTGGGAGGCCGACGACGACACCGTCGAGCTGGAGGTTTTCGACCCGCGCGACAACAGCGTCACCCCCGTGGAGGTCGACCGCTTCCCGGGAGAGGACTGGGGCCTTGAGTTCGACGGCCCCATCTTTGACGGCATGCGTACCTGTGTCAACGCCTGCGTGTTCTGCTTTATGACGATGCTGCCCAAGGGCGGCCGCTCCACGCTCTACATTCGCGACGACGACTATCGCCTGAGCTTTTTACAGGGCAACTTTGTCACGCTCACGAACCTCTCTGACAAAGATGTTCAAAACGTCATCCAACGCAACATGAGCCCCATGAACGTGTCGGTCCATGCCGTGAGCCCCGATGTCCGCCGCCGCATGATGGGCCGCAACGCCCAGCGCGGCATGGACGTGCTCGAGGCCATCATGGCCGCCGGCATCGAGATTCACGCGCAGATCGTGTTGTGCCCCGGCTTGAACGACGGCGAGGAGCTGGAAAAGACCCTGCGCTTTTGCGAGGAGCACGAGCAAATCACAAGCCTGGGCATTGTGCCGCTCGGTTTTACCAAGCATCAGAACCGTTTTAGCTGGTCCTACAGCGACAAGCCCGAGCTAGCGCGCGAGACCATTGCCATGATCCGTCCCTACCAGGACCGCGCCTATGAGCGCTTTGGCCGCCACACCTTCCAGATGAGCGACGAGTTCTATCTGGACGCCGGCATCGATCCTCCCGAGGCAGACTTTTACGACGGTTACCCGCAGTACTACGACGGCATCGGCATGATCCGCTCGTATCTGGACGAGACCGACGACGTGCTGGCTACCGATGCCGAGCGACTGGCCCGCGTCCGCGAGGCCATCGCCGCCCGCAGCCAGCACCTGCTGTGCCTCTCCGGCGCCAGCGCGCGCGACACCGTGGCGCGCTTTGTGGAGTCGCCGCATGGTCTCGGCGGCACTGTTACGGCCATCAAGAACCGCTACTTCGGCGGCAACGTGGACGTGACCGGCCTCATCGTCGCGTGTGACATTCTGGAGCAGCTGCCCCAAGACCTGTCGGGGGTTATGCTCTTTGTGCCTAAGCTCATGTTCAACGCTGACGGCATGACGCTTGACGAGTATCATCGTGACGATTTACTCGCAAGCCTTACCAGTCGCGGCGCCGAGGTTCATGTGGTGTCGACCATGCCGCATGAGCTGCTCGATACCCTGGAGCATATCCTTGGCATTGTGCCCGCAGACTCTACTAATTCCGCTGACCCTATCCATTAAAGGAGAGCAGATGAAACCTATCGTCGCCGTCGTCGGACGCCCCAACGTGGGCAAGTCCACGCTCGTTAACCGCCTGGCCCAAACCTCGGACGCCATCGTCCATGAGTCCCGCGGCGTCACGCGCGATCGCTCATACCACACGGCCGATTGGAACGGCCGCGAGTTCACCATCGTCGACACGGGCGGTATCGAGCCGCTCAAGAGCGACGACGTCTTTGCCACGTCTATCCGCGACCAGGCCCTCGCCGCCGCCGAGGAAGCCGCCGTCATCCTGTTTGTGGTCGACGGCCGCACCGGCGTCACCGAGGAGGACGAATCGGTCGCTCGCATGCTCAAGCGCTGCGACAAGCCGGTCTTTCTGCTGGTGAACAAGCTCGACAACCCCGATCGCGAGAACGACAGCATCTGGGAATTCTATTCGCTCGGCATCGGCGAGCCCACGCCGCTCTCGGCCCTGCATGGTCATGGCACGGGCGACCTGCTCGACGACATCGTGGCCCTGTTGCCCGAGGAGGAGGACGAGGTCGCCGATGAGTTCCCCGATGCGCTGAACGTGGCCATCATCGGCCGCCCCAACGCCGGTAAGTCCTCGCTGTTCAACCGCATCCTGGGCGCCGACCGCTCTATCGTGTCCAACATTGCCGGCACCACGCGCGACGCCATCGACACCGTCGTGGAGCGCAACGGCAAGCACTACCGCATGGTCGACACCGCGGGTATTCGCAAGAAGAGCACCGTGTACGAGAACATCGAGTACTACTCGATGGTCCGCGGCCTGCGCGCCATCGACCGCGCCGACGTGGCGCTGCTCGTCGTCGACGCCTCCGTGGGCGTTACCGAACAGGACCAGAAGGTCATGGGTCTTGCCATCGAGCGCGGCTGTGCCATCGTTGTGCTGCTCAACAAGTGGGACCTGCTCGACGACGACCGTAAGCGCGAGGCCTGCATGGAGACCATCGACCGCCGTCTGGGCGTCATGGCTCCCTGGGCCCAGTACCTGCGCATCTCTGCCCTCACTGGCCGCAGCGTCGAGAAGATCTGGGCGATGGTCGACGCAGCCGAGAAGACGCGTTCGCAAAAGATCAGCACCTCGCGCCTCAACACGTTCCTCACCGACCTACGTGAGTTCGGCCACACCGTGGTGGACGGCAAGCGCCGCCTGCGCATGCACTACGTGACTCAGACGGGCGTCAATCCGCCGACGTTCACATTCTTCGTCAACCACAGCGATCTGGTCAACGACACCTACCAGCGCTACGTGGAGAACCGCATGCGCTCGACCTTCGATTTTGCCGGCACGCCCATTCGACTCTTCTTTAGGAAGAAGGAACAAAAGGATGCATAATCCGATTCTGCTGACCGCCATCTGCGCCGTGGTCTCGTTCTTTATCGGAGCGATTCCGTTTGGCCTGATCCTGGGCCGCGTGTTCAACCACACGGACATTCGCAAGGCGGGCTCCGGCAACATCGGCACCACCAACGCCCTGCGCGTGGCCTGCCCCAAGGTGGCCGCGCTCACGTTGTTGCTCGACTGCCTTAAGGGCGCCATCTGCGTCCTTATCGCGCGTCCGCTCATTGCCGACTTGGGCTATGGCTTCCCCGTAAGCATCATGGCGCCCGGAGCCCCCGGCGATTGGATGCTCGGCGTCATTTGCCTGGCAGCGGTGTGGGGCCATATCTTCTCGCCCTACCTTAACTTCCACGGCGGCAAGGGTATCGCGGTTGGCCTGGGCGTCATCCTCGCCTGGTACTGGCCTATTGGCCTGTCGCTGCTCGGCATGTTTATCGTGGCCGTCGCCATCACCAAGTATGTGTCGGTGGGCTCGCTTGCCGCTGCCATCGGACTTCCCATCGCCGCTTGCGCGGTCTTTCCATACAGCAGCTTGGGCCTCAAGTTCTGCATGGCGATGATCGGCATCACTGTGGTGTGGGCCCATCGCGCGAATATCCAAAAGCTCATGACTGGTAAGGAGTCCAAGCTCTCGTTTACCAAGCGCGTCACCGAGCCCGACGATAAGTAGGAGAGAGTCATGAATGTTGCGCTGATTGGCTCCGGCTCCTGGGGAACCGCCGTCGCCGGCCTTGCCGCCGCGCGAACCGAGCGCGTGATCATGTGGGCCCATAGCGAGCAGACGGCCGCCGGCATCAATGGCGAGCACTGCAACCCCCGGTATCTGGTGGACTACGAGCTGCCCGGCAACGTCGTCGCCACGACGGACCTGGCGCAAGCGCTCGACGCCGCCGACGCCATCATCTTTGCCGTGCCCTCCACACACCTGCGCAGCATATGTCATCAGGCAGCGCCCTTCATCGCCGCCGACACCCCGGTGCTCTGCCTTACCAAGGGCATTGAGCCCGAGTCCGGCCTGCTCATGAGCGAGGTCATCGCCTGCGAGATCGGCAATGAGGCGCGCGTGGCGGCGCTCTCGGGCCCCAACCATGCCGAGGAAATCTGCCGCGGCGGGCTTTCGGCCGCCGTCATCGCCAGCAAAGACCAACAGGTAGGGGAGACCTTTAAGGAGCTGCTGCTTTCCACGGCCTTCCGCATCTACCTGTCGCAGGATATGACGGGCGTCGAGGTCTGCGGCGCCATGAAAAACGTCATCGCCATCGTGTGCGGCATCTCCGCCGGCTCGGGCGCGGGCGATAACACGCTCGCCCTCATCATGACGCGCGGCCTGGCCGAGATCAGCCGTCTGGTGCACGCCCGCGGCGGCCAGGCCATGACCTGCATGGGACTTGCCGGCATGGGCGACCTCATTGCCACCTGTACCTCGGAGCATTCGCGCAACCGCACCTTTGGCTACGAGTTTGCCCACGGCGTGTCGCTCGACGAGTACCAGACGCGTACGCATATGGTGGTCGAGGGCGCCGTCGCAGCCCGCAGCGTCAGCGAGCTTGCCCGTTCACTGGGCGTAGACATTCCGCTCACCTTTGCCGTGGAGCAAACGCTCTACAACGGTGTTACTTTGGATAGGGCGCTCGAGATTCTCACCGACCGCGTCCCTTCTCAAGAGTTCTACGGACTCACCGACTAGCGCAGAAAGGCTACTACCATGGGTTCCATTAAAATCGCTCCGTCCGTCCTCTCGGCCGACATGGCCAACCTCAAGGGCGAACTCGACAAGATCGCCGGTGCCGACTACGTGCACTTCGACGTTATGGACGGTCACTTTACCGGCAACCTCACCTTTGGCGTTGACATCCTTAAGGCCGTCAAGCGCTCCACCGATGTACCGGTCGACGCGCACCTCATGGTGTCGAACCCCGACGAGACGGTCGATTGGTACGCCGACGCCGGTGCCGACATGATCACCGTCCACTACGAGGCTTCCACGCACCTGCACCGCACGCTCACCCATCTGCAGCAGCGCGGCGTTAAGGCCGGCGTGGTGCTCAACCCCGCCACCCCCGTGTGCGTGCTCGAGAGCATCATCGACGTCGTCGATATGGTGCTGCTCATGAGCGTGAACCCGGGCTTTGGCGGTCAGAGCTTTATCCCGGGCACCATCGCTAAGCTCCACGAGCTCAGGGCCATGTGCGAGCGTCACGGCGTTTCGCCCCTCATCGAGGTCGACGGTGGCATTTCTTCCAAGATCATTGTCGAGGTCGTCAAGGCCGGCGCCAACGTGCTCGTGGCCGGTTCTGCCGTATTTAAGTCCGAAGATCCCGCTGCCGAGGTTGCGCTGCTGCAGAAGCTGGGCAACGAGGCCGCACAGGAGGCATAAACCCTTATGACCGCAGGTCAAAACCGCATACCCGTGAATCTTGACTATGCCGCCTCGACGCCCATGCGCGCCGAGGCGCTCCTTGCGCAGCGCGAGTACGACGACAGCGAGCTTGCCGGCGTCAACCCCAACTCGCTGCATTCGCTCGGCCGCAAGGCTGCCGCGCGTCTGGAGGTTGCACGTCGCGAGATCGCCCGCAGCTTTGGCGCGCGCGTCCGCCCGTCCGAGATCATCTTGACCAACGGCGGTACCGAGGCAAACCAGCTGGCGCTGCTCGGTCTTGCCGAGGGCGCCCGTCAGCGCGACCGTAAACGCAACCGCGTGATCGTATCTGCCATCGAGCACGATTCGATTCTGGACAACCTGCCATTGCTGCGTGCCGCCGACTTTTCCGTCGACCTGGTGCAGCCCTGCCGGGCGGGCTACATTGAGCCTGCCGCGCTGAGCGACTTGCTCGGCGACGACGTCGCGCTCGTGAGCATCATGGTTGCCAACAACGAGACCGGCGTGGTTCAGCCCATTCGCGAGCTTGCTGCTGCCGCACACGCCGCCGGCGCTCTATTCCACACCGATGCCATCCAGGGCTATCTGCATATTCCGCTCGATGTCACCGAACTGGGCGTTGATGCTATGACCGTTGCCGCGCACAAGATCGGTGGCCCCGTGGCATCTGGCGCACTCTACCTTAAGAGCCGCACGCCGCTGCGTCCGCGCATCTTTGGCGGCGGACAGGAGGGCGGTCGTCGTGCCGGCACGCAGGACCTGCGCACGCAGCTGGCCTTTGCCGCTGCCGCCTCGTCTCTGACGCCCCATGTGGCTCAGGAGCGCGCGAAGCTGCAAGCCCTTTCCGACAAGCTCTACGCCACGCTTACGGCCCACCCGCGCATTCACGCCACCATGGGTGACTACGCGCAAGCCGACCGTCTGCCCGGCATGGTATCGATCTACATTGATGGCATGGACTCCGAGGAACTCATCATTAAGCTCGACGCCGCCGGCTTTGAGGTTTCGGCCGGCTCGGCGTGCTCGAGCGGCAGCATGGACGCGAGCCATGTGCTCAGCGCCATGGGCATTGGTCGCGAGCAGGCACTAGGTGCACTGCGCATTTCCTTTGACGACCGCGTGAATCCGGACGATCTGGACGAGTTTGCCCAGACGCTGCTCTCGATCGCAGGTGCCGCATGATCGTCGCCGAGCTCGAGCGCGCGCTACTGGCACGCTATCCCAAGACGGACACCGAGCCCTGGGACCACGTAGGACTCTCCGTTGGCGATCCGGCCGCGGAGATCACCGGCGTTGCCTGCGCACTCGATGCGACTGAGGCTAATGTTCGCCGCGCCCAAGAAGCAAGCGCCAACGTGCTGCTGACGCATCATCCCATATACATCAAGGCACCCGAGGCCTTTTGTCCGGCGGATGCCACACGACCCCAGTGCAGTGCGGCCCTCTACGAGGCTGCCCGCTGCGGGGTGAGCATTATCTCGCTCCACACCAACCTGGACCGCTCGCACGAAGCCCGTGTCTGCCTGAGCAAGCTGCTGGGTGCCGCACCCGTGAGCTCACTGGAGCACGTGGACGACCCCGAGGCCACCGGCCTGGGCGCACTTGCAACGCTCAACGACCCGTGCACGCTGCGCGATCTTGCCACCCGTGCTGCCACGGCCTTTGGCAGCGACCCGCGTGTGTGGGGCAAAGCTGATCGCCCGTGCCGCACCGTCGCCATTTTGGGCGGCTCCCTGGGCGACTTCGGAGAGCTCGCCATCGCCGCGGGCGCAGATGTTGTCGTGACGGGCGAGGCGGGCTACCACGTGGCGCAAGACCTTGCCTTGCGCGGGCTGCCGGTGATCTTGCTCGGCCACGACCGCTCCGAGGAGCCGTTCGTTGATATATTGATGAACTCTGCAGTTGACGCCGGGGCCGACCCCCGTCATGCGATTAAAATACTGAACCCTTGCCAATGGTGGACTGTGACAAAAGGAGAGAACTTATGAGCGCCGGCGCTACGCTACTCAAGCTGCAACAGATCGATTTGGAGCTCGCCCGCAACAAGAGCGAACTTGCCAATATGCCGGAGCTCAAGGAGCTCGCTTCCAAGCGCAAGACCTATGTAAAGCTCAAGTCCGAGATGACCAAGCTCTACGCCCAACGCAAGGACCTGGACATTGAGCTCGACGATCTCAACACCACCGAGATTCAGACCAACAACGCCATCGAGGCCGCCAAGAAGCGTCACGTCGACGGCTCTGACTATCGCGAGGTTCAGGACCTGGAGAACGAGCTCGCCACCCTGGCCAAGCGTCTGGACAAGATTGGGCACACCCGCAAGGACGTCGTTGTCGCCCACAAAGAGGCGCTCGACCGCGAGACCCGCGCGCAGGCAATCATCGCCAAGTTCGAAGAGGGCGTGAAGGCCGATACCAAGGCCGCCCGCGCCAAGGCTGCCGACCTGCAGGCTCAGATCGAAGCCGCCACTAAGGAGCGCACCGCTCTTGCCGCCACGCTGCCGGCCGACGTGCTCACCGACTACGAGCGTCTGCTCAAGCAGTTCCGCGGCTTGGCCGTCGAGACCATCCAGGGCAACATCCCCACGGTCTGCCACACCGCGCTGCAGGCATCGTCCATGAGCGACCTCAACCACGACGGTAGCGAGATTACGCACTGTCCGTACTGCCACCGCCTCCTGGTGCTCCCGAGCAAGGAAGCCTAGCTATGACGGCGGCATCCAACAATTCAATGCAACTTGAGGGAAAAACGATCCTGCTGGGTATTACCGGCGGGATCGCCGCCTATAAGTCGTGCAATATCGTGCGCCTGCTGCAAAAGCGCGGCGCACGTGTCAAAGTCGTTATGAGCGAGCATGCCACGGAGTTCGTGGGCCCGCTCACGTTCCGCGCGCTCACCAATGAGCCGGTCGCGGTTGGGCTATTCGACGACCCGTCTGACCCCATCCACCATATCTCGCTTGCGCAGGAGCCCGATCTGGTGGTCGTGGCGCCCGCGACGGCCAATATCATCGCCAAGATGGCCAACGGCATTGCCGACGACCTCATCTCCACCACGCTGCTTGCCACGCCGCGCCCCATCGTGATCGCCCCCGCCATGAACAATGGCATGTGGAAGGCACCGGCCACGCAGGCCAACATGGCCACGCTGCACGAGCGCGGTGTCCACGTTGTGGGTCCGGGTAGCGGCTACCTTGCCTGCGGCGATGTGGACACGGGACGCATGAGCGAGCCCGAGGACATCGTCGAGGCCGTCTGCGAGGTGTTCGACCCGGTACCCCAGGACCTTGCGGACAAGCGCATCGTGATCACCGCCGGCCCCACGCACGAACCGATCGACCCCGTGCGTTATATCGGCAACCGTTCATCGGGCAAGATGGGTATCGCTCTGGCGGGGGAGGCCACGCGCCGCGGTGCCGCCGTCACGCTCGTTCTGGGACCGACATCGCTCGACGTTCCCCGCGGCGTGGAGTGCGTGCGCGTACAGACCGCCTCAGAGATGCTCCAGGCAGCGCTGAGCGCCTTCCAGACGGCCGACGCGGCCATTTGCGCCGCCGCCGTCGCCGACTACACGCCCGCGGCCCCGGCGGACCACAAGCTCAAAAAGGCCAACGAGCGCCTGGATCGAATCGAGCTCGTCGAGACCGTTGACATCTTGGCCGAGCTCTCACGCCAAAAGGGCGATCGCCGCGTGATCGGCTTTGCGGCTGAGACCGATAACGTCGTCGAGTACGCCGAGCGCAAATTGACCCGCAAGGGCTGCGATGCCATTATCGCTAACGATGTCTCGCGTGCAGATTCGGGCTTTGGGACCGACACCAATAAGGCCTGGATTGTAAGCACAGCGGGCACGCAAGAACTTCCCGTACTAACAAAACCCCAGCTCGCAGATACAATTTTGGACTTGCTTCAAAATTTGTAAAAAAGTTCTTGCACAAGGGCAAAGTTTCGGGTTAATATACTCCCTGTTGCGAGCGAGAGCAGAGCAACAAACAAAAGCTTCGGGACGTGGCGCAGCTTGGTAGCGCACTTGACTGGGGGTCAAGGGGTCGCTGGTTCGAATCCAGTCGTCCCGACCAGAAGTTTGCAGGTCAGGCACCTAGTGCCTGACCTTTTTTGTTTTAAGCAATTGCTTAATTTTGATTAAGCAACAGGGTGCCAAAAAACTACCTGAGCGATAATCGCCTTTTGCGGTTACTTGCGCGTTTTGCACACGCTTGAGCCGATTTATTAACGCGATATGAATCTACATACGCGTAGTTGGTATACAGCCGAGTACAGGCTGTATTTATCGCGACGATTTACACAGATATAGCAACTGTAACGAACAGGCGTGTCGCTGTCTTTATTCCAGCAGTTCACTTAATCGGTGGACGAGTGGGGTGTTGCAACGAAACGCCAAGGAGGATGGGCTCTATACGAGGACGCCGCAGAGGCAATGGCGGGGGGAGTACGGAGGGCGCCCTGAGAGCCGCTGTATGACCCCATGTCTCCTTAACTCGATTATTTGTGTTTCAAGCCACAAATCGGTCGAGCAATTGCCAAAAGAAAGGCCCATGCAGGATTGCACGGGCCTTACATCAGATCAAATTTGAGCTAGAAGCACCAAATGGGGCAGACGCAACACCATCTCGTCGCGCCCTCGGCGAGCGACATATCACAGTCGAGGTAGACATCGAGGAAATCGTCAGATCCCGCACAGGGGGACCGCGATGGTGGCCACTGCACCGCCCGAGGGGCCGTTGGCGAGCGAGACGGAGCCCCCGTGGGCGCTCGCGGCCTCGGAGGCGACGTGGAGGCCGAGCCCGTAGTGGCGGCCTCCGTCACGCGAGGAGCGGGAGGAGTCGTCCGTGAAGAGGCGCTCGCAGCCGCGTTCGAGGGCGGCGGGAGAAAAGCCCGGTCCGTCGTCGGCAACCTCGATAACGAGGTGCCCGTCCGCGACGTCGCAGGAGACGGCCACGCGCGAGCGTGCGTGCTCGGCGGCGTTGGCCACGAGGTTCGCGGCGGCTCGCGCCAGGGCGGTTCGGTCGAGCGGGGCCTCGGGCGCGCCCGCGACAGCAGGGCCCGTGGCCGCGTCGAGCGTCACGCCTCGCGCCCGGGCGATCTGGGCGGCCTCGGCGAGGACTTGCTCGCAGAGCTCGGCCGGCCGCATGGGGGCCCTCTCCGCCCCGCCGGACCCGCGCGAGGCCTCGATGAGCAGGCGCACGTAGCCGTCGAGCCTTTCGACACTGCCGGCTATGTCGCGCGCGGCGGCCGCGAGGTCGGCGTCTTTCTCGTCTTCCAGCTCCTCCGCCACGAAGTCGGCGTTGGCGCGCAGCACGGTGAGCGGCGTCTTGAGGTCGTGGGCGAGCGACGCCACCTGCTCGCGCTGCCCCCGCTCCGCGGCCCAGCGGGCCTCGAGTGACTCGGCGAGGGAGGTCCGCATGGCGTCCATCGCGGCGAGGACGTCGTTCACCTCGCGCACGTTGGTGCTGCCGACCGCGAAGTCGAGCTCCCCCGCGCCGACGCGCCCCGCCGCCTCCGCGAGCGGCGCCATCTTGCGCGAGATCACGCGGCTCGCGCGGCGCGCCACGAGCGCGAGCGCGAGCGCGCTTCCCGCCGTGGCGCCGACGAGCATGAGGTTCTGCGGGTTGGGAAGCAGGCCGGCGAGATCGCGCGAGACCCACTGCGGCAGGTACTCGCTGACGAGTGCGCAGGCCCCGCCGCCCTTGAGCGGGAACGCGGCGTAGGTGAGGCCCGAACCCCCGCCCTCGATCTCCACTGTGCCCGGATCCGCGGCGAGTGCCGTACGGGCCATTTCCGTCGCGTCCTCGAGCCGCGTGCTCTCGAGGTCTGTCATCAGCACGTTTCCGTCCTTGTTCAGGATGAGGTAGCGGTACGCCGTCGGCACGTCCTGCTGCCCGCAGACGCCGTCGCGTGCTAGGCCCTCCGCGACCTCGCGCGCATTGGCCGGCCCCCAGCTTGCCTCGTAGACGAAGCCCGCGTTGATCGCCACGGAGAGCACCATGAACGAGGCGAGCCACGCCGTGGCGACCGCCGCGAACGCGTAGGCGAAGTAGCGCGCGATGACGAAGGAGAGCGGCATGCCCCCGCGACCTCGCGCCCCGATCCTCAAAGCTGCCACTTGTACCCCATCCCCCAGACGGTCGCGATCGGATCGGCGCCGGCCTCGGAGAGTTTCCTCCGGGCGCGGCTGACCTGCATGGATATGGCCGCGTCGTCGGCGTCGCTCTCCCAGCCGAGCACAGCCTCGCGTATCTGCGCGCGGCTCATGACCTGCCCGGGGTGACGAGCGAGGTACTCGCAGATGGCGTACTCGGTGGGCGTGAGCGGCACGGCCTCGCCACCCACGGCGAGGCCGCGCGCCCCGAGGTCGATCCGCACCTCCCCGAAGGAGAGGGCGTGCGAGCGCGGCCGGCGCTCACGGCGTAGATGGGCCGCGACCTTGGCGCGCAGCTCCGCGGCCCCGAAGGGCTTGCGGACGTAGTCGTCGGCGCCCAGGCCGTAGCCGGCCACAGCATCCTCCTCGGCCACGCGAGCGGTCAGGAAGACGATGGGCCCGTCGAAGTCCGGGCGGATCTGCCGCACGAGCTCGAAGCCATCGAGCCCCGGCATCATGACGTCGCAGAGCACGAGGTCGAAGCGCGAGAGGTCCATCCCCGGGACCGCCGTCGGGTCCGCCTCCCTGACGACCTCATGGCCGTCGCGGCCGAGGACGCGCGCGAGAGCGTCGAGGATCGCCCGTTCATCATCCACTGCCAGTATCCTCGCCATGTTAGACCTCCTGAAACTCTCGTCGGAATTGTACTAGCGCCGCATTCAGCGGTCCAGAGCCCCGCGCGCAGCTGCGGGCGCCTCAGCCGCTTCGCACGCGCGGTAGCGCACGCCCGAGCCGCCGCGCGCCTCGATCCCGAGCCAGCCCTCGCCGTCCGACTCCCGCCCGAAGAAGATGAGCTGGAGCTCTCGGACATTGCCCCTGTCGTCCGAAGCGTCGAGCAGGGCATTCCCGCCCAGGACGAGCGCTGCGGAGAGGAGGACGAGCATGGCGGCGAGCGGCCTCCTACGCATCTGCCCTCCCGTCCTCGAAGCGGCAGAACCAGGCGAGAAGGACGGCGTCGGCTGCCAGGGTGAGCACGAGGCTAGCGAGCGCAGTCGTGAGGAGAGGGCCCGCCGCGCGTGCGGCGTCGATGAAGGCCTCCACCCCGAGCGACCCCAGGCGCGCGGGCCAGGCGAGCGGCACCCAGCTCAGGGGCGTCGCCAGGGCACCGGTGAGCTCGCCGGTCATGAGGCCGTGCGCAAGTCCGCCCACCGAGAAGAACGCCCCCGCCGCGCCGGCGCCGATGGCGGCGTTGCGGCCGAGGCGCAGGGCCACGCCGAGCCCCAGCGCGTAGAGGGGTAGGCTGCCCAGCACGATGCCCGCCCAGGCGGCCGCAAGCGGAACGGGCCCGAGCGGCAGGCGCCCGGCAACGGCGAGCACGGCCCCGAACACGCCGAGCGCCACGGCCAGCGCGCCCGCGCCGAGCGCCGTGGC